>JAFGIJ010000107.1 GCA_016929655.1 Clostridia bacterium
GTCATTATTTCTTTTTCGAAACCATCATATATAAGCTTGACCGGAACAGCATTCATTATAACAAAGCTGTTGGTGTTTTCCATATCTAGGGGTGCATTCAACGGTGCTGTGATATAGTCGTAATTTTGGTCAAATGGTATGTCGTTGTCCTCAATGAATTCACCGACCGTGTTTTGGATTGTCCTGGCAGCATAAACCGTTCCATTGATTGTCATCTTTACGTCTTTCATGCTGTTTTCAAAAAAATATAGAGATATAAAGGCACAGAAAAGAATCAGGAATATACCTGACACAGTGTATTTTATGAAGTCGTATTTCTGCACTTTATCGTGGTGCGTAGTCATTTTTTACCTGCCTTTCAAAAAGCATACAGATTATACTTAAATACCCAGGCCTTGTCAACAAAGGTGTATTGAGACCATTTAACCCAACATCCAAGGTGTAGATTCAATTCTACTTCATCAAACATGAAGCATGTACGAAAATACATGCCTCATCTTGCTTATTATCTTATATTATTCAATGGTCCAGATAATCCACTGCCCCCGGCTTTGGTCAAAAGCCATTGTAATCTTGAAATGGTTGATTCCGTTTTTAAAAATGGCATCACTGACAGGATAGCCTTCTGTATCTTTGATCAACTCTACGTTCAGCAGAACATCAAAAACAATTCTATTTCTGGCAGCTTGATCCAAAGCGTCTTCACCTTCCAATAATCTGACCTTGAACTCAGTTACTTCCATGAACTCTATATTCATGAACTTTTCCCCATATCTGGTAAAAAGAATATCGGCCCTGTTATTGAAAATATCTTTTTCATTATGACTGCTGTATGCCATAAAATAATCATTGTTTATGATGTTATCCACCCAATCCTCGACAATTGCCCTGTATATTGACGGATCGGTATTCTTTTTCAACTGGCTAATAATATTGTTTTTGTCTCCAACCATAGCCCAAATATCCATTTTCTCAGTAGTCAATTTGGTTATTTCACTGTCTTTCTCAATTATTGTGTTCTGAAGATCAGTAATCTGTTGCTGCAAATCAGTATTTAAATTCTTTTCGTTCCAGTAATCATTCAAAACTTGCTCAAGTGACTCCTGTTTGGTTTCTTCCTTGGATTCGAGTTCCTTGATGCTTTCCTGTTTTGTTGAATTATCCCAGAGCAAATAGTTGACTGCCAGCAACACAACGAAAAGAATTGCACTTACTGTTATAACGGCTGCTTTTTTCATAAAAACCTCCAAAAGGTCCATCGGCGGTCATCCGCCAGTCATTATTTTATCATATGGCTGTTTTTTGGCAAACGGCTGAAAAGCCTGTGTGTGTTTTCCCAGACTTTAAAGCAAAGTTCCTCATATTCCATACCAAGAACCTCAGCCATCTTAATTATGGTTAACTGTATAAAAGCAGGCTCATTCCGTCTTCCCCTGTATGGTTCCGGTGACAAATAGGGGCAGTCTGTTTCGAAAAGCAACCTGTCAAGCGGTACCATTTGCAATGCCTGTACTGCCTTTTTGGCATTTTTGAATGTTATCACACCGGCAAATGAAACATAAAATCCCATTTCAATGACTTCTCTTACCATTTCAGCACTTCCTGAGTAACAGTGAAACACTCCTCTTTGCCTGTCATTGTTTTCCTTTTGCAATATATCAAGGCAGTCCCTGTGAGCTTCCCTGTTGTGAATTATTACAGGCAAATCGAGGGAGGCTGCCACTTTGAGCTGACTTACAAAAGCCTGCTTCTGCAGTTCCCTAGGTGAATTGTCATAATGATAGTCAAGTCCTATTTCTCCAATGGCAACAACTTTCTGTGACTTTGCCATTTCAATGATTTCCTTCTCAACCGAAATGTTATATTCGTTTGCATCATGAGGGTGAACACCAACAGCTGCGAATATAAAGGAATGTTTTTCTGCAAGCTTCAGGGCAGAGTAACTGGACTCAATGTCAGCGCCGATATTTATCAGACGCGCAACCCCCGCTTCCTTTGCCCTTTCTATTACTTCATTGCGATCATCTTTAAAACGACTGTCATCAAGATGTGCATGGCTGTCAATTATCAAAGGTTTCATATTTTCCCCAGTCAAAAAAGGAATGCGGTGCATTCCTTTTTGCTTTACTTGAGTTTAAGGACTTCCTCTGCTTTTTTTACAATGTCTTCGTCGGTCAGCTCATATTCCTTCATTAGCAGAGCCGGTTTTCCGCTTTTGCCAAACTTATCCTTTGTACCGATTCTCAATACCGGAACGGGACATTTTTCGGCAACAACCTCACATACAGCGCTTCCGAGTCCACCGAGTATATTATGTTCTTCAGCTGTTACTATAGCTCCAGTTTCTTTTGCAGCCTTTACGATAATATCCTCATCAATTGGTTTGATGGTGGGCATATTGACTATTCTGGCAGAAATTCCTTTTTCAGCAAGAATATCAAAAGCCGTTATTGCTTCATGAACCAACAGTCCTGTTGCTATGATTGTTACATCAGAACCACTTTTCAGTTCAACACCTTTTCCTATTTCAAATTTATAAGTTTCATCAAATATAACAGGGACATTCAGCCTTCCGAGCCTCAGGTAAACCGGGCCTTTATGTTCTATGGAAGCCTTTACTGCAAGCCTTGTTTCAACTGCATCTGCTGGACTGATTACAACCATGTTAGGCAGAGCTCTCATGTTTGCAATATCCTCCAGCATCTGATGGCTTGCCCCGTCCTCTCCAACTGAAATACCGGCATGGGTAGCTCCTATTTTAACATTCAAATTTGGATAACAGATAGAATTCCTTACCTGCTCACAGGCTCTTCCTGCAGCAAATATTGCAAATGTGCTTGCAAATACAGTCTTTCCGCAGGTTGACATTCCTGCAGCTGCACACATCATGTTGGCTTCAGCTATTCCCATATTGAAGAACCTTTCAGGATACTTCTTTTCAAAAGTTGCAGTCTTTGTTGATTTGGATAGATCCGCATCAAAAACAACTATGCTTTCATCTACTCCGAATTCTGCGAGAGCATCGCCATAGGCCTGTCTCGTAGCAATTTTTTCAGCCATTATTCCACCTCCAGCAAAGCCATTGCTTCGTCGAGCTCCGCAATTGCCTTTTTATACAATTCTTCATCAGGAGCCATTCCGTGCCATCCCGCAACATCCTCCATATATGAAACACCTTTTCCTTTTATTGTCTCGGCAACTATCATTGTGGGTTTTCCTTTTATTGCCTTGGCCGCTTGAACGGCTGCCTCAATGGCTTCAAGATCATGACCGTCTATCTGAATTACGTTCCAGCAGAATGCTCTGAACTTCTCAACTACATCTTCAGGACACATTACATCTGATATTTTACCGTCTATCTGGAGTCCGTTATGGTCAATGAATGCTGTGAGATTATCCAATTTGTAATGAGCAGCAGACATAAGTGCCTCCCAGACCTGCCCTTCTTGAATTTCTCCATCTCCAAGCAATGTGAAGACCCTGTAATCCTTTTTATCAAGTTTCCCTGCAAGGGCCATTCCGACTGCAGTTGATATTCCCTGACCCAGGGAACCTGTTGACATATCTACCCCGGGAACATCCTTCATGCTGGGATGGCCCTGCAGATAACTGTCAATGCTTCGAAATCCCGTCAGGTCTTTTTCCGGAAAGAATCCCCTGACCGCCAGTGAAGCATACAAACCCGGAGCACAATGGCCTTTTGAGAGTACAAATCTGTCTCTGTCCATCCATTTCGGATTGGCCGGATCAAGCTTCATTTCGTTCTGGAATAAGTAAGTAAATATCTCTGTACTTGACAATGATCCGCCCGGGTGACCGCTTTGTGCACTATAGACTTCATCCAGGATATGTTTTCTTACTCTAACTGCCTTTTTCTTCAATTCCAACAGTGTTTTTTTATCCATTTGTTTTCTCCTGTTCTATTCTTAATCAGTATACAATCAGCTATTTTGGTTGTCAAAGCCTCTGAATCCTTCCCCCAAAACTTCATGTACATTTGTAACAACCACAAACGCATCAGGGTCTATTTCCTTTACTATTGTCTTTATATCCGGTATGAATTTTGCCCTGGCAACACAAAACAGTATTTCCTTAGCATCTCCTGTATATTTACCTGTTCCTTGAAAACCGGTCAGTCCTCTTCCAAGGTCATGCATTATTCGAGTCGATATTTCAGTGTGTTTTGAAGATATGATGAAAAGACCTTTAGAAAAATTAAACCCTTCAAGTATTGAATCCACAACCTTCGAGGTTACAAGAACGGCAATCATTGCATAAAGGGCTAACATGAAACTTTGAAAATATACTCCGGCCAGAATTACAATCATGGCATCAAATATCATCAGTGCCTGCCCCATGGTAAGATTGACTCCGCTGCGTCTGACTAGTTCGGCTATCAAATCAGTTCCACCGGTGGTAGCATGAAGCCTGAATATAATACCCAGTCCTATTCCTATGATCAAACCTCCAAAAAAGGCAAACAGTATTAAATCAGTTTCTCCGGGCATCAGGTAATTCGATCCGACATTCCCTAGGAATGAAGCTGTAAGGTCTATGATAACCGACATGACAACAGTGGCATACAGGGTTCTGATCATAAATTTCCATTTTAACTTAATGATACCCCATATAAAAAGAGGAAGATTCAATAGAAGAATCAATACACCAAGAGGCATAAAACTGTTGAAAACATAATAAAGAACCGTTGCAAGACCTGCAATTCCACCGGGTGCAATTTTATACGGGAAAAGGAAGATATTGATTCCAACAGCCGCAACAGCCGCTCCAAATGCTATTCCGGCATAGCTTCCCAGGACCCTAAGAAATTTTCTGAATCTCATAAAACAGCACCTCTTGCTGAATTGAGCTTTGTCTCAATCTTTTCCCTTTTCACAATATTTGTTGTTTTTTCTTCAATTGCCAGTGCAGCAGAAAGAAAATCCAAGGCATCCGTGTTTTTGCCTTCTTTGATTTTAAGTTCAGCCATATAATAAAAACTGTCTGACGTCGCCTTCAAATCATTATACAAATTTCTGAACAATAATTTTGCATCACCGTCCTGACCTGTGCGACAGTAGGAAATGACCAGATTTTCCATTATATCCCTGTTACCAGGATTTAATTCCATGGCTTGCTCGTTGAACTTTCTTGCTTCGGCAGGTTCCCTGCAGATATTCATCATTCTACCGGCAACAAAATAAATTGATTCATTGGCACCTTTTCTATTAAGTTCTCCCAGAGCTTCAATTCCTGCCTCAGGGTTTTCTGTAGTCAACCATACCAGAAGTGCCTTTATGGCAATATATTTGCTTTTTTCAGGGAAAGACATATCCTTGTCCTTTATTTCATCAAGTTTTAACCCGGCCTCATACAACAATCCATTGAGCAGATAGATATATGCAGTAAAAATGTGCACACTTACCGGGGCAAAAGGAAGCCTGCAGGCAACTTTAACTCTTTTCAGAGCCTTTGAAATCTTATCCTGTTTTAAATCAGCATTTGCATTGATTGCGAGAAGTCTTGGCAGACCGGGAAATGCAATTATTGCAGCCAATACAATTCCACCCAGAATAGGGTAAAGGGATAGTGTTGCAACACTCATTGAGCCTCCTGACAAAATCAGTGTTGCAGGAAATAAAAGCAGGAATAAAACTGCTGCAAATGACTTATAGTTGAAATAGATGGCTTTTTTACTATACATGGAAACCTCTCATTTCTTCTGATTCACCATATCATGCGAAACGGTGGATATCAGCATTTCATCAAATTTCAATGCCTTTTTATAAAGAGAACGGGCTTTGTCGACTTTTCCCGTTTTTTCAAACGCAACAGCACAGTAATAACAAGCATCAAGTGACCTGGGCTTCTTCTTCAGAAGGACCTCCGCAGCTTTTGCAGCTCGTTCATACTCTTCCTCAATACAGTATACTCTTATTAAATTTTCCAGGATGTCCGGGCTCTTGCTGTTATATCTGTAGGCATCTTCATTGAAATCCCTGGCTTTTTTGATATTGCCTGTCTCAAGAAGCATCTTTCCAAGTATTCCATAATATGATGATGTTCTAAGAGTATCATCAAAATGCTCCAGTGAGGATATCGCATTTGTAAGTTTCTTATCCCTCTTCCACATCAGCACGGCATCACATAACGCCAACTGGGTAAAAACTGATTGTGCATCTTCTCTTCCCCTCAGTTCAGCAAGTATTTCATCGGACTTATTAAAATCCCCCTGAAGAATTAGTGCATACGCATATGAAACAACAACCTTCGCTTCTGCTTTCTTGGTTTTATATGCTTTTTCATAGTATCGGACTGCTTTGGAAAGATTTCCCTTCAGATAATTATTCTTTCCGAAGAATGAAAAATACTTGTCTCTTTCACTGTAAAACCTATAAACCAAATAAGCAATCAATATAACCAGACCTTCAATGACACCTCCGGTCAGTATTGTAAAGACGACAAATATGGGTAGAACCCAGTTGAGTATCTTTGAATAAAAGTTATCCTTCATTGAAAACCATTCATCCAGGCCATTGTGCCCAGAATTTTTCCCTTCCTGTTTTTGATACAAGCTTTCCAACCTCTGCCCTTGATGCTCCTTTGTCAAGCATCTGCCTGGCAATTACAGCTGCCTCATGGAAAGCTTTGACCTTCTTTATATGGTCATCATCCAGCATCATCTTTGTCACATGGGTAAATACCTTTGATGCTCCGTCCTCAACAGCCTTGTAAACCCAGTCCTTCACATCATCAGGGGTGAGGTCCCTGAAATGAAATGACCCCATTCTCCATCCGAAGGGAACCCTGCAGTTGTCCCTTATCAGCTGCGGGTTCAGTTTATGTGATATGGAAGGGTCAAAGTATGTTATTCCGGCTGCTTCCAGATACTTCATTGTCTTGTATGTATGGTCTTCGGTGTGTATGAATCTTCTGCCTGAAGAGGTCCCTCTGTAATATATCTCCCAATACGGAAGTACGAATTCCTCGAATTTAACAGGAGGAATAAGTGATGCTATGTCATCGCACATGGCACCTTCCTCATAATTGATCTCAGGCTGCCCGTTTACCCTTCTGTGAAACTTGATATATTCAACTATATTCAAAGACAATATCTTCAGGAACTCATGAGTAAGTTCAGGGTCATCATATATATCATAGAAGAAATTCATGTCGCGCAGCTCATAGGCAGTGGTCATGGGCCCTTCATAACCCATGCTCCAGTTGACATGCTTTCCGGGATATGCTTCCCTGAGTCTTTCCCGGTAGTCCAGATAGAACCTTCCTTTTTCAGTCATCTCATCAAAGGTCATCCTATCCTTCAGGATTCCAATCCACTCCCCAAGGGACTTCTTCTGATGGACATAATTGACTTCGCCTTCTCCCTCTGGGAAAACAAGTTCAACACCAAGAAAATCAATGTGCCCATAGGATACTGCCGGGGTGGCTATTCCTACGGGATTGAGATAATCGCCGAACATTTCCTTGCAGGTATCGAAATACTTCGGGTCATAAGCCTCTATTCCGGCACTTGGATTTGTGTTGAATTCATGAAGGGTGATACCGGCAAGTTCCAGAAATGCATAGACAGATGAACCTATATACCAGTCAAACCCAGCTTCTTCCCTGGCTTTTTCATAATTGAACATGTCATTCTCCTCCGCCACACAATTCTATCAATTACCTGTGGCTTATTCAATATAAGAAAAACTTGAGTTCTTTTGAACCTCTCATGACTAAAGTCACGAGATTCTTAGATTGTCACCTCCATTGAGGTGAAATGGTTTGATAAAGTTATACAAAATCATTTGTTTTCATTTCCTATGTGTAAAAGTTGTGCAAAAATTAGATTTTTCTTTGGTTGTGAATCCAAGCAAATGACAATAAACTCTTTATGGTGAGTATATTTGTCTCCTTGTACAATATAGACTGTCAAAAATAGCACAGAGTTCGTCAATTTATATTTAAATCAGTCCAATGTAACATTATCACTTGCAATGTATTATCGTTGATGTTATATTGTTATTGGTAAATGTTACATTAGGATGTGATTTAAGTGATAAGTAAAGCAGAACAATACTTGAAAGAAAATATCGATGAGGATCTCATAATAGAACCATGGCTAAAAAAGAATCTAATCCCGATTTATCTGCGAGAAATTTACAACTTCCATGAGATGACAATTCTTGGCACGCCTTGCATTTTAATGGAAGTTATAAACGAGACACCTACTATTGATCAAATTCAAAAACATATAAAACAAATTGCATACCTAAACGATCGTCATATTGTTTTGTTCTATAAATATCTTACAAGGTATCGAAGAAAAAGTCTTATTGAAAACAGAATCGCCTTTATTATTGAAGATGGCCAGATGTATTTACCATTCCTGGGAGTCAATCTAAAAAAAGCGCAAGAACACACAGAAGACGAAATAAAGACTCTTACAACTCCTGCTCAGATTGCATACTTATACTTCCTGTACAATAAGGAGGATATTGTCAACACAACAGTATTTGCAGAGAAATTTGGGTTTAATAAAATGACCGCTTCCAGAGCGTTGAATGATTTATATCATATAAATCTCATCACTTATAATATTGGCGGAAAGACAGGTCGTAGCAAGGAATATAAAAGAATTCAAGATCCGGACTATTTTATAATTGGACGCGATTATCTTAAGACTCCCATAAGAAAAACTGTCTATACTAAAACAAAGCCGGTTGAATCTTTGATTGCAGGACTTAGCGCACTAGCCGGTTTATCTACGATTAATCCACCGAATCATCCTACTATGGCAATAGACAGAAACAAACTTAACAAAGAACATATTGAAATTATAAAAAACATGGACTTAATTAATGATATGAGATTGGTAGAGTTAGAACTGTGGAATTACAATCCAAAACTGTTTTCTACCAGCCACCATGTAGACTTACTCTCATTGTATTTGTCTTTGAAAGAAGAGTCTGATGTAAGAGTTGAACAAGCGTTAGAAGAAGCATTGCGAGGTGAGACATGGTACACGGACTAGAGAAATTCAAAGAGTATTTTAAGAATCATACAAGCCAATATGTCTTTATTGGGGGCACTGCCTGTGATATTCTATTGGATGAACTTGGTACCCCATTTCGTGCAACCAAGGATCTGGATATTGTACTTATCATAGAAGCCCTTGATTCATCTTTTGGAGAAACTTTCTGGCAGTTTATAGAAGATGGCGGTTATGAACATCGAGAAAAGAGAATGGGTAAGAATCAGTTTTACCGTTTTTCCAAACCTAAGTATTCCTCCTACCCTGCCATATATAATGGACCCATGGATTCGACAGTAAAAACCGATTCTTAAGTTATATAATGGAGGCATGAAGAAAAGAAGAACATTTACATCGA
>JAFGIJ010000108.1 GCA_016929655.1 Clostridia bacterium
ATAGAATACTGTCTTGAAAACAAAATTTATAATATTTACAAAGTCAATGAAATACTCTTCGATGAATGCGGCGAATGCCTTGGCATCAATTAAAAAATGTAAATATATCCATGGGAATACTTTTACATGAAATTACCCATGGGGAGTTTTCCTGTTGGAAAAATGTCGCATTGGAAGCGACCTTATAATATTCTATTAAGGTTAATATCTGTATATAAAATATATGGAGGTATTACGAAATGAAAAAACTAAAGACTGAATTGGTATTTATATTGGATAGGTCCGGTTCAATGTCAGGATTGGAAGGGGATACAATAGGAGGATTCAATTCCATGCTTGAAAAACAAACCAAGATTGAAGGAGAAGCCAGGGTAACTACAGTACTTTTTGATGACAGATATGAGCTGCTCCATGACAGATTTAATCTAAATGAAGTAAAAAAACTTTCAGATGAAGATTATTTTGTAAGAGGTTCCACAGCACTATTGGATGCAGTCGGGATCACAATTGAAAAAATGGTAAATGTTCAGAAACATCAATCAGATCAGAACAGGGCTGATAAGGTAATTTTTGTGATTATTACAGATGGAATGGAAAATGCCAGCAGGAATTATAACTATAGAATGATACAGCAACTGATAAAACATGAAGAAGAAAACTATGGTTGGGAATTCATTTTCCTTGGTGCCAATATTGATGCAGAAGCTGAAGCCGGTAAGATTGGTATCAGAAAAGAAAGGGCTGCAAACTATAATGCTGATGCAATTGGAACAAAAATGATGTACAACTCCATGGATGAAGCAATAGCTGAATCCAGATGTGGCTTGGAATTCAATATAAAATGGAAAGAAAAAATCGAAAAAGATCATAAAAATAGAAAAACAGATAGATAAAGTACCAAATATGGCACCGATGGCTTAATAAAATGCTTTGTATAAGGCATCTGCTTTTTGACTCCTTTCACTTTACTACTGCGAAACCCCGGTTCACCGGGGTTTTTGCATACAATGCAATAAAATGTTAGAATGTCTTGTAACTGAACGAATATATTGCTTCTGACACACGAGGCCTATATATAAATTGAAACATATGAAAGAGAGATTAATGGAAAAGAAATTCACGGACCTTCAGTTGGATGAAGATATACTGAAGGCGTTGGACGACATGGGTTTTGTGAAGCCCACAAAAGTACAGGAACTGTCAATTCCTATTTTACTTCAAAAAAAAGATGTTATTGTAATGTCAAAGACAGGTAGTGGCAAGACTGCTGCATTTGGAATACCTATGGTACAGCAGATTGAGAGTGACTCAAGGGCACCAAGGGGATTGGTTTTGACTCCCACCAGGGAACTTGCCATTCAGGTCAACAAGGATATAAAGGACATTACAAAGTACAAGAAGATCCATACTACTGTTGTGTATGGTAAACATAATATGGATACTGAGATTACAGCTCTCAAAAAAGGTGTGGCAATAGTAGTAGGCACTCCCGGAAGAATGAGTGACCATATTAAAAGAGGAACCCTCGATACAAGCAAAGTTGAGTTCCTGGTTCTTGATGAAGCCGACAGAATGCTTGACATGGGATTCATTGATCAGGTATATGACATCGTAAAAAGAACACCTAAAACCAGGACGACAATGATGTTCTCTGCAACGATGCCTTCTGAAGTAAAAAGACTAAGTAATTCATATATGAACAATCCGCAGAACATTGAGCTTGAATCAGACACGATGACTGTTGAAACAACTGAACAGATTTATTACAGGGTTGAGCGTAATGAAAAAAGAATGCAGCTTGACAGAATTCTAAGACATGAACAGCCTGACAGCTGCCTTGTTTTCTGCAATACCAGGGACGAAGTGGACAGGGTTCATGATTTCCTTGCCAGGAAACGATATTTTGTAAACTCGATACATGGGCAGAATGCTCAGGGTAAACGTATCAAGACCATTGATAGAATCAAGGATGGCGATGTTCAGGTAGTTGTTGCAACTGATGTTGCGGCAAGGGGACTTCACATCGAAGACCTCAGCCTTGTCATAAACTATGATGTTCCGGAATTCAAGGATGCCTATGTTCACAGAATAGGAAGAACAGGAAGAGCCGGAAAAGAAGGCAGAGCATTGACGCTTGTTACCTCCAATGATATTCTTACACTTTATGAAATTGAAGAACATGTTGGAGCTAGAATTTTTGAAGAAGAGCTTCCGACAGATGAAGAGATAGCTTTTGCGGAGGAAAATTCAAAGAGTAAGTGGGTGGGTAAAATGGCTCCGCCGTTCAAACCTCAGCCATTCAAGGAATTAAAAGGTGTAATGAGTGCACACCAGAATCATTTTCAGCGGACTAGGCAATCATCACATAAAGCTGCAGGAGCAATGAAGCATCATGATGGCAGGGCAAGGTCTTATGAAAAAACTATAAATAAAGAAGAAGTTAAAGCTAAACCAATTCTGATTGCTAAAAAGCAGGATGAGAAGCCTCTATTGAAACCACCGATACAAAAAAGGTTAGTGGATAAAACAGATAATAAGCTCAAAATCAACAAAGATGCCTTCAAAGGCAACAATATTTACAGGCAAAGGGCTGAAGCTGCACGCAAACAACATTCTGGCAATGACGAAAAAGATAAAAAATCATTTCTAAAGAAGTTGCTTAAAAAGTAATACTCGGGGGATTTAGAGCATTAGAGCAGGTGTGGATTTCACATCTGTTTTTGTATGCAATTTTATAAGCATTTAATGAATTATATGATAAATTCACAGATTATTCATAGTTTAATCAAGGAATCTGTATATTGCGGGGGTAGAATGTCATTAATAGAAAAGAAATGGCAGCAATTAATTTTGAAAGGTTTTAAGATATGACAGAAAAGATAGCTAGCGGAAAAGCAAAGTACTGGATAGCAGGGTTGGCAATATTATTGGTTGGAACCATGATTGGTTCAGTTTTCGGTCTTGTGGCATCAGGAATATTTTTTACAGCAAAACTTGATGATCTTGGTCAAGATATACTTTCAGAGGCAGATTATAATTCCAGAAGCATTATGGAAGAACAATTTAATTCTGTAAACAGTCAAATACTTGATTTAGATGCAAGGTTGCTGGGATTTACTGAAGAGCTGAATGAAAACATCAGCCAAAACAATGAAATAAATGAAGAAATAGCAAAAATAAATACTGATATTGAAGAAGCCATGAAAAAGCCCGATGCGCTTGTCAGTGACAGTTATTCCGAAACAGTCAAGGCAATTGCAGGAAAAGCACTGCCATCGGTTGTTGGTGTCAGAACAATTGAAACCATCAGTAATTTTTTCAGAGGTAGTTATGATATTGAAGGGATAGGGACAGGTGTAATTGTAAGCAGCGATGGATTGATACTTACAAACCAGCATGTTGTCACCTCAAGTCCAAAATCTGTTACTGTTACATTGATTGATGGTTCGGAACATCCTGCGACTGTAATGTACACAGATGAAATCATGGATCTTGCCATTATTAAAATAGATGCCACGGGGTTGATTCCTGCTGAGTTGGGAGACTCGGGGCAACTAACTGTAGGTGAGACAGCTGTTGCGATCGGCAATCCACTAGGATACGAATATGATAGAAGTGTTACAGCAGGTATAATAAGTGCATTGGATAGAAGTCTTCAGCTCAGCAGTTCCCAAATAGCAGAAAATCTCATTCAAACTGATGCTGCTATTAATTCAGGAAACAGCGGCGGTCCACTTTTGAATGATAAAGGACAGGTAATTGGTATCAATACTTATAAAGACATGGATGGTGAAGGCCTTGGGTTTGCAATTCCGGTTAATATTGCAAAACCTTTTATAAATCAAATCATTGAAACGGGAACATATCAGGGTGTTCAGCTTGGAGCCATACTTCTTGACAGAGTGATTCTTGAATATTATACAACAGAGGAAGACATTGTGATTGAAGAAGGTATTTATATATACAATTTGAAACAGGGTTCTGATGCAGAGGCAAAGGGTCTGATGGTTGGAGATATTGTTTTGAAAATAGATGAAATCATCGTTAATACAAATACAGAGTTCAGAAGTGCCCTTGGAAATTATCTTCCTGGTGATGAAGTCACTCTTGAGGTCCTTAGAAATGGACAAATATTTGAAATTTATGTAGTTCTTGAAGCAGTAAATAATTGAAAATCCTTCCATAATTAAGGACCGGTTGAGCAACCGGTCCTTTTTATGTAAATACCTTTGGGATGATTTGCTGATTCATATATAATGGATTCACAAAGAAAAAGGAGCTGAAGATTATGAAAAAATGTGTGATATTTGCCTTCAAAGGTGATCCGATGTGTTTTATACATGTTTTATTGAATGCAAATGATATGAATGAAAAGGGAATTGAATGTAAGATTGTCATGGAAGGGGAAGCTGTAACACTTTTAAAGGATCTTGAAGAGTCAAAAAATCCAATGTACCTGAAAGTCAGGGATGCGGGGTATTTTGAATGTATTTGCCGGGCCTGTTCTGCAAAACTTGGTGTATTGGATTTCAACGAGACAACCGGAATACCTATAACGGGCGATATGGCAGGGCATCCATCCATGTCTCGGTATCTTCAAGCGGGATATGAAATAATAACGATGTAATTTAATATTACGCAATATGGAAAACAAAAAAACAAAAAAGATATGCAAAATAGTTAAATAATAATTTATACTTGACTTTAACATAGTTAAAGCCTATAATTAATAATATAAAAAATATTGTTTCAATAGACTTTTAAAAGGAGGAGAGTATAATGGCTGAAGTAATACCTGAATGGATAGTTAATCTTGAAGATGAAGAATTGAGTTTCATTAAGAAGTTCATAATTGCATCAGGTTCACTGAAGGAAATGGCGATCCAATATAATGTGACATATCCTACTGTACGACTGAGACTTGATAAAATCATTCAGAAGATTATGATAAACGACAGGGAATCAAACGAACCATATATTGCTTTGATTAAAAAGCTAGCCATAGATGACAAGCTTAGTCTTGACACCACCAAGATATTAATCAATGAGTATAAGAAACAGAGAGGTAACTTAAAATGATACGAATAATTTTATTTATAATTTTTAACTTAGCGTTGATTGCCACCCAGGTAATAATCACACAGAGCAAGAATTGGAGATATGGGCTTATAATACCCATTTTCAATTCCATCATGGCACTATTCATTGCATCGTTTACTACCATGGCTTCATTTACCACAGTAAGATTCATAGATGGAATACGAACTGTTACAAATACATTCAGGCTTGGAGGCTTTCTGTGGGGCTTCTCATGGACTATGTTGATTTTATCCATTCCGGCAGCAATAAATTTCATTCTTTATTTTACTGCAAGGAGCAAGTATAGAAGAATAGAAGCAGAGAACCTGAATAAAATGAAAATCAATGACCTGGACTAAGTAATGATTCAAATTAAACACATCACGGCTTTGTGATAAAATATGTCTGTACCTTCAGGTGCAGACATATTTACGAGAGGGTTAAGTCCGACCCCGGGTAATGCATTCCCACTCAGCTTCATTGTTATTAATGAATGGAGTGATTTTATGAGTTGTTCATACGAATTGGTTTGCAAAAGCTGTGGTTACAGGGATGTCTTTAGATTTGGTCTTGGATTTTTATACAACTGGGATATGCTGTTTGATTTCCATGAAGAGAATGAGCTACTTGAAAGACTTGTAATCACTAAATCAAACTACAATACAATAAAAGACCTGATAATCAGCCAACATGCAATGGTTTCTTCGGATTATGGACATGACATATACTACTGCAGTTGTTGTGGCACTTTTCATGAAGGATTTTACATTCATCTGGATTATAATGGTGGAGAATTCGAACCACTGTATTTATGCAATGTATGTGGAGTTCAACTTGAAAGAACTGAGTTTGAAGAAGAGGAAGTATGCCACAGGTGGCACCTTGATATGTTGCACGAAAAATATCCATGTCCTATGTGCGGAGAATTTTCATTGAAACG
>JAFGIJ010000109.1 GCA_016929655.1 Clostridia bacterium
ATAGGCCGATGGCCTTTTTCAAAATCACGGAGGGCTGATTTTGAAGACCTCAGAAAAATTCACGAAAAGTATGGCATAACCAAGGGTCTTGTGAGCCATCTGGATTCGATACTGTTCAACGATCCAATGGAAGGTAATCTTGAATTGGCAGATATACTGAAAGGTACAGGATACGATATCGTACCATCATTGAACCCCAAACTACCCAACATTGAAAGAGATTTCCTCATTGCAGATGAATCATTCGAGTACAGTGCTATCAGGGTTTACCCGACAATTCATGGTTATGATTATAATTCGCCTGCGTTCGGGCAACTGATGACAGCAGCGGGTGAGAGAAAAAAGGCGGTATTCATCCAGACTACTTTCGGTGATGTAAGAATGGACTATCTGTTAAATCAAAAACCCATTGGACTTGATGGTATCAGTGATCTTGTTGAAAAATACAAAGGCATAAAAATTATTTTATGCAACCTCAGGATTTTTGAAATAAAGCAGCTGAAGGAAACCTTTGTAAACAATGATGACATATATTTTGACATGTCAGAACTGAAACACAGTATGTTTGCAATTGAAGAGATAGTATCTGAAGGACTTTTGAACAAAGCGGTTTTCGGGTCGTTTTACCCAATGTTCGATTTTTCGGGTGCATATATGCATTTTGAAGGAACAGAGAAAAGTATCCGGGATAAAATCCTCGGTAATAATATATATGAAAGAGGTATGTGATGAAGTGCAGGATTGAACAGATGGATTATTTTACAAAGTTTGCAGCAGTCAAGGTATTTGGACTGACACCCCTTGAGCATCTTGAAAAAAAATTAATGGAATTGGGTTATGAAATTGATGAAAATGCCGCAACGGTATTCCAGGATGATATGTTCTATCTGGATGTTTTCATTCTCCAAAAAGGAGCAACTGTTTCAAAGGATATGCATCATGAAATTCATTCAGGGCATCAGTTTCACAATGCCCGTCTTTCTGTTAAAAGAGAAATCAATACCGAGCTCATTAACAAAGGTGTCGATATACTGAATATCCACGATACATACATAGATGCAACAGTAAATATATCACCGGGAACAGTAATCCATCCCAATACTCATCTAAGGGGAAATACCAGCATAGGAACCAACTGTGTAATTGGTCCTGATTCATTAATTGATGACAGCGAAATAGGCGACAGCAATGAAATCCTCAAGTCTGTTGTAAAGGGAAGCCGGATTGGAAACAATTGCATGGTAGGGCCCTTTGCTAATGTAAGACCAGGAAATGATATTGGCAGCGATGTAAAGATAGGAGCTTATGCAGAAGTAAAGAATTCAGTCATTGGGGATAAGTCCAATCTGGCTCATCTCGTTTACATAGGTGACTCAGATGTTGGAAGGAACTGCAATCTTTCCTGCGGGGTCATTACAGCAAACTACGACGGAAAGGTAAAAAGCAGGACGGCAATAGGTGACAACGCATTTGTAGGCTGCAATTCTACACTTATAGCGCCCGTAACCATTGAAAGGGATGCATATATTGCTGCAGGTTCAACAATAACGGATGATGTTGGCGAAGGCGACCTGGCTATAGCAAGGCAACGCCAGGTAATAAAAGAAAACTGGGTAATTGAAAAAGGCAGAAAAAGGGTTGAAAAACCTTAACAAATAGAAAGATAGACAGTACACACAGAGGGATTATTTGATATAATTTAGAAGCAGGGGGAGCAATTAAATGAGAGTGAACAATTCAAGTGCAGGTGATTTGGGTTTGATTCTGCTAAGGGGCAGCAACGGCTTCGGCAGACTTGTAGATGAGGATCTTGTTTTCAAGAGGCGCGGAGAAAAGAAAACATATGTAGTAAACATAAGTGATGTTCGTTTTTCCAACGGCGAAGGAAAAGTTGTTCTAAAGGAAACAGTCAGAGGGAAGGATATATATATTCTTGCTGATGTTGGAAACTACAGCTGCACATATAATATGTTTGGATATGAAAACCGGATGGGACCTGATGAGCATTTCCAAAGCATTAAAAGGGTTGTATCAGCAATAGGAGGAAATGCCTCCAGGATTAATGTAATAATGCCCCTGTTATATGCCGGACGCCAGGATGCAAGGAAAACCAGGGAATCCCTTGACTGTGCTATTGCACTGCAGGAGCTCAGGGCCCTTGGTGTTGACAATATTATTACAGTTGACGCCCATGAACCCAGGGTTGAAAATGCAATTCCACTGATAGGTTTTGAAAATCTTTATCCCACATTCTATATGCTTTCATCGATTATTATGAGCGATAACAAAGTAGAGGGTGATATAAGCAACCTCAAGATCATAAGTCCCGACACAGGTGCCATGAACAGGGCACTGTATTACGCACAGGCAATTGGCAGTGATGTTGGTGTTTTCTACAAGAGACGAGATTATACAAAGATAGTTAACGGCAAGAACCCCATAATTGAGCATGCATATATGGGAGGACCCCTTGAAAACAACAATCTACTGATAGTTGACGACATGCTCTCATCCGGGGATTCCATAATGGATATCGCATACCAGGCAAAGGAAAGAAAAGCCGGGGATGTATATGTGGCAGTAACATTTGCATTCTTTACTGAAGGGGTAGAAAAATTTGACAAGGCATATGAGGATGGAATAATCAAGAAAATTTATTCTTCCAACCTCTCATATATTCCGGATAATATCCGGGAAAAACCCTGGTTTGTTGAAGTTGATATGTCTGATATGATATCTGATGTCATAGACAGGCTTAACTATAATATTTCACTGAGTGAGATGTTCAATGTAACCCATAGGCTAAAAGAGCTTGAAGAATATCTGAAGTTGACAAATGCATGATGAAATTATTCAAATCCGGTTATGACACTGTGATATAATTGCCGGGAAGGAATTTGGATGATTATGAAACCTTATTTGATCATTGGTCTTGGAAATCCCGGTCTAAAATACAGGAAGACCCGACATAACATGGGTTTTATGGTTGTTGACTATCTTTCAGAAAAACTGGCCTGTGCAGTAAAAAAATCAAGAAGTCAGGCTCAGGTAGGGGAAACAATATATAAAGGCAGTAAATTGATTCTTGCCAAGCCACAGACCTATATGAACAGAAGCGGTGAGTCAGCAGTGGAACTGCTAGGATACTATAATCTGGAAATTGAAAATCTGATTGTGATCTATGATGACATGGATGTGGATATCGGAAAAGTCAGGATAAGGAAAAAGGGTGGCTCCGGAACACATAA
>JAFGIJ010000020.1 GCA_016929655.1 Clostridia bacterium
CCTATATCAATGAGATCACCTATGAAATCATAACTGGCTCCACAGGTATGGTGAAAAATATAGGCATTTGTGCGGGAACGGATGTATCTGTATATCTTCTCAAGCTTTGGTTTAATCATTTCTCTGAAAAGTGGTACGGACAACATAGGGGCTGTCTGTGTTCCAAGGTCATCGGCCATGCAGACAACATCAAAGGAGTCTCCGACTTCATCAAGGAGTCCTTTATAATAATCAAGCTGCATATCAACTATCTTGTCCGTAAGCAGATTTGCGAAGTCCTTGTCGGCTATCAGGTCCATCAGGAAATTACCCATACCTCTTGTATACATGGAAAGCTCAAACACTGAAGCCAGGGAACCTGAAACAACCGCAAAACCGTCGCTTTTTATTTGCTCGCATTTTGCACGCATTCCTTTGTAACGGCTCGAGTGCTTCATATTTGGGAATTTTATCTTTCTAAGCTCTTCTATATCAAGGTCGGCAAAAGGATGGTACACCATCTCAGAATAGTCACCAACAACCCTGTAATGTATTCCTATTTCACTGTCAAATGAGCCATCATCAAAATATGTGGTTTCCCATCCTTCCAGGGGATTGGTGTAGACGTGTCGGGTATCAACTCCGAAATGCCGGAGAATTTCTTCATCTATATCAATCCGGAGGTTATAACCACCAAGAAGAGCAGAAGGTTTTTTAATTCCCAGATAATCAACAACATTTCCATAGGCACTATCAGTGAAGGATGTTACAACACCGCCCAGGTCAACCGGAACCCTGTCCGGATTCTCGTGGTTCAAGGAACAAAGGACACGTTCTCTGGAATTCATGTCTGGCCTCCTGAAATTTCTATATATAAAGTATATCAGATAATTGTATAACACAGTTACCTGTGATACGATTTGCCGGTAACTACAAAGAGGTATTGAATGGAAAAAATTAAAAAAGCAGCACCGTATCTTTCAGGACTTGCATTTGCATCAATATTCGGTTTTTCATTCCTTATAACCAAAAATACCCTTGGCAGGATGGAAGTATTCCAACTTCTCGGAATTCGATTTGGAATAGCAGGAATTTTATTTGAGTTTCTTAGATTGACAAAGGTTGTAAAAGTCAAGCTGTCAGGAAGAATGTTCAGGGAAATATTACCGGTGGCAATTTTACAACCCATTCTTTATTTTATATTTGAAATATATGGAGTAAGGAACTCGGAAACAGGTGAAGCCGGACTTATGATTGGAATGATTCCTGTAGCCGTTGCCATTGCGTCATGGATATTTCTAAAGGAAAAACTTAACTTGAAGCAAATCATTTTCATGATCCTTTCAATTTCAGGAGTCTCACTTATTGGTTTTTCACAGATGAATGGTGGAGCAGGATCGACAAGGCCTGTGGGATATCTTCTGCTGGCTGGAGCGGTTGTATCGGCTGCATTTTACAATCTTCTTTCAAGAAAATCTTCAATGAAATACAGGCCCGTTGAAATTACATATATAATGATGATTACAGGAGCAATCATATTTAATGCCATTGGAATCATTGATTCTATGATAAAAGGATATGAATACTTTTCGCCGCTTCTGGATTTCTCGGTTATGGCATCAATGCTTTATCTTGGTGTATTGTCATCCACAATTGCTTTCTTCTGTGTGAATTTTACACTGTCAAGGATACCGGCGGTACAGAGTTCAATTTTTGCCAATTTGGTTACCGTAATATCCATTGGTGCCGGTGTAGTTTTTTTAAGTGAGTCATTCACCATACTCAAAGGAATTGGGTCTGTGCTGATAATTGCAGGTGTACTTGGAACAAATTATTTTCAAACAAAAAAACTCGGGAAAACAGATGATTATACATCGAATGATTATTAACGTTATGTTTTTAAATTATTGACAACCCTGTTCAAGTGTGTCAAAATTGTGTAGATGCTATAACTATTTATATGTTTTCATATTTGTATAGTTTAGTGTTATAATGGAAGAGGACTAATTCAAGTGATTAGTTTGATAAATTTTTAGAAGAGAGGTCAATTAGAATGAAAAAATCAAAGATGCTTAAAGTTGTTGGTATCTTTCTGGTTTTAGTGATGCTTATGGGCGTTATCTCGGCTTGTAAAACAGCAGAAAACACCGAGACACCGGCTCCTTCGGCTACTCCGGGGGCATCCGAAACTCCTAGTGCAACACCAACTCCTACAGCAACACCAAGACCGAGGTCAACAACACCGTTGGTGGTCGGTTATCTGGAGTTCAGTGAAAAGTTCAGTCCGTTCTTTGCTGACACCGGATATGATAATGATGTAGTGGCAATGACACAGATTTCACTGCTTACCACAGACCGTACAGGCGGAACAATCTACAATGCAATTGAAGGTGAAACCGTCAATTACAATGGAACTGATTACGTTTATACAGGTCCTGCAGACATTGAAGTCAACTATGATGAAGCCAAGGATCAGACAACATATCTATGGACCATTCGTGATGACATGATGTTCAGTGATGGCGAACTGGTTACAGCAGATGACATTATATTCACATACTATGTGTTCAGTGATCCAGGATACGTCGGTTCAAGTACATTGTATTCAGTTCCAATCCTTGGAATGAGCAATTACCGTACACAGACTTCCGATGAAGTATTTGCAAAATACGACCAGATGTGGGAAGACATGTATGCTGCAGGCGTAGACCATGAATGGTCAGCAGCAGACGCATGGACTGAAGACCAGTACAATGCATATAAAGCATTGAACGAAGAAGTATGGCTTGAAGATGCGCAGGCAATTGTTGATTATGTTTGGGCAAAATACCAGGCATATTTTGAAGCATATGCCGGTATTACAGCAGACCAGGCAAAAGAAGACCCAAGATTTAAGATCTGGGCAGGAATGGCTCTCTGGGGATTCGGTTCAGCTGACGGAGAAGGCAACTTCACATCAGCAGTACTTGAAAAGAACTGGACACTGACAGGCGACGACTTCCCGACAATTGAAGATTACTACAATGAACTCGTAGCTGCATACAGTGGAGATATCGTAGAATATTCAGGCGTTGAATCACCGGGCGAACCAGCAAGCGCTATCGCTAAAGACAGATTCATCAGGCAGGAAGGTCCGAAAGATCCATCACTTGGAGAAGACGGAATTCCTAACATAGCCGGTATCGAAAAACTCAGCGACACCCAGGTTAAGGTTACTGTTGCTGGCTATGATGCAAGTGCTATCTACAAACTCGGCGTACAGGTTACTCCTCTCCACTATTATGGAGACGAGAGCAAGTATGATTATGACAACAATATGTTCGGATTTGACTTTGGAGACATGAGTCTCATGCAGGCAAAGACCACAATGCCCATGGGAGCAGGTCCTTACAGATTCATCAAGTTCGAGAACAAAGTTGTTTACTTCGAAGCAAACGAATATTACTACAAGGGTGAACCCCTTACCTATTACATGCAGTTCAAGGTTACTGATGATGCAGACAAGATTCCTGGTGTTGCAACCGGAACTATTGACATCACAGACCCATCATTCGGTAATAATGAAGTTGCAGAAATCAAGAGTTATAACTCAAATGGCGAAATCGTAGGCGACAAGATAACAACAAATACCGTTAATAATCTTGGATATGGATATGTTGGTATCAATGCAGCAACAGTCAATGTAGGCGGAGAACTTGATTCAGAAGCCAGCAAGAACCTGAGAAAAGGTCTTGCAACAATGATAGCTGTATACAGGAGTCTTTCAATCGACAGTTACTATGGAGAAAGGGCATCTATAATAAATTACCCAATATCCAATACTTCATGGGCAGCACCACAGCAGTCTGACGATGGTTACAAGATTGCATTCTCAACGGATGTAGACGGTAACCCAATCTATACAGCTGATATGGTTGCAGAAACCAGATATGTCGAAGCACTTGATGCAGCAATTGAATACTTCAAAGCAGCTGGCTATACATTCGATGAAGGAACCAAAAAATTCACAGCAGCTCCGGACGGAGCAAAGCTCGAATACGAAATCATCATCCCTGGTGATGGCGCCGGAGACCATCCGTCATTCGTACTCGCAACAAAATTCAAGGAAGCACTCGAATCAATAGGATTCAGCATAATTATAAATGACCCATCAGACTCCAATGTACTTTGGGATAAACTTGATGCAGGAACACAGGAAATGTGGGCTGCTGCATGGGGATCAACAATTGATCCTGATATGTACCAGGTTTACTATTCAAACAACGTAGTAGGAAATGAAGGTTCATCAGAATCAAATCACTATCACATCCAGGACGCAACACTTGATGAATTGATTCTTGAGGCAAGGACCAGCCCTGACCAGGATTTCAGAAAAGCAACATACAAAGCTTGTCTGGATATCATAATTGACTGGGCTGTTGAAGTGCCTATCTATCAGAGACAGAACTGTATCATATTCAGCACAGAACGTGTCAAGCTTGACACTGTAACACCAGATATAACAACATTCTGGGGCTGGGCTAGTGAAATCGAACTTCTGGAAATGGTAGAAGACTAATCTAGTGAAGTTAGTTAATCTAGCAGAACTATAAAGTACCATAGAGTTAGAGCCCATCTATCATGGTGGGCTCTAATTTCTGAGGTACTATAAAAAATATGTTGCGAGGGGAGAAATTACGATTGCGCAATTATATAATCAAAAGAATTTTAATAGCCTTCGTTATATTGTTTCTGGTAGCCTTTATTATTTATACATTGATGAGGAGCATGCCAAGTAGTTTTGTAGAAGCAATAGCACGTGAAAGGGCAAATCTGCCCGGATCAAGAAGTTATACAGAATGGCTTCAGCAACTGAACCAGATATATGGTCTGGACAGTGGCATTATAAAAGGGTTTTTCGGATGGCTTGGCAAAGTAGTACAGGGTGATTTCGGTGATAGCTGGGTTTACAATGTACCGGTGACAGAAGTTTTCAAAGAAACTATATGGTATTCATTTGTATTGGGAAGTGTTGCATTTCTGTTTGAAATCATAATTGCAATTCCTCTTGGAATACTGGCAGCAAGAAAACAGTACAGTAAGACAGATTATGCTGTAACAGTTGTGGCTTTGATAGGTATTTCACTGCCGGTTTTCTTCTTTGCAACGATTTTGAAGCTTGTGTTTTCGATCAATCTGGGGTGGTTTGATCTCTATGGTACCGTCGGAAGGTATTATGAACAACTAAACGGCTGGCAGCAATTCCTGGATTTGGCCAAGCATTATGTCCTGCCTGTGTTTACCATTGTTATGATCAGCATCGGCGGGTTGATGAGATATACAAGAACCAACATGCTTGAAGTCCTGAACTCTGATTACATACGTACAGCAAGGGCAAAGGGGCTTACAGAAAGACGTGTTATAAATTACCATGGGTTCAGAAACACCCTGATACCAATAGTAACAATTATAGGTGGATCTATACCGGGCCTGTTTGCAGGAGCGCTGGTCACAGAAACACTTTTCGGAATAACCGGTATAGGAAAGACAGCATTTGATGCAATGAGAAGCGGAGATATACCATTTTCTATGTTTTACCTTCTTTTCCTTGCAGCTTTGACGTTACTCGGAACACTGGTTGCAGATATACTTTACGCCGTGGTTGATCCACGTGTAAGAGTGAATTGAGGGGCGTAAAGATGAAAAAAGATAAAAAGAATATAAAAATGGAAGAATATGAAAACAAAAACGAACCTACAATGGCTTTGGACGATGAGCAGAGAGTCAAGATCCTCTCTCCTGGCCGTTTGGTTCTAAAACGTTTCATTCGAAATAAATTGGCTATTACCGGTTCAATATTTATACTGGGTATGTTTTTGTTTTCATTTGTCGGTGGATGGCTGATGCCATATGAAGAAGATCAGATATTCACTGAATATGTTGATATGTCAAAGGTTTTTGGCGGGGTTTCTATTAACAATGAATATATTTTCGTTACTTCTGATGGCAAGGAATTCCCCATGGTTGCACGGGCTCAGTTTGTTCTTGCAGCGAATAAGGAGCAATCCATATTTGATTCCCAGGATATAGAATACAGCCTTCAGAAGCTGGCTGACGAGCTATACATTGTCTACAAGAATAATGAAGTAGCAGTTGCACAGACAGTTGTCAAGGACATAGTGGTCACTGTGACAGATACAACATTGGATGAAAGTTTTTCATCGGCATTTTCTACCGCAATAAGCAAAGGTGAACAAACATTTGAATATGGTGGCAGGACATATATAACTATCCAGGACAAAAAAAGCTATAAAGCTTACGAGCAGATACCCGATGCGGTTGCAACAAAGAATAGATATGACTATGATTCAGTCGACATAAAAACAAGCTTTGAATTTGCTTATGCAGCAGAACTTACCATGATGGCCATGATGGAGGAAGGTATCACTGAGAGCTCATTTTCAGCTGATGGAAAAGAGTATACTATTGTTTATGAGGGTGATAACGCTGAAATCTATACAAATGAAAATGGTCAAACCATTCTTTATTCAAATGTATCAAGATATATCGTTGATTCCATTTATGAGGATGTTTTCCTTGATATAGGATTCAAGAATTACGTAAAGGATCTGATTGCTCAGGGAGTTGAAGGTATTCAGGAATTCACTTATGCCGGAACAAACGGCGAGGACAGAGCGTATACCATTGAGGTTGGCAGCAATGACTGGATTATCAGATGGATAGAGGATACCTTTGTTATCCTTGATTTCGATGCTCCTTCAAAGGCGCATCCGGTAGGTACTGATGGAAACGGAATGGACATTCTTACAAGGCTTATGTATGGAGGAAGAGTCTCACTTATACTTGGTTTCATAGTAGTTATCATAGAGACTGCAATTGGTATAATACTTGGTGGAATTGCAGGATACTTTGGTAAGTGGGTCGATAATCTTATCATGAGAATAGTTGATACTTTCAATTCAATACCAAGTCTTCCTATTATAATAATACTTGGTTTTATGATGGACCAGCAGAGGGTAGAGCCACTTTTGCGAATGGTGTACCTGATGTTTATACTGGCTGTCCTTGGATGGCCGGGAATTGCAAGAATGGTCAGAGGTCAGATTCTGTCTCTCCGTGAGCAGGAGTTCATGATTGCAACAGAAGCTACGGGTATTTCAGTAAGCAAGCGGATATTCAAGCATCTGATACCAAATGTAATGCCACAGCTTATAGTTATCAGCACGCTCAGTCTCGGTGGTGTAATTCTGACAGAGTCGGTTTTAAGCTTCCTGGGCTTGGGTGTTAAATTCCCATTTGCATCATGGGGAAATATAATAAATGCAGTGTCTGACGTACATGTCATGACAAATTACTTATTTGTGTGGATTCCAGCCGGATTCTGCATTCTAATAACAGTTTTGGGATTCAACTTCATCGGAGACGGATTGCGCGATGCATTTGACCCAAGGATGAAGAGATAGGAGGAAAGAATATGAACGAAGAAAATACAGCGAAAAAATCATCAAATCCAAACTATCTTTCCGCCAGGGAATCCCGGGCCATTACCAGGAACAACAGAAAGATAATGAAGGAACTGGAGAAGGAGAACAAAAGGAAAAATGTTCCCAAATCCCATTTTACAACAGAGATGAAGGATGTCGCGAATGTTGTTGAGTTCGATAACCTGAACACATACTTTTTTACGGATGTTGGAACCGTCAAGGCAGTCAACGGAGTTTCCTTTGATGTGCCATTTGGGAAAACCGTTGGAATAGTAGGGGAGTCGGGTTGCGGAAAGTCTGTAACAGCTCTTTCTCTTATGAAGCTTGTTCAAAGACCACAGGGACAGATAGTGGAAGGTGAAATAAGATTCAATACAGGAGAAGCTACATACGATATAGCAAAAACACCAATAAAGGAAATGTATAATATCAGGGGAAACAATATTTCCATGATTTTCCAGGAACCTATGACGAGCCTGAATCCGGTATTCAAAATTGGAACACAGGTTGACGAGGTTATAGCGTTGCATAGTCTGGATGTTTTCCATGACAGCAATATAGCTAAAGCAACCGACGGTAAGATTAAGATGTCCAAGGAAGGCAAAACAAAAATCAAAAAGCGCACATTGGAAATGCTGGATCTCGTAGGTATTGCTGATAGTGAAAAAGTTTATAATATGTACCCCCATGAGTTGTCAGGCGGAATGAGGCAAAGGGTCATGATTGCAATGGCCATTGCCTGTAACCCAAGACTTATCATAGCTGATGAACCTACAACAGCACTTGACGTTACCATACAGGCTCAGATATTGGACATCCTTATGGATCTTAAGGATAAAATCAATTCAAGCATCATGCTTATTACACATGATCTGGGTGTTATAGCAGGAATGGCTGACTATGTTGTTGTCATGTATGCAGGCAGGGTAGTTGAAAAAGGGACAGTATTTGAAGTTTTTAAAAACCCAAGTCATCCTTATACCATTGGACTGATGGCGGCAAGACCAGGAATGAAGAAGGATGTACACAGACTTTACAGTATACCCGGAAAAGTGCCGAATCCAATAGATATGCCTGATTACTGCTATTTTAGAGATAGGTGCGAAAAGAAATTCGGAGCTTGTTTCGGAGAATATCCGCGCGAAATACAATTGTCGCCAACCCACTTCGTTTCATGTTATCTGTATGATGAGGGAGCAAAAGAGAATGAGTGAAAAGAAAATAAAGAAAAACCAGACAGCTGTCATTGATACAAGTTTTGACCCAATAGTTCATGACGACAAGTATATACTTGAAGTCAATCAGCTGAAAAAATATTTTCCAATCAAGGCCGGCCTTCTCCAAAGGACGGTAGGACATATTAAAGCCGTCGATGGTATCAGCTTTAAGATTGAAAAAGGAACAACCATGGGCCTGGTTGGTGAATCGGGCTGTGGTAAAACGACTACCGGAAGAACCATACTAAGATTAACCGAAAAAACATCTGGACAGGTTCTTTTCAAAGGCAAGGAAATCTATGATTATTCAAAATCTGAGTTGCAGGCTATTAGACC
>JAFGIJ010000110.1 GCA_016929655.1 Clostridia bacterium
ATTTCATTTCCCAAGCCATTGTACACTATCAAAGGCAAACTCTTCTTGCAATTCCACTTGATTAAGTGGTATCATAATGAATAGATGGAAATTATGACCAGATATTAATAACAAGTGATAAGTGGAGGATTTCGTTGAATAAAAAGCATGCAGTAATAAAAGGAACGGGATATTTCGTACCTAACAGGATTCTGACGAACTATGAACTGGAACATATGGTTGAAACCACAAATGAGTGGATCCTTGAACGCTCCGGAATACAGGAAAGAAGGATATTGGATAAAGAAAAACGAAATACAGACATGGCGGTAAAGGCCGGCGAAATGGCTTTGAAGGATGCCGGAATCGAAGTCGGTGACCTGGATGTTATTATTGTTGCTACTATAACTCCGGACTATTTTACACCGTCAGTGGCATGTATGGTGCAAAATGAAATAGGTGCTTTTAATGCTGCCGCCCTTGATGTAAATGCTGCCTGTTCAGGGTTTGTTTATGCAATGGCTACAGCTTTTGCATTCATCAAATCTGGTATGTACAGGAATGCTCTTGTAATAGGGAGTGAAGCACTGTCCAAGGTAATTGACTGGAACCACCGCAGTACATGTGTTTTATTCGGTGATGGCGCAGGGGCAGTTGTCCTTGAGGCTTCGGAAGAACCAGGAATACTGGGATTTGACCTGGGAGCAGCTGGTAATCTGGGTAGTGCGATTACAATTCCCAATACATATTTTTCAGAAGAAGACATTAGCCAGAGAAACAATGAACTCAGTCATGTTATAAGGATGGACGGAAGGGAAGTGTTCAAATTTGCTACCAGAACAATGGCATCATCTGTTGAGAAACTTCTTGAGGAAAACGGTATCAGCAAAGAGGAAGTTGATATTATTGTTCCTCACCAGGCAAACATAAGGATCCTGCAGACGGCATCCAAGAAACTGGGGATAGAAATGGATAGAATATATTCAGTAATACATAAATATGGCAACACATCCTCTGCCTCAATACCGATCGCACTCCATTGTGCTGTAACAGAAGGAAGAATAAAAAGCAAAGACATGGTAGTGATGACCGGATTCGGTGGAGGTCTTACCTGGGCATCTGTACTTATCAAGTGGATATAGGAAATATCTTCAGGAGGAATCAATGAAAAGAAGAGTAGTGATAACAGGAATGGGTGCTTTGACTCCCAATGGAAACAATGTCAGGGATTTCTGGCAAGCCATGAAAGCAGGTAAAAACGGTATCGGACCTCTTACAAAGTTCGATAATTCAAGAATAGATGTACATGTTGCTGCTGAAGTCAGGAACTTCAATCCCGAAAGCTATATTGATAAAAGAGAATTAAAAAGGATGGACCTTTATTGCCAGTATGCCGTTGTGGCTTCTTTAATGGCTGTGGAGGATGCATCCCTGGATACATCCTCAATTGACAGCAATCGCTTCGGAGTTATCATAGGGGCGGGGATAGGTGGAATTTCCACTTTTGAAAAGCAGTATGACAACCTCAGGGAAAAGGGCCCTAGCAGAGTAAGTCCCTTGTTCATACCGATGATGATTCCAAACATGGCCTCAGGCATGGTTTCAATTGCAACAGGAGCAAAGGGGATTTGTGAATGTGTGGTCACTGCCTGTTCATCGGGAAACAACGCAATCGGAAATGCATATAAATCGATAGTGAACAATGAGATGGATGTTATGATTTGCGGAGGAACTGAAGCCGCTATAACAGAACTGGCTCTTGCAGGTTTCAGCAATATGAAGGCAGTTACCCCAAGTAAAGATCCCGACCGTGCCTCAATTCCTTTTGACAGGGAGAGAGATGGGTTTGTAATGGGTGAGGGTGCAGGTATAATGGTCATCGAGGAATATAGCCACGCCATTGCCAGAGGAGCAAAAATATTGGCGGAAATAAAAGGGTTTGCCTCCACCAGCGATGCATTCCACATGACTGCACCGGCTGAAAACGGAGAGGGTGGTGCCAGGAGTATGCAGAGTGCACTGGATGATGCGGGCTTGGTTCCGAAGGATATCGACTATATCAATGCCCATGGAACTTCCACCCCTCTTAATGATAAAAATGAAACTGCAGCAATCAAAACAGTTTTCGGAGAACATGCTTATAATGTGAGCATAAGTTCTACCAAATCCATGACAGGACACCTTCTGGGTGCTGCCGGGGGAATTGAAGGAATCATATGCTGCATGGCTATACAAGACCAGTATATTCCTGCTACAATTAACTACAGATTACCAGATGAAGAGTGTGACCTTGATTACACGCCGGGTGAGGGTAAAAGTATAAAAGTGAATCATGCTCTTTCCAACTCCCTGGGATTCGGTGGTCATAATTCGACTATTATATTTGGAAAGGTATAGGAATTCAGGATGAATGAAAAGGTAAAAGGGAATCAGGAAATTAAAATCAGCGACATTGTTCCACACAGATATCCGTTTCTTATGATTGATAAGATTCTTGAAAGGGATGCAGGCGTATATGCAAAATGCCTTAAGAATGTATCTGCAAACGAACCTTTTTTCCAGGGACACTTTCCGGGATATCCCGTTATGCCGGGAGTCATGATATGCGAGGCTATGGCCCAGACAGCAGGCATAGCTTCAGGTAGAACACATGGGATGAGCGATGTTGGAATACTTGCAGGAATGAATAATGTCAAATTTAAAAAACCTGTGTATCCCGGTGATACTCTCATTATGGAGGGGTTCATTGACAGTATCAGAATGAATGTCATCAAATGCAAGGCGAATGCCTATGTTAACGAAGAACCTGTTGCATCAGCAACCTTTACCCTTGTAATTGTTCCAGGAGCATTTTCAGAAAACAGCCTTTAGGTAAAAAATAATACCAAGGAAGACCTGATTTGATTCAGGTCTTTTTTTAGTGATTGTGGTATTATTGTTCTTATGGAAGAGCTAACAGAAAAAAAGTTTGATTGTATAATATTTGATTTCGATGGGACCCTGGCAGACTCAGGTGAAATTTCAATGAAAGCCATCAATTCAATGGCTGAAAAATATGGTTTTCGAAATATAGGCTGGGACGATGTAAATGAAATGAGAACAATGTCAATCAATGACAGATGCAGGTATATGGGTGTTTCCATATTAAAGATTCCTGTCTTTGCATCAGATTTTTATTTGTATTATAAAACACATATGGATGACCTGAAACTTTATCCTGGCATCGGTGATTTGGCTGAAAAGCTTCATGACGAAGATTATCAGCTGGCGGTTCTTTCATCAAATTCTGAAAACAACATAAGACATTTCTTTGAAAAAAATAATATCACACAATTTAACAATATAATGTGCTCCAATCATATTTTTTCCAAGGATACCATGATCAACAGATTTGCACGAAGGCACGGTATACAAAAAGACAGGATTTTATATGTGGGCGATGAGTTAAGGGACATTGAGGCTTGCAAAAGAGCAGGCGTAACGGTTGTATGGGTTGACTGGGGCCTGGACCTGCCGGAAACGGTTCTAGGAGCAAAGCCGGATTATATGGTGTCAAAACCTGAAGAAATATACAATATTATCAATAGCGGTGGGATGAATAATGAAAATTGATTTATGCGGCAGCTGGAATGTCAAAAGGTGGCCTGAAGGACAGGAATTCACTGGAAAGGTTCCCGGCAGTGCAATGAATGACCTTCTACAGAACAATCTTACAGAGGATCCTTTCTACAGAGACAATGAATACAAAGCCTATGAGTTATTCCGTAGTGATTATGAGTACTACAGGACATTTGTATTGGATGATGAAACAATCAAAAGTGACAGCATCAACCTGGTGTGTGAAGGGCTGGATACACTTACGGATATATTCATAAACGGTAAGTTTCTGGCATCAACTGATAACATGCATAGAACCTATGGGTTTGATATCAGGCATTGGGTCGATACAGGTCAGAACGAAATTAAGATTATTTTCAAATCTCCCATAGAATTCATTGAGAAATCATGGGCAGAACGAGG
>JAFGIJ010000111.1 GCA_016929655.1 Clostridia bacterium
AATAACATTGTTCGGTTCAAGGTCAGTAGATACACCATTATCTGCTGTAAGACCTGCACTTATGTCAATTCTATAATATGTAGATGTATCAGTTTCATTCCTGATAGTTGTATATTCACCATCAACAGTTTCAATTATTCTACCGCTTACATCAGTAATTGTGATATCTGTATTACTTGAATCGGGATTCGTTGCTGCGGGACTTTCAGTAATCGTAATTTCGGAATTCCCACAGGCGCTCAGTATTGCAACAACTGATACTATTGAAATTAAAAATAAAATTGATTTTTTCATTATCATTCTCCTCCATATTCTTTATCTATATTACCCAAATTTGTGTTATATTAAGCCATGATATGTAAGTATGTGAAAGTTGACACTTATTATCACATATCGTATTATTACAATATATCCTGGAGTAAGTGATGAAAATTAACAGAAAGCAAAATGAAGAGTATGCAGAACTATTAAAAGCCCTGGCTCATCCGGACAGGCTTTGTATTGTGCGCAACCTTATAATACTAGGGGGTACAACAGTTTCTTACATGCAGAACTGTATGAATCAACCTCAGTCAACATTGTCCCAGCACATAGCTAAATTACGCACATTAAAGGTAATAACCGGAACCCGGCAGGGCAAGGAAATATATTATGAAGTCACAAATGAAACCGCCAAAAAAATCATTTCGGCTTTATATGACAAGAAATAATCACGAAGGCTGAAGGCCTTCTTTTTTTGCGGTGCCTGAAACAAAAACACCTTTTCTTGAAAAATCAGACTCCACAATTTTAAAACCTGCATCAATGATGGATTTAACAGTTTCCCGGTTGAGGTTACAGCCATTTGACATTGAATTCCATGTTTTGTTGGCTTTATTTACCAATCTGCCCATTGCTTTACTTTCCGGTAACACATGCTCTATGAAAATGAGCTGACCTTCATCCTTCAAAACCCTTCTTATTTCAGAAAATCCCACTTCAGGTTCTTCGACTGAACAAAAAACCAGTGTGAATACAACAGTATCAAATGACCCATCTTCAAAAGGAAGCTTCATTGCATCCCCTTCAACAATTTTTACCTTTTCCCTATTATGCATATTTATGTCATGAACCAAATTCCGCTCAAGCAAAATCAGAGAATCAATTTCATCAAAATTGTAGTAGTTAAGATTGACACCTGTGCCAAATCCAATTTCCAGGGCAGCTCCCCGTGCCTTGAATATCAGCCTTTTTCTAATCCTTCCAAGAATCAGCTTCTCGAATGGAAACATAAATGTATTGTAATAGATACGCTGCAAAGCTCCCATATGGTCTCCTTTTTATAAGGATACCCATCTTGCAGGATATTAAGCTTACAAGGTTCCTGACGTAATTTTTACAACCAGACTTCTTGTTGAATCAAAGGGCCATATCATCCACTTATGAACAGCCTCCTTCAAATTATCCTCCATTTCCATGTGCCCATAACTTCCCAGACCATACCCAAACTCATTTGTATACTGTTCCAGGTAAGCATCCATCCAGGCATTATCGAATATATTTGAAACTATATCAGAATATGCCGGACTACTTATATCGTACTCCAATATATCCGTCCAGAGGCTTAATCTGCAGTTTTTTTCAGCCAGGTCTCTGATATACTCGTTGGACTGCCTGATGATTTTCCCTGCCAGTTCCAGGGCTGCTTCAACTATTTCAGACTCAGGTTTCACCCCTGGGAACAGTGAAAATACCCACGGAAGCACAATTTGTGTGTAGTAAGGTGATACAAGAATGTTATTAAATTTTTTATTGGTAATGCTGCTCTTTATTGTTGGAGAAGTAGCTTTGAGAGTCTGAATCAGATCATTTTGATCAATTGTTCCCGTTATGTAATCAATACATCCAAAATCGACTTCTGCAGCAGCAACCTTATCAGATGTATTTTCTGATATTGTCATGGAATCAATATCAGCAAGGATAACACTTCCTGATGCATCAGATATGGTTTTTAAATCTATGTCATTCATATTACCTGCTGCGATTATAACCGTCGAACCACCTGAAATGAATCCCTCCATGCAAAAACAGGTGACAGCTTCCCTGAAATGTTCCCACCTTTTTCTGGTCTCTTCACCTGAAACAGACATATTCAATTCCCTATAAAAGCTCTTGATACTATCCACTCAAACCCCCAAATAATTTGCCCAGACGTAAATATTTTACCCAGACGTAAATAATTTACCCAGACGTAAATATTTTACCCAGACGTAAATATTTTACCCAGACGTAAATATTAGCAAAAAAAAACACGTCTGGCACAATGTTTTATGTCAGACGTGTTTGTCCGGATTATTTTTTTATGGAACGCAGATATGCGTCTATACCTTCTGCTGAGCTGTGCCCGTTCGCCACACCTGTTATGATATCAGGTCCCTGGACAATGTCACCACCTGCGAACAACCATGGATAATTCTCAAGTTGACCATGTGCTCCGGTTTTCAGCTGCCCTCTTTCCATTGTAATCTTAGATAGCATCTCCTCATCAAGGTATGCATATTCAGGTCTCTGGCCAGTAGCAATGAATACCTGTGTTGCCTCTATAACAAATGAGTCAGTCGGATCATAGCTTGGATTGAATCGCCCTTCCTCATCAAATATTGAAATGACTTTCTGAACCTTGAGTCCTTGTATTTTACCGTCCTTGATTACTATCTCGGCCGGACCATATCCAAAATGCCCCTTGATTCCTTCTTCTTCGCCTTCTTCCAGTTCCTCAATGTCACAGGGCAGAATTCCCCTGTGTTCAAGGGCTGCCATAGATACAAAGTCTTTGTTATATTTAGTCTGCTGAAGCCTTATCAGGGTCCTTCCTACATCAAAGGCAACATTACCGCCTCCGATAACCACTGTTTTTTCGTGCACTTCAGGCATTTTTGCCAGATTTCTCAGATAATCCCTTGTCTGGCCGAGAAACGGTATTGCATATGCAACATCTTCATGCTCATATCCCGGGATCTTAAGTTCTCTGGACAGAGAAAATCCCGTACCAAGAAAAACAGCGTCATATTCATCCCTCAGTTTATCCAGGGACACGTCCCTGCCGACTTTTGTATTTACTATGAATTTAACTCCGGCCTTCTCTATTATGCCGATATCTTTCAATACACTTTCTTCAGGAAGCCTGTATTCCGGTCCTCCGTATCTGATGACTCCGCCAGGAAGTGCTTTTTCCTCATATACATCCACTTCATATCCAAGGGTTCTGAGATAATAAGCACACGAGAGACCGGATGGGCCTGAACCCACAACCGCAACTTTTCCATTGACCGGTTCAATGACAAATTCAAGTGCCGCTTCATCATAAAGGTCTTCGGAAGTATTATCCACGATGAATCTTTTGAGCCATCTTATGGCTATAGCTTCTCCCCGGTGTCCGAGGGCACATACACCTTCACATTTATGAGTGCATATCCTGCCGCATACATTGGCCAGTGGATTTGTCTTATAGAGCCATGACATGGCTTCCTTCATGTCCCCTTTCCAAACGCTCCTGATATATTCAGGGATGTTCATGTGCGCAGGGCATGTTTCGGTACAGATTCCGCATTCAACACAGCGTGCACTTTCTGCAAGTGCCTTTTCCATCGAATATCCCTTTACTATTTCCATGAAGGATTTTTTTCTGTCAACAGGCTCCAGTTCCATCGCATATCTCTCAAGATCCAGAAGCTCGGAATCACCATCACGCAGATATCCATGTGCCCTGGAGTCTTTATGAATTCCGGTTGAATCAGGCATAAAGTAGAAAGTATCAGCATCCTTTGAAAGATGCAGGTATTCCTTGCTCATATTAAGTGAATCAGAAGGACATATATCAACGCAAATTGCACAGAATGAGCATCTGCCGTAATCAAATGCCGGCCTTTCACTCTTATAGCCTTCTTTTTTCTCAAGTCCCTCTACCGGCAGCATCTCTATTGCATTGGTCGGACATATCCTTGAGCAAGTTCCACAGCCCAGGCATTTTTCCCAATCATTCTGATGAAATCCCCTGTATCTGTCTGAAGCCTCCCTGGGATTGTCAAATATATCTTTCATCAGCACAGTAACGGGTCTTCTGACCAGATACTTCCAAGCTTTTATAGGAGAAAACATACTTTTTTCTTTGTTCATCTAATCACCTACCTGTCTATCTCAGGGCTGCAGACACCCATGGTATCCATCCAAAGGGATGCATCATCTATCCTATAACCTTTTAGATATTTTTCTATACCAAGCAGACCCTGTGGATATGAGGCTCCCCTGACGGCGATCCTATAGGGCATCTCCCTGCCATCGGAAACTATCAGATATCCATATTCTCCCCGGCTTGATTCAATCGCCGAATACACCATACCAGCTGGAACTGTCCATCTGAGGGCATTTCCGGCGGCAACAGGAACATTGACTGCACCTTCTACCGGCATTTTGGCAATAACCTGTCTGACTATTCCTATGCTCTGATACAGTTCCCTTACCTTTACATTCATTCTTGTCAGTGCATCAGAATAATCAGCTGTCGGGACTTCAAATTCCACCTGGTCATATCTGGCATAAGGTTTCACTTTTCTAAGGTCATTTGCCTTTCCCGTGGAACTTCTCATTCCTATTCCGGTGACTCCCAGTTCCCATACAACTTCAGCAGGAAGCATAATATTATCCTTGATCCTTGCATGGATTACAGGATGCTTGAGGATAAGCTCCTCATATTCAGGTATTTTTGTTTCAAGCTCGTCTATTACATCTATAACTCTTTGAAGGAATCCTTCAGGGATATCCTTTCTGACCCCGCCCGGAACAATATACATGTGATAAATTCTGGCTCCCGTCAATTCCTCGAAGAGGTCCAGTATCAGGTCTCTCTGAGCTATTGCCCAATAAGTTGCCGTATACATTCCTGTGGGGCCGCCTATGAATCCAAGCCCCATGACATGGACTGCAATACGTGCCATTTCAAGAACCAGCATTCTTATCCAATGTGCTTTTTCAGGAACCTCTATACCTGCAAGGGCTTCCACACCCATTGCATACACCATCTCATTGATATCAGGTTCCGGTACACAGATTCTGGGTATCAAAGCCAGATTCCCCATCCAGTGTCTTCTCTCCATAAGTTTTTCAAATCCCCTGTGGAGGAATCCGGGTGTAGGTCTGGATTTATTTATGATGTCACCGTCAACATACATATGCACAGAATAATTACCATGCATACCGGGATGCTGCGGGCCGAGGAATAATTTAACTTCTTTCATCATCAATTCCTCCTATTTTAGATTTAAAGACCCTCTCCCTGTCCCTCATCGGAAACTTGGAATCTGAATAAGCCTGTGGATCAAAATCCTTCCTAAGGGGAGGAATTGAATCCCATCTTTCAAGGAAAAGCGGTTTGTTCGAATCTTCATTACCTTCAAAAACAACACCGAAGAACTCATGTACCTCACGCTCGTAATACTGTGCTCCCGGGAATATAAGTGTTACTGTACTGAACAATGGTTTATCCCTGTCAATCCTGGTTCGAAGCTGAATATGAACACCTTCCTCCCAGTTCATCAACACATATACAAGCTCAAATTCATTGTCCTCAATCCAATCTATACACGTC
>JAFGIJ010000112.1 GCA_016929655.1 Clostridia bacterium
ATTTCTCCATATTCATTAGTATATATGCATTTTCAGTCCATATTCCATGGCCTTCAAAGAACTCCTCTTTGTCACAGAGGGAATCAGAAACATTTAAATCCTCAGGGATTATTCCAGTGAAAATCGATGCAACTTCCGCTGCTGCATCCCTCCTAATTTCAAATATATCTGCCATATTTTAGTCCAGTCTCAAAGAATGCTTTTATATTTTCATAAGGACTGCCGTCTCGAATAGAATCGCTTGTACCAAGGATATAACCTCCGTCTTTACCAAGGACTTCGCATGCATACCGGGTTTGTTCCCTGATTTCATCCGGGGTTCCATATCTTATCTTGATGCAATCCACATAACCACTCAGGACTGTCTTTCCATGCATGATCCTTTTTATTTCTTCTGCATTTGTATCTCCTGCCGGAGGTGGTGTAAGTGTTGTTATCATATCCATGCCGGAGTCTGCAAAATCCTGTGCCAAAGGCATTATCCTGCCATCATCATAGAAATGAAAATATGCATCATAGGAGTGAGTCAGTTCAATGTCCTCTTTAATTCTGTCCAGAAATAGTTCCCTGTACATGGCAGGAGACCAGCCTGTACTCAGGCTGGCATTGAACCATGCTTCAAAAATGAAATCAGCTTCATTTTCAAGAGTGTGTTTAAGCATTTTCTTATAATACTCATGAAAGAAATCAAGGACATCAACCAACAATTTCCTGTCGTCATAATAGAGCATCAATACATTTTCCAGTCCCATGGTGTTTACAAGCAGATCATCCACACCACCGCAGATACGGGTTTGTACTATACCATCTTCGCCTGTTTCCTTCACTTTGTTCAAAAAGTCAGGTTCAGGGAAATATTTGTTGTCAATACACAGATATTTTATTTTCTCAAGGTCACTCCTGTCCTTGATCAAAGGTTCTACCATATGCGGATTGGGTTGGACTCCATATGTTTTATCACCAGGGTCCGGATTTGCCCAAATTTGTTTCAGCTGACCTGCAGGAGTATCGAATATTGTTGTGATATAGTCTTTCTTATCCCTGTCCTTGTTCTCATGTATTACTTTTCTTTTTACATTTTTCAAATAATCGGAACCAGGGAATGTGGACATATAGTCATATGCTTCAGCAAAATGATATGGGAACCCTGAGGATGCGAATATAATGGGGTCATAATCGAATTCTGCCTTCAGTTCAAGATGAGTTTTACCATATTCCAAAAGCCAGGCCCATATTCTGGGTGCTATGGGCATTCTGTCAGGTATTTCACCCCTCATCACTGCAAGATGCCTTTGCCTTGAAGTCATTGCCATGATAATACCTCCATAACCGGATAATATGGTAATTATACTATGACAATTCTGTGATTCTACATCTATTTGCCGTTATTATAGAACTTTCCCATTGATGCTGCAGTTTTCTTTATCCTTTCACTTATTATTCTTCCAAATAATAACTGACCAAGAGCACCTAAATATGGATCATATTCAAGGGTCAGCACCAGAATGCATGGTTCATAATCGGTAAGCCGGTAATCAAAAAAGGCAGATTTAAATGGAAAGAAACTCCTTTTACCTTTCTTGGATAATTCAAGTTTGATTCCTCTGCCCTCATTCCATGAAATTACTTTTTCATCCATGTTCATTGGATACACTCTTCTGACCGTCCCTAAACCTTCTTTGCTGTCTGTTATAAATTCACAGCTTTTTACACCGGGCACATATTCAGGAGCAAGTGCAAGGTCCTTTAGTTTTCCCCATGCTTCTTCAATACTTAAATCTATTGCTGCAGACCCCCTGGCTGAATACATAATTTACATTCCTCCACCAATTGCTCCGTAGTATGGCGATTTTAGATTGATTATCCATCTCACAAACCTTCCGAAGGGTTTTGTAAAATGGATATATCTCCTCATGTTTTTACTGAATATTTTTAAATAGTCTTCATAGGTGAATCTTTGGAAAGCAAGGTCGCTCTGCGCCTTTCCTGTGTCAAGCCAGTCAAGAAAACTCTCCTTTATTGTGAAGCTTTCCTTTCGAAGGGCTGGGATACCCAATGCCTTTAGCAGTCCATTCATGAATTCACCATATGTAAGCCTGCACTTCTCTCCTCCTCCCAGAAAATACGTATTGCCCGAATCTATTAGATTCAGTCTCAATTTTTCTGCAGCTGTAATCTGTGCAAGACCAACATCTGAGTCAACAATCATCTCAATCCTGGAGTTGAATGGAAACTCAAATCCATAGGCAAGCATGCTTAATTTCCAGGCACCTTTGGATGGCATCACCGCCCCAAGCCTCGTAATACAATATTTACTGACACCGGAGGTCCTGACCTTTTCTTCAGACAGTACTTTGCTCTTTGTGTAATCATCTATTGGTTTAGGTGTTTGGTCTATCCTGACCGGAGGTTCCTGATTTTGTGTCAGTCCCATTACTGAACATGATGAAGAATGAATAAGAACAGCCTTGTCTCCATTTTCAACAATAGCTCTGGCAACATTTGCAGTGCCGTCTACATTAACCAGATAACAAAGTTCCCTGTTCCTGCTTGCAGGAGGAATTATTGCAGCAAGATGTATTACTGCATCCATTCCCTTTACTGCATTATGTATGTTCATATATTCAGATATATCTCCGAATAGTGTTTCCTTGATACGGTTACTGTATAATCTGGCAGCCCTGACGGTTCTTCTGTTCTTCATTTCAAATACAGACACTTCATGGCCTCTTTTGATAACTTCTTCCAAAACAGCTTTCCCGATATTTCCGTAGGCTCCTGTAATCAAAACTTTCATGGTTTCACCTCTTATTCAACTATAAGAAAAAGATGATGCCTTGAACATCATCCCCAGGTATATTTATACTCACCATAAGAAGTATTATTGCATCACCCTATTGTATTACCCTCATTGGTTACCTTTATTTTGTGTAGAAGCTGAACCCTGTTCTTTATATCAAGCTTTCTGTAAATGTTTTTAATATGTGTTTTGACAGTGTTAATGGATATAAAAAGTTCCGAAGCAATTTCCTTGTTTGTTTTTCCCTGCGCAAGGGCTTCAATGATTTCCTTTTCCCTTTCACTTATATTGAACTGGGAATAAAACCTGTCAGCATTGGTCATTAGATCATCCATTGGTGGTTCATAATTTACGGTATAATGCTTTGTCAAAAACATATATACACTTACGGCAAATACCGCATATGCAATGTGCGTTGTTTTGAATGCACTGTTCTTAAGGAATAGTATATCAATTATTATGTATATGAATACAGGTAGGAAGGATACAACCACACCTTTTAAAAGCTGCCTGTTCCCGCGCACCTCTGTCCTCCTTATAAAAGACAATGCAAGGATGGCCGGTGCAGACAAAAGAAGGCTACCAAAACCAAACAATGCAGTCAGGTTCCTTCCGGCTTCAGCCACCCAGCTCCCGTCAGTGAGGAAAATAATAAAAATAAGTACTGTGAGCAGGACCAGTATGCATATGAATCCATTAAGGAATCTGGCCAGTCTTATTTGCTTTTCATTCAAGGGCAGTAGAAACAATGTATATTTCAATGTCAGGTATATGGCAAGGGTTATGACGCAGCACATGAAAATTGTTCCAAACAAAGCAAGAGGTTCACTCAATATACCGATTTCCTCGGAATAACCCGTCGAGTTAATATATGTATAGAAGAATCCGATTGCAAAAAGTACCGTCTGAATGTACAGAACACCAAGAAAATGCCATATCGTTTTGTCCTTTGTTCTGTAATAAAGAATTGTACTCAGCAAGGCAATTGACAATATAACCGAAAAAACCATATAAAATGCAATTTCTGAAAGTAATGATAGCAGCATTGGAACCTCCTGCTTAATTCTATCACATTATTTCATTTATTTTCCTTAAGTGTCGTGCAATTTTACAGGTTTCGTACTTTTGCTATGATATAATCAAAAAAAAGGAGAATGGTATGGATTACGAATTCTTTGACTGCAACTGCTCCATAGGCAGAACAAGTATTACCCACCCCGGTTCCTTCGATTCACCCGAAGTTCTGGTTAACAAAATGGACCAATATGGTATTTCCAAGGCTCTTGTATATCATGCAGTTTCCAGGGACCATTTCCCGGCCGAAGGCAATCCTCTGATTGATACCATAGTCAGGAAATACGATAATCTTCAGCCAGTTTGGGTTGTAATGCCACATCATACAGGTGAGTTCCCTAATCCGGCTGTGCTTATCAATGAAATGCAAAGAAAAGGTGTTAAAGCTGTACGAATTTTCCCTTCTCCCCAAAGACAAAATTATAGTCTGAAGAAATATTCTGCAGGCTCCCTGTTTGACATGCTTGAAGCTGACCGGATACCTTTATTTGTTGATATTGATGAAATAGGCTGGGACAACATAGATTCACTGCTGTCAGAATACGGGAATCTTCCTGTAATACTTTGCAACACCGGTTACCGGGCTGACAGATATATATATCCTCTTATGAAAGCTTATGGAAATCTGTATATTGAGACAAGTCGGTATCTTTCTCATCTTGGTCTTGAGGCTTTGTGCAGTACAATCGGCTCTGACAGGATTCTTTTTGGAACTTCAATGCCTCTGTACACAGGGTCCGGAGCAGTATTTTATATCAGGAATCTTATGCTTCCGGAAAGTGACAGGAGAAAAATAGCTTCCGGGAATCTTGAAAGACTCCTGGCGGAGGTCAGGTTATGAAAAGAAGAATAGTAGACTGTCACTGTCACCTTGGTTCATACTTTAATTTTTATGTACCCGGCCCTACTCCGGAAGATATGATCAGGAGCATGGATAATATCGGTGTGGAGAAGTCCTGCATCAGCCCGCATATGGCCCTTACCTCAGATATAGTCGGTGGGAATGCATTTATGCTGGAAACGGTAAAAAAATATCCGGATAGGTTTGTTGGTTTCTTTACCTACAATCCCCACTTCCCTGAACTTATGAAAAAGGAAATGGAAAATGCTTTCAGGGTAAGCGGTGTGAAAGGCATCAAGATTCACCAGGGAACTCACGGAACAAACCTTATGAATTCTGCCTATAGATATCTTTACGATTTTGCAAACAAATATTGCCTGCCTGTATTGATTCATACCTGGGATATACAGACAATAAAGGAAATTGAGGCTCTGTCCGCAGAATACACCGATGCTGTTTTCATAATGGGGCACTTTGGTGCAGTTCCTGCAAATATGAAAATTGCTGCATCAGTTATAAACTCCAGGAATAATATTGTCGGTGATACCACAGTTTCCATGATGTTTGAAGGCAATATAGAATGGCTGACAGATTTGGTTGGTGCTGAAAAAGTATTGTATGGAACCGATATGCCATTCATTGATCCAAGGGTATGCCTGGGTAGAATCCTGGCATCTGATTTACCCGAAGCAGATTTAGACAGGATACTGGGCGAAAACATATTACGCATTTTGAAGGGTGTAAGGAAATATGAAATCTAGGAATTATTTTTTTACTGAAGAAATACAGGATCAAATCAGAAACAATATAAAAACCAACAAGGCTGCCGAACAAATGGCAGCCAGGTTTTTGGCCGATACCGGGTACTGGAAAAACCTCAGCTACCGGGAATTGACTTCACTGATGTTTTCACCGGAGCTCAAGCGCTCCTGGTTTGTTATGTCAGATGGAATTTGTCCGGTATGCAAGGAAAGCGTGCCAATGTACAACTGGCTCCACGACCCTATGAATACTCCCTGGAAAATGAAATGTCCTCACTGCTCTACCCTATTCCCTTCAAATGATTTTGGAGCTTATTACAATTCAGGCCTTGACGATACCGGACGTTTCCACCATGAAAAAGCCGATCGCTCACTTCTTGTTTCATCTGATGGTGGGATAGTAATCGATGACGGAAATGGCTGGTATGATGAAAATGGCAAAAGATATATGTTCATCGGAGCCTTCCTTGCTCATTCACAATGGGAACAACTTATTGTGACCGGAATATTTCATCTCTCTTTATCATATATTCTCTCAGGAGAAAAGGATTACGCTTTAAGAGCAGCACTGCTTCTTTATACGGTTTCACATTTCTGGCCTGAGTTTGATTTTTACACCCAGGGCATTATGTATGAACAGGAATTTAAGTCAACCGGATATGTTGCCTACTGGGTCAATTCAAACAACGATGTCCGCAGCTTTGCCCTTGCATATGATCAGATTTTTAATGCCATCAAGGATAACAAAGAACTGGAATCAATTACAGGAAAGTCTTCTGAATCAATCTGCCGGGAAATTGAAGAAAGAATATTCAGGGACTCACTGGCCAATGTAAAAAAAATCCACACCAACCCGCCTGAAACACCTATTACCATTGCAATAATCAGGACTGTTCTTGAATATGACAGTAAAAGAAGTGAAATCCTTCAGTCAATTGATGATCTGATAGAGGAAGCTACTAAAATTGACGGGCTGTCCGGAGAAAGTGGACTTGCTGGTTATTCCGCAATAAGCCCAAGAGCCCTTGCAAACCTTCTGTGTCTGTATTCCAACATCAATGACAAAATACTTTATGAAATTTTTGACAGGAATCCACAGCTATATAAAACATATAAATTCCATATTGATTCCTGGTACGATTGTAAATACTATCCCGGCATCGGAGACTCCTCTTTATTTGCTTCTACCATGGACAAATACACAGGATTATTTTCTTCCTATAATCCCAAATCTTCAGTTCTTTACAAGTCCAGGGAATGGTTTGCCCTGGAGTTGGCAAAATACTTCAATGAGCCTGATTTTGCAAGGGCGATTTTTCATTCAAACCAAAAATCATGCAACGGTGTTTTCAGCAGTAGTTTATATGTTGCCGACCCTTCTTTATACGAAGAGCAGCTAAAGGATATTCTTGAATCAAATGGTAGTTCCTTTTCCTGGAAATCAATTAATTATGACACCTGGCGCCTTTCTCTGCTTCATGCGGGAAGCAACAACAACAAAACACTGCTTGCAATGCCTTACTCTTCAGGAGCAAACCACTGTCACCATGATGCTCTGAGCCTCCACTTGTTTTCAAAGGGTCTTAACATGACTGCTGATTTTGGTTATCCACCGGTCAATTATGGGGGCTGGGAAACAAAGGAGGCAAACTGGTACAAGCAGCCAGCTGCCCACAATACTGTCGTTATTGATGAAAAAATGCACACAAACCTTCCTCCGCATGCTGATGGAGTCTTCTACAGATATCCCCAATTCGGAAGCAATATTCTTTTTGTTGACCATGACTTTGTTCATGGAACGTATAACGAAGCCAG
>JAFGIJ010000113.1 GCA_016929655.1 Clostridia bacterium
AAAAACCAAATATATATTGAGCAAAGCCACTGAGGCAAAGGAAAGGAATATCAGTGAAATAAGCATGACCCTGTACAGCGATTGTTTTGAAAACAGCAGCAAGGTGGTCTGGGCAGGCGTCAGGGAAGGCTGTCTTGAAATAGAGGAACAGATCCTAGGCTCATGCTTACCATATGATGATGGCGAACATGAAAGGTTTCACAGATTTGATGAAAATGAAACTCGGAGGTTTTCAGAGTTGCTTACCGGTCAGTACGATGATTCATATATATTCATCCAGAGGCTTGTTCAAAAGATTAAGGGACCGGAATGGTATAGTGAATTGAACTATTTTTGCAAGCTTCATGGAATAAGATTCAGCTCATTTGGCTGCTGAGGGATCCTAGATTTCACTGAAATTTGAATACTGTTACATTGATTAATCCAATACTTACAGCTAAAGTGCTTGAAATGGAAATGCAGTTATGCATATAATCAAACAAAATACAGAGGTTAGCTTTATGAGGGAGAATCAATGAACAATTACTCACTGCACCGGTACCTTCAGAAACAGGTCGAGGGAAAATGTGATAAACTGCCGCTCTGTTTCAATGATATCAATGAATGGCTTGGATACAGGAACAAACTAAGTCAATGGCTTGTTGAAAATCTTCCCATTGTCAGAAATTCCTATTCAGGCAGGGGAGAAACCACCGGAGTCTTCGTTATAACCGACAAAGTAGAACTCATGACAGCTGATGTTATGGTTGATGAAGGCCTGGCAGTTCCCATATCCATATACAGGCCCAGAGCAGATGGAATTTACCCTGCGGTACTTGTTTGCCCTGGTTTTGCGACACCTGCAAATACAGCGTATTATGTTTCATTTGCTATGGGTCTGGCAGAAAAAGGAATAATCGCTGCAGTGATTGAATATGGTGGAACCGGTCTATGCGCCGACAGGCCGGATTGCGAGACAAATATAAACAACATTGCATCAGCAGCACATCTTCTTGGTATGAATGAAGCCGGATTCAGGGTTTTATACAATCTTTCGGTATATGAATTCCTAAAGAATGATCCCAAAATCCATTCGGACAGAATCGGTATAACAGGCCTTTGCCAGGGAGCCATAACAGCAATGTACACCATTGCCGTTGAGGATGGATTTGTAGCCTTTTCTCCTTTGTGCGGTGTATCGACCTATGAAGCGGAGGTCACTGATTATGCGGGGCGACAGGGAGGTTGGACTGGAATTTCCCCCTTTGTATTCGATGTCCTTCAATATGGTGATTTCATGCATTTCATTGCTTCATTTGCTCCGAAGCCGTTGTTTGTTTTGAACAACCTTACCGACATTCACTGGCCTTTGCAGGGCTTCGAAAAGACCCGTAAGTTTGTAAGCCACATTTATGAGCTTGCAGGAGCATCAAGAAACTGCAGTTTCAGACTTTCAAATTCTCCCCATTCATATGAGGGGGAAAATGCATCCGCCATCATTGAATTTTTCATAAAGACACTTGGAGCAGGAATATGACAAATAGAGAAAAGATAATTGCCGTACTGAACGGAGAGATAATTGACGAAATACCCATATACAGGGAAGGTCCCATGGATGTAACGGTTCTCAGTGACCTGGTTCCGGAGGATTATGAGGCAAGTCCCGAAAAGCTTATGGAATACACAAGTTTCTTCGGAAATGGTGCTGCATGGCTTGGAATAGATATGGAACGAGAGACAATATCAAGGGATGAGAAACATCATACATACCGGTATGAAACCGGAGCAGTATGGCATGAGAGCTATGATCCGGTATTCTGCAGGGAAGCCTTGGCTTATCCGGTGAATGTGCCGGAGGAAGCCCATGGATTCAGATTCTCTGACGAAGGTTTCACGACTCGATTCAACCAAAAGGAGGCTGTGGAGGCAATAAGAAAATACAAGGAGGCCGGATTCTTTGTGGAAGGTTGTACCATGGGGGCATTCCATGCGATTTACTATTATGTAGCGTCATTTGAGAATATCCTTACATGGATGGCGGTAGAGGAAGAGGCTGCAATGGCCTTGTTCAGGGAAACTGCCCGTTACAGCCTTGAAAGTTCAAGGGTGATGCTTGACTGCGGAGTTGATGCGATATTTGTCTGCAGTGACCTTGGTTCCGGACAAAACCTCTTGTTTTCCAGGGATATGTTCAGGAAATATGTGGCTCCCTGGCTCAGGGAGCTGGCAGCATTGTGCCATGAAAGAGGTGCATGGCTTCATCTTCACAGCCATGGACATATTGAGGATCTGATGGATGATTTCATTGAGTGTGGTGTCGATATGATAAATCCTATCGGACCCTCCGACCATAATGATCTTTCCATGTTCAAGGAAAAGTGGGGAGACAAAATCACATTCAATGCGGGCATAGGAACACAGATTGCAGGTATGACCGACGAAGAAATGAAGGCTCATGTCACCAGTGTCATTGAAACAGGCAGGAAGGGTGGACGTTTCTTTCCGAGGACCGAAAGTGGAATCCCTCCCATGAGCAGGGAAAAGACCCTGCGATATCTTGAAATTTTAAAAGAAGCATGCCGTATGGGATATGCCCGTTGAAATTTAACCGTTAACCTATGATTTATTGTTATTAAAGCTATGGATGCGTCTTGCAGCAACCTTTTTTATTGGGAGCAGTTTTTCAACCTGTCTGGTTATTATGCTTTTCAAAGGGTAAGAACTATTTAAACCTAATAAGGAGGAGACTCATGAAAACATCATTCAGATTATTATCTTTAACATTAGCATTAATTTTAGTCATTTCAGTTTTACCGGCAAATACAGTTTCGGCAAATGACAATGGCGAATTACTAAGAGAACTTGGAATACTAAAAGGAGACCTTGAGGGCAACCTTTTGCTTGACCAGCCTCTCAAAAGACAGGATGCAATTGTCCTTTTATCCCGATTACTCGGAGCTGAGGAACTTGCAGAAGCATATCCGGGAGAACACAGTTTTTCCGATGTAACCAATCCATACTATGATCCATTCATAGCCTGGGCCGAGGACAGTGGATTGACAGAAGGAATAGGCGGAGGCCTGTTTGGATTTGACCAGTATCTTAAGAACCAGCAATTGCTGGCTTTTTTATTAAGGGCACTTGGTTATGAATATTATGGTGCAGACTACGGTCTTGTACCTGCAAAATCAGTTGAGCTGGAAATATCGCCTTCTGATGAAAACTGGAACGAGACCACAACAAGACTTTTAATGGCGGACAGAACCGTGGCATTATTGAGAAAAGGCAGGGTGAAGTATGGAAATATAACCCTGGAGAGAAGCCTTGCCCTGACTGATGATTCAATGCCTTCCAACGGTCAGATCTTCACCCTTGAAGATTTCAGCTTCAATGACGGAAGTGCAGTTCTTACATTTTCAAGCCCTTCTACAGACCATAACAGTACCAGAAGCAACGTTGGCAGGGTCATGATAGAGAATGGGCCATCTTTAGAAGATTTGGAAATGACCTACAAAGTATCAGGCTCGGGTCATGTGACAGTACTCAAGCTTACAGAACAGTTCTACGATTCCACTACGGGAAGAATGCTGGCAACCTTTGATGCGCCTGATGTACCTGATGGAAGTATAGTTGATGTTTCAGTTAATTACATTGAGAACAGGCAGGCAATACTTCAGGCAGGAGAAGACATAATCGTAAGGAAAAGACCGGGCAGAACAACCTATTCAACAGGCGGGGCAAAACTGATACTGGAAGAACTTCTAAGGGATATACTTCCGGCATTTACCGGCAGTTTTTCATCAGGTGAATTCGGTGACGATGAACTGAAACCCCTTGCAAAATCAACGACCAATCCAATGTTTCAGGAAAACTCTCTAGCGAGAGAAATGTTATTTTCAAGGCCTGACAGTTTCTTTGACATCTGGACAGAAATACTTCCGGTTGACAGCTCACTGGCACTGGATGCTGACAATCTTTTCATATTCTTATTCCGTGATGGTGAACAGATCGACATATCCGGCAACCTTACCGTAACTGAGGATGATGGAAAGCTGGGGGTTGAAATAAACGACATCGCAGCTCCCGAAGACTCAACACTCAGACTTGCAGCAGGATATCTGAAAATTGGAGATATAAAGGGAGAACTCATGTCAACGCATGAGCTGTCAGACGAAGAGTTCAGGGAGTTCCTTGAAGCCCTCATCCTTAACCTTCACCTGTCATCAAGACCGGATTCCATTACTGCAACCAATGTATTTGGAAAAGTAACTGTGAATCTGGATACCTTCAGAATGAGACCACAGGATGGAAAGCTGGAGACTGGTGTCATAGTGGCAAACTCCATAACAAATCCTGAACTGGACGACGAAATAATTGTAGCAGTCTTTGAAAGTGGTGAAGTCGTATTAAAGACATTCAAGGTTCATGATTATGGTGATGAATTCATTGATGAACCAAGTGCTGCTCAATACTTCGAAAGATATCTGGATGATGACTCCGACGATGATGGACTTTCAGATCTGGCTTTCAAGCACAAGGAAAAGCCTGTTTCTGTAGTAAAGCCGATTGATAAATCAACTCCATTGCTCATGGTAGCAGGTGGGGGACTTGGAGACCATGTAACACTTCACCTTGAAAACGGAGAGGTAATGTTCTGGTATGACGGTGTTGATGATGACTGTGATGGACTGGCAGACGATGACCATCTTCACACAACGACCTACATTGACACCATCACCATAGATAGTGATTCATCATCTCTCAGAACGGGCAGAAACCCTCAAACGGGAAAAGAGATAAAGATAGCAGCCAGTACAACTATTGTAGTAACTGAGGGAGATGGCAGCGTTAAAACAATGGGCAGGGAACAGTTCATTGCTGATTTCAGTGGTGACGGCAGACCGGACCTGGCAAAGGTTGTGGCAGACAATGACGGCAATGCGATTCTTATTCATGTTATTCAGGATGCGATTGTTGCATATGTTGATAGAACTGAGATTGCAGCAGGTGGCCCTGTTGTAGTTTATACCAATACGGATGACCTCACTCAGCAGGATATTGATTATCTGATAAGTGATGAGAACGAAACAGAGTTGTTTGTGTTCAGACAGGAATTCGGACCGGTTGCAGCATCCTCATACCGTTTGTGGACAGACAATAAGATGGCTGAGGTTATTGATTATGTTCCTGAAGGAACAACTACTAAAGCTGTTGCAAAATTCAAGGCAGGGAAGGCTCTTGCAGATACTGTGAAAAGCAGTGCAGGTACAGATACTTCATGCAGTGAAGTGGTGATTGGTGAAGCTCCCGAGATGCACAGCTATTATGTTAAATTCGACGGCATAGACGG
>JAFGIJ010000114.1 GCA_016929655.1 Clostridia bacterium
AGTCGGTCACACGGTTCGTTGGTATGCAAACCAATGCTGCTGTAAATAGTGGTGAACGGGGTTTACAAAGGAGTCTATAAATGAATAATTCACATAGAATTCAATTGAAGTCATTTTTAACTGCTGCAATTATTTTGCTTGTATTGCTTGTTGTAACAGGCATTATTGCTGTTGTGACAACCATGGATAGCGATACCCCGATTGCGATATGGAGAATTGCGACCGCTCCTATTGAATCTCTATGGGGAAGCAGCAGTACCGTTGTTATAATAATCATTGTATTCATTTTGGTTATCGGTGGCAGTATTAACGTTCTCAGACATGCAAATATCATTGAACATATGCTAAATGGTGTAATCAAACGCTATAAAGATTCAAAATATACCTTGCTTCTTGCTATTACGCTGATGTTCATGGCTATCGGAGCCCTGTTTGGAGTATTTGAAGAAATAGTTCCATTGGTTCCTATTATGATCATACTGGCCAAAAAGCTTGGTTGGGATACAAAAACAGGGCTTGGGATGAGTATTCTTGCCACCGGCTTTGGGTTTTCAGCGGCTATTACCAATCCATTTACAATAGGTATAGCTCAAAACATTGTCGGCCTGCCTTTATATAGCGGTATCTTCTACCGTGTGATCATTTTCATAATTGTATTCTTCATTCTTTACGGATTTTTATATATGCACTCCAAAAAAGTTGAAATTGAAACAGATGAAGCTCTGGAAGAACTGGATTATGTCAAACCAAAGAAAAAGGCCGTTATCTGGGTGATGGTTTTGTTCAGCATGATGATGCTCTCAATACTGGCAAGTCCATTTATTACGTTTTTACAAGATATCAATTTAGTCCTTATCACACTATACTTCCTGCTTATGGGAATCGGTGTGTCATTTTTAAGCTATTCCAAACCAATTGATGGTTTAAAAAAATATATTCAAGGTTCTCTTGAATTAACACCCGGGATAGTGCTTGTTTTAATTGCTTTTGGAATCAACCATTTGATTACAATCAGCGGCACTTTGGATCAGTTCGTCCTTTATTTGACAGAATCCTTTGCCGGAGCAAGCAAGAGTGCAATAATCAGCGGTTCATTTGGATTTACTTTGATTGCTGAATTCTTTATAAGCAGCGGTTCAGCAAAAGCTGCCATTATCTTACCTATATTGGATCCGGTTTTAACAAACCATTCTATTTCATCACAACTTGGTGTTCTAGCTTATCAGCTTGGAGACGGATTCACCAATATGTTCTATCCCACAAACCCTGTATTACTTGTAACACTAGGGTTAGCGGGTATGAGTTATACCAAATGGTTCAAATGGACATTTCTTCTGCAGCTTGTTATATTGCTGCTCAGTGTTGGGTTTTTGTTGTTTGGGCTAATAATTGGTTACTGAGAATATTATTTCTCATATAGAAAGACTCTGGAAAAATCCAGAGTCTTCTGACAAATTTTGGCTATAGTGCAACAAAATGATAAAATGCACACCCCCAGTCTAAAGTCAAACGATTTGTCGGACAGGAGGTGTGCATTTTCAAGGGGTGTGCATTTAATTCATCATTGTCTGTATTGATAATTACTGCGCCAAATCATAAGCTAGAGTGTGATTAAAGTAATAATTACAAGGGGTTATAATAAATGGGAAAATACTTGCCGCGTATTGCAGACCAATTACTAAAACAAGCGCTTAAATCATCTAGTGCTGTATTGATTGAAGGGTCTAAATGGTGCGGTAAAACCTGTACTGACCAGCAATCCGCAAAAAGTGGTTTGATGATGCAGGATCCTGATAAAATAAATTCTTACTTACAAACCGCATCAATAAAAGGGGGTGCAGACGAAATCCTGAACTTTATATAGATCAGGAGGTAGTCCATGTATTCATGTCAAGACCGAATCAAAGCAGTAAATCTGTATATCAAGTATGATCTGTATTCAGTTGCTACTGTACGAGAATCGGGATATCCAACTCGTAGGAGTTATTAACGATTTGACAGTTTCCACATCCTTTTTCTTGATACCGGCAAGTTCACCAAGTTCCAATATCCAGTAGAGCTCAAGTAAGAGCAATACAGGTAATTAATGCTTTAATTGTGCTGCCTTCTAATACAATTGATTAACCATGAAGTAAGTAACCTAAGTAGTTCCTAATATGATTTATAATAAGAAAGTGAAATAATTTGTGAATAAATATACTTTATTTAACAGTTCAAGAACGAAAGTTTCGGAAATAGCTCTCAAATAATGCCCCGCGCTTTCTTGAAATGATTGCACATAATAAGAGGAATGTAAGATAAGGATGTTTTTTCACTCCTGAGTCAGTATACCAGAAATTAAAAGACTGGTGTTTTGGACAGAAGAAGGTGCCATTGTCATATTTGACATAGGGTAAGTGAATGAAATTACATTCAAGCATCTTCCTTTTCAGATAGGTTCGTCAGAGGTAAACCATGAAAGAAAACAGCATGATTAAAGAGACCCAGTTTTTTTGTTATTTCAACAAGGTGTCCGGATGCATCTGAAATAGGCAGGCAGATGCAGTTTAGATTGTTTTGATATGACTAATTAAACAATGACACAAATAGATATCATATAATAATAGTTATATGAAGATAATACATTATCAGGTTTATATTTTAGATATTGTTCTAATTTACTATTGACAAACATGTTAGACCAGTTTATGATTATATTGAAGAATGTAGGAGGTGATCATAATGTTCGATCAATTAATAAAAAATGCTGAATCCAGATCCACCATCAATTTCACTGATGTACAGAGCAATGATCTCAAGCAATACTGCAAGATAGAAAATATCATGCTTTCATCATTAATGCTTGCCGGTAAACCGAAAAGTACAATAAAGCTCAACCTGCAGCTGACTGCCTGTCATTTACTGAAGCGTATCGACAATTGGCTGGGAATCATCATAAACCGGCTCACAGTTGCTATTGATCAAAGTGGAAGGATCCGGAGGCAGATATCATGAAGAAAGTTGAAATATCGATTGAAACCAACCCTGTTTTTGAAATGCTTGTATCGCTCAATCGTATAGCGCATAGCGACCAAATGGAAAGCAGTTATTTTGAAAATGCAGGGTATTCTCCTCATCCTCGGATGACCGAGATCATTCAGAAGATAAAAGACAGCTTGTCAATATTTTACCGACAAGAGATTTCATTCTTTTTTGGTAAGCCGGTTTGCTCCCTGTTATGGGATTTTGTAATTTCCGAGGGGATACATGATATCAGCCAGCTGCCAGTCAAGTTTGCAGAGCTTTCAGACATGGATAGTTTAAAACATTTGCTGTGTGACATCATTGAATCAGTTTGCGAGCAGGAAATGAATATTTGCCAAAATGAACAAGGGGCTGAAATTTTGCTTTCAGACCTGGAATCATTTGAACAACTTGTGGCAGGGTGCCAGGATTTATCATCTGAAGATCGGGGAAAAGCGTTGGAGTTTTTGCACTATCCTGCCGAAGCGAAGTTACGGCTTGTACGTTTGCTGTACCAATATGTGAAAGTTTTCGAACCATATGTTGCGGAACTTGATGAGCTGGACCGAGCGGAAGTGGAAAAAAGCCGCAATATCTGTTTTGACAATATTGAAGAATTTGTAACAAGCTATCTCAAATTCAATGCAAAAATCTTGGCACCGGCAAAGCAGCTGATACTGATCCCTAATGCATTCTCGGAAATTCTAACCTATATTATCCAACCCGCAAAAGGTCAATTTGTGATGGTATATGGCACATTCATCAGTAAAAAACGGATGCGTGAAAAACGAAGTGAAGAAATCAAACAGTTCTTAAAAGTGCTTTCGGAAGAAAAACGTATAGAAATAATCAAAATTCTTGCCGCTAAACCATCGCTTGGCAATGATTTAGCCAGACAGGTCGGGTTAACCAGTGCCACAGCATCATATCATATGACTATACTGCTGGGTATCGGTTTGATTGATTACGAAAGGGTCGGGCAGCGGCTGCATTATGTTTTAAAAAAAGATGTGCTAAAAGATTTGTTAGATAAAGCATACCAGGAACTTACAAATCTATAATCTTTGTCAGTATTATTATATTTGAAATACTAACATTATGTTTGGACCAGTTTTATGAGAGAAGGTCAATACCGGAAAACGTAAAACCGAGTCCGAACAATCACACCTTTGACAGAAGTGATTATGCTCCACCAAAGAAAGTTGTTCTGAGGATAAAGGAAGATATCCACAAGCTGAAGGAAAGAATGTGTCTGTCAGAACATCCCTTTGGAACAGTCAAATGGCACCATGGAGCACATTATCTGTTATGCAAGGGAAAAGAAAAGGCAAGTGCAGAGCTTGGGCTCAGTTTTCTTGCGTATAACCTGCAA
>JAFGIJ010000115.1 GCA_016929655.1 Clostridia bacterium
GAACTGCTTCCATCAATCATCGATGAATTCAATCTTTCACTGTATCAGGGAGGTCTGATCCAAACCTTCTTCAACATCGGCGGAATCATTGCACTATTTGCCATGCTGTATTTCTCTGATCTGATCAAGAAAAGCAAGCTTGTCTATTATAGTTTTTTACTGACATCTGTCACCCTGTTATTAATCGGTATCTTTACAAAATCATACTTTTTCCTGGGGCTATCCTTTGCACTCCTGGGTGGAACTACAAAGGTTTTTGATGTCTCTGTCAATGCTTTTGTAAATGATATAAACACAAAAGGCCGTGAGTTCTTCCTGCAGTTCCTCCATGTTACCTTCGGAATCGGAGCGGTTCTGGGGCCAGTATATGCTTCCTTAATGATTTCAAGGTACTCGTGGAAAACAGCTTTCTGGGTTCTGGGTCTCACTTACGCTGCTCTTTTATCGGTTTCAATCTTCACAATGCTGCGTCACAGCAAGGAAGTGGAATTCAACCACGGTGCAAAGAACACAAGCTCCATACATATACTTCATATACTGAAAAATCCCCAGGTATGGATAATGACCTTCGGAGCAGCTTGCTTCAGTGGTGCCTATGTGGGATTCGTTACATGGTTTCCCTCATATGCAGATACAATATCAGACGAATTCGGTCTTTTGTCCGGCATTATACTGTCCTTGTTTTTTATGGGTTATGTGTTGAGCAGGGCCATAGCATCTATGATCCTCACTATGAAGAATGCCCGGTTTCTCATTTTAATCACAAGTCTTTTAGGTGGTTTTTCCTTTTTGCTTGCCTTTGTCCTGGCTCAGCCCTGGACATACTTTGTATTTTTAATATCCGCCGGATTCTTTGCAGGTGCTACACTTCCCATGATTATTTTTGTTGCATGTTCAACATTTCCAAATAACACCGGTGGAGTTACTACCATCCTCTACATGGGAATTTCCGTTTCTGCCATGCTTATTCCTGTTTTGATGGGAGTTATAGGAGACAAATCAGGGATTGGTGCTGCAATGCCTGTACCTGCAATCCTGCTTTTTGCATCAACAATAGTTTCACTGCTCTTGAAAAAACGAAATGCCTAGGAAATGAAATCCCTTGCCTTTTCATACAATCGTATTGCTGATTCATCACCAAGGGATCGCATGTCCGTCTTTACTCCATACCATTCCCTGTTGTGCATCGAGCCTTCATCAGGGACATACAGGAGATCGAAATTATTGACGGTAGTAACAATCAGTTCTCTTTTTTGATTGTCTGAAGCCAGTCCCATGTACATCTGAACATACCATTCCCCCGGGACAAACAGCATATCAGCATCTCCTATACTAAGAAGCTGAAGCTCCATTTCCATGGACTTTCCGTCTGAAAGAACACTGACATCCAACTGCTTGAGTCTTCGTCTCCAGTCGTGGATATCCTGGTCATCGGCTTCTCCTTTTTCTTTAATCAACCTGCAATACTCTTCAAAAAATTCAAATGCCTCATCAGGTTTTTTTACAAAGTCGCCTACAGGCAGACTGAATTTTTCATACTTATATGAAACCTTCCCTGCATCAAGCTCCCTTGATGACAAAAAAGCCGCATCGATTGCCTCAAAGAATCGCCTGCCGCTTGACTCAACCTCTTCCTCGCTGCCTTCCTTTATGTATTTACCGGAATTAATGTTACCGGCACAGCCCTGCCAATAGGCAACAACAAGGTTCTCATTGTATTTATCCTTGAGAAGTCTCTCTGCAATGTATGGGAAATCCGGGGAAACCTTGAGTGTCTTTCCCCCGCCGTATGCAGTCGGATGACATGCAAGATTTGTGAACATGAAAAGAGGAACCCCTTCTGTATCTGTGAAAGTAAGTGTCCGTACAGTCCTGTCAACAATCCCTTCGGACGCATTCCTGATCTCATCATCAGCGCAAATCGACCATCTGGTGACAGGATCAACCCTGTTGCTGACAATTCCTTTAGTAAGGGCTTCCCCGTAAAGAATTCTGCGTTCACTCATTTTGGACAAAGCTTCAATACCTGCTCTTGCAGCATTGGTCATGACCTTGTCCATCCATGGAACATCCAGTACCTCGAATCCGAATTTAAGGGCCATTTCAGCCTGCAGGTCCCATATCCACGGACTTGCATGGGTATGGGTGCATGTGATGACAATATTCTCAATGGGAATACCTGTTTCTTCATTTATCTGTTTTCTGATATTTGTATTTTCACTTATTGTAAGACCTACTATCTCCAGGACAATAAATAAAAACCTTTCATTTCCTCTTTTGATGGCTGCTGCCTTTGCCTTTATGGCATGATGTGGGTTGATTATATGATTGATTCCCAGCCTGCCCGGTACAGGATATTCCGGAGATATGTCCTTTTCTGAGAACCCTGCTAAGATTGTATTCATATGAACCCCCTTTTGTCACCGGGAATTATATCATATGTTCTGATTGCTTTTCTAATCCGGTGTATAGTCATATTTAGTTGGTACCCCAAGTGCTTCATTCATACTTTCCAGAAAGCCAAGTCTTTCTGATTCCTTGAACTCAATCATGTACTGGGCCATGGAATCAGCAATGGACAGATTTTCATTGAAAAGACTGTCAAGTATAAATGTGTTCCCGTATCCGAAGTGCGGTTCATCTGATGAAGCATCATGATATGCCGAATGCTCAGTGAAAACATTCTTTTCGAACCAGATATCCTTGGATAACAATTGAATGTATTGGGTACTTTCAGGGTAATATGTCTGGTCATTCCCACAGAAACCTGAAATCTGCAACAGGTTCAGATATGCCCCTGCAACAGGTTCCAGAGGTATGATTTCATCGCCATTAATTTCATATTCATATCCCTGTCTTCCATATTTCAAATCCCCATATGCAAGCGGGTTTGTGAATAGATCATTAAAAAGTTCGATTGTACCATATATGTTTTCAATGGCCTTCGGAAATACATAGAATGCCATGTCCCGTCTGACCTCACAAAGGTTGTCATGGTTGATTCCATCAAGATAGTATCCATTCATCACATCATACCGGACTTTGAAATCATAACTCTCATGAAGAAAGAATCCTGAAGGTATATCATATATATACCAGTACTCTGTGGCCAAATCCTTTGCAAAACTAAAATCTCCGTCATAAAAGTTAAGACCGTTGTCAATCATTGTGGTGCCACTGTAACCATCAATGAACAGTAGCTTTTCCTGCCTCAGGTTTCTTATATAAGAAAGAGCCTGATCGAAATTCTCTGAAAATACAGCATCTTCAAAGGAACCTGTCCCGGGGTCGAAGGAAATAGTTGAGTTGTTTTGTGAATTCACATAACAACCAAATGCTCTGAATATATCTGATGTGGATGGAGTAAATCTTTGGAAGTCCACACTCATTGGATAATAGTTGCCGTCCTCATCCAATATAGATTTAACAGCACGAAGATAGTCCAGAAACTCAGCTGTATTTTCTGGTACAGTCATTCCCACCGCTCCCAGATATTCCTTGTTATACCTTCTTGGAACAATATATGGATTACCCACTGCTGGAACAGCATATATCCTCCCGTTTGTCACCAATCTACCCAAATACTCTTCATCAATTACCTTGTCCCATCCATATTTTAGATAATATGGTGAAAGGTCGTAAAAAAGTTCATCATTGCAATAATCATATATCTCTGTGTTAAGTTGATAAGTAAAATAGTTTGTAAAACCCAGATAAATGAGAGTTTCCACAGGAAATTCTCCTCTGGATATATCATTTAAGCTGTAACCATCGTAACTTATGGTTATGTCAATCCCGAACTTATCAAATATGTATTCACGCCACTCTGTGCGAAAAGTATATCGCATGGGGATATATGCAGGATAATATATGTTAAGGGAATCGACCTTTGGAAACGCATCCGGGAGGATGGTGTTTGAAGTGATTTCACCTCCCATGTTACTTTCCACCGGTTTAATATCTGATTGATAATTGCTGCTTTGTGGATTTTCATTATTGCTCTCTTTACATGAAAACAATAAACAAATCAACGAAATAACTATCAGCAACAGAATATTTTTCCCAATTTTAATAAGAGTTATCATAAAAACCTCACTCTATCATATCAGTTGGGGGTGGTTTTGAGTCAATACTCAGTCATATGAGTAGAATGTTGCATCATAAGAGCATTCACTATGGTCATACATTTTCCATGCAGTCTCAACATATACATAACCGACATCCAATTCATTTGCCTGAGCAACCAGCGAATTTTCATGATACAGGTATACTGACACATTGAGATATCCTGTATCAGACATATATGCATAGGCTTGTGTATATTCAGGTGTTCCTCCCCAGTTCATTCCACTGCCCTGTGACCCGGCCTGTACTAATCCCATACATCCAAATACTATTGCCAATACCAAAATCAGACAAAAAATCTTTTTCATAATTACATCTTTCTCTTAAAACAGTTTATCTTTGTTATTACCGCCCCTATGTAATTA
>JAFGIJ010000116.1 GCA_016929655.1 Clostridia bacterium
CGGTGTAGAGAAAATACTGGACAAATACAGCCCTTCAGAAGAGATTGTTTCTTTTTTCAGGGGAAGCGGTACAAATCTGGTCATAGAGGATCAGCTTGTGGAAAGTCCTGCTCCGCCTGTTATCTTAAGTGGAGAGATACTGCTTCCATTTGATATTGTCAAGGAATATATTGATGCAACCATTTTTATGGATGACGGAGGCCGGGTTGTAACCGTTACATCTGAAGACCGTGTTATAAGGATGCACAGCCTTGATATGGAAGCCTATGTGAACATGGAGCCCATGACTCTTGATTTTACAGCCAGGTATATAAATAACATACTTTACATACCAGTGACGACATTCAGGGAAATATTTGAAATAGATATTGAATATATTGCCAAACATGATGTTGTCATTGTTGATTACTGGAAGAATTATATCAACAGAGGGTTTGTGAGTCCGTTTATCAAAAAAGAGACAATTGAAGATGGTGCTTCTGTAACAAGAAGCAGTAAAATTGCGGATAATGTTGCACTCCGAAGTGAGCCCTCCATTAAAGCACCAATTTTCAGAAAAATTCCCGAAACCGGAGAAGAAGTTACTGTTTATGGCATAGAAGGCAGCTGGGCAAGGATTCGTACGGCAGAAGGAATAACAGGATATGTCGAAACGCGTTTTCTGGAGGCTTCAATAGAATCCAATGAAGTTATAATAGATCTTGTAAGAAGAAATGAAGATGAGCCCGACAGAATTGTCCTGGCATGGCAGTATATTTATAAAACTACACCACCGATAGAAGATTTCATATCACATGAAGAAATTACAGTCTACTCACCCACTTGGTTTACAGTAATCGACGCTGAAGGAAACATAGAAAATAAGGCTGACTCTCCATATGTTGAAAAAGTCAGGGATCTTGATTCAGTGATCTGGCCTTTGGTCAGCAATACCTTCAGCGATATTGAAATGACTTCAGCTGTTCTCAACAATCCAGATGCAAGGGATAATGTAATCCGTCAGCTGATGGCTTATGCACAGCTTTATCAACTGGATGGCTTCAACATTGATTTTGAAAACATATATCTAAGGGACAAGGATGCATATACACAGTTCATAAGGGAACTTATGCCCTATGCAAGGGCAATGGGTCTGGTAATAACAGTTGATGTTGGAGTCCCCGGTGGCAGTGACAACTATTCGCTGTGCTATGACCATGGTGAACTGTCTAGAACGGCAGACTATATTATGGTCATGACATATGACCAGTATTGGTCTTCATCGCCGGTTGCAGGTTCACAGGCCCAGCTTTCCTGGGTCGAGGATATGATCAACCTTACACTGGAGGTTGTAGAACCTGAAAAACTTATTCTAGGCATTCCTTTTTATACAAGAATCTGGCAGGAAACAGGTGAAAAAGTAAAGAATGTAACAACGCCCGGAATGGACAGGACAGCAGAAATAGTCAGGGAAAAGGCTGCTTATGTCAATTGGGATGAGGAGAGCGGACAATTTTACGCATCATATTATGAAGATGGTTCTATATACAGGATGTGGATTGAGGATGCAGTAAGTGTTGGTCTTAAGGCAGAACTTTCGGTTCGATATGGTTTGCGGGGTGTTGCCATTTGGCAGCTTCCCCTTGGAAATGACCTTGCATGGGAAAGTATAGGGAATGCATTGGATGGGAAAGGAGCGGATTGAAATGTCTTTTGAATTGGAATCAATACTAAAAATAATTATGGCACTGGTATGCGGAGGATTGATTGGATATGAGAGGGAATACAAGAACCGACCGGCAGGCCTTCGAACCCACATATTGGTTTGTGTCGGAGCGGCACTGGTTATGGTTGTTGCCCAGTTCATGTATAATAACAATCCGGACGGGGGCATAGATACAACAAGGCTTGGGGCACAGGTTGTAAGTGGTATAGGTTTTCTTGGGGCCGGCACAATCATAAGGGAACGTTTTGGTGTCAAGGGACTTACAACTGCAGCTTCGCTGTGGGCAGTGGCATGCATTGGGATAGCTGTGGGATCAGGTTATTTCCTCATTGCAGGTGTTACTACACTGGTCATCATCGTAAGTCTGATATTGTTCAGAAAACTGGAAAAAGTCATGAAGATAAAATCTGAAAAATCCAAGATCAAAATACAAGCTGAAATAACGGAAGATATTGATGCACTTGTGAAAAAAATTCTGGAAGACGGAGGATATTCCGTCAGTGGGATGAAATTCAATAAAAGTGACGATAATAAATATGTAACATTCTCATTTGATGTTTCATGTTCGGATGAAAATTCATGGACGGATGTTTCGAAGAAACTTTATGACAATGACAATATACGTAGGGCTGATATAGAATATTGAGTGATGCTCATGTGCTATAATGTTATACAGCTCGTTTCAAGGAGGTAAAAACATGACTGAAGTATTGCTTACGGAAGTAATTGAGGAAGCAGCCAGGCAGCTTTCAAAAGGGGGAGCTTTTCTCACGACAGCCAATGAAGGCGAAAAAAACACAATGACCATTAGTTGGGCAGCCATGGGTAGAATCTGGAATAAGCCGGTAGTTATTGTGGCAGTTAGATACTCCAGATATAGTTATAGGTTCATAGATGAATCCGGTGAATTTACTGTAGGTTTTCCTGCCTCAGGACAACTTGCAGATGAATTGCTTTTATGTGGAACCAAGTCGGGCAGGGATATAGACAAGTTCAACGAATGTGGATTTGAAGCAATTGAAAGTGCCACAGTGTCAGCTCCAATGATAGATAAATGTCACATAAACATAGAGTGCAAAGTGATATATAAGCAGGCAATGGAACCGGGAAATCTGGACGAAAAAATTAAAAATACTTTTTATAAACCAGGGTATGATTATCATGTTTTATATTATGGAGAAGTAACAGCCTGCCATATTGACAGGTAGCGGAGGCATTAATGGTAAAAACAAATGTTGGAGTTATTTTCGGTGGCGTATCAACTGAACATGAAGTGTCCAGGTCATCAGCTGTGCATGTATTGAAGTCCCTGGATAAAAATCGATTCAGCTTTACATTGTTTGAAATAAGCAAAGCCGGCGAATTGTATGTTTATGATTACAGTGGGCATGATATTGAATCCATATGCAGTAAATTGCAGGATATAAATAATGATTTGCCTAAGAAAAAGGAAGTATTTTCAACAGAGCTGGTCAGCAAATATTCATTGGATGTCATTTTTCCGGTCATCCACGGAACCGGTGGGGAAGACGGAGTTTTGCAGGGGTTGCTTGAATTGTTTGATATACCTTATGTAGGTACCGGAGTGGCAGGTTCTGCAGTTGCATTTGACAAGGTCTTTACAAAGGAGATACTGACCGTCAGAGGTATAAGGCAGGCTGCTTATGTTGTTCTCACATCGGACGAGCTTAGATATGATATTACAGAAAAAATAAGGAATGCAGAAAATAGGCTGGAGTATCCGATATTTGTCAAACCGGCAAACGGAGGATCTTCAGTAGGTATCTTCAAGGCCAAGAACAGGGATGAACTTATAAAATCAGTGTTCAAAGCAGCAAAATACGATAGAAAGATAATTCTTGAGGAGTCAATAAAAGGGCGGGAACTGGAATGTGCTGTAATAGGTGGATATACCGGTGCAAGAGCATTGGGTGTAGGTGAAATAATACCATGTAACGAATTTTATGATTATGCTGCCAAATATATTGACGAAAAATCCAAGGTAGTGGTTCCTGCACAGATACCACCAGAAACCTCATCAAAAATAATGTCTGAAGCTGTATTGGCTTTTGAAGCCCTTGATTCCCATGGGCTTGCAAGAATAGATTTCTTTCTGGGTGAGGATGGTGAAATATACCTCAATGAAATAAACACCATGCCTGGTTTTACACAAATCAGTATGTATCCAAAGTTATGGAGACATGCCGGAGGAAGCGACATTGATCTTATGAGTGAACTCATTGATCTGGCCATTGAGAGAAAAAGCAGTTATAAATTTTTAAAGGACTATACCAAGAATGATTGACAGGGATAAAAAACCTATAGGAATATTTGATTCAGGTCTTGGTGGCCTCACGGTTCTCAGGGAAATTATTAAGTCTCTGCCAAATGAAGATTTTATATATTTCGGGGACAGCAAGAGAGCACCATATGGAACAAAGTCCAGGGAGACCATTACAAATTTTGCTTTTCAGGATGTGAGATTCCTTTTAAACAAGGGAGTCAAAGCGCTGGTGGTTGCCTGTAATACAATAAGTTCCAATTCAATCGACGAAATAAGAAACAACTTTGAAGTTCCTGTAATCGAAGTTATCGGACCGGGTTCAAGAACCGGGGTTTCTACTACGAATAATGGAAAAGTAGCAGTCATTGGTACTGAAGCTACAGTTGTAAGCAATGCTTATGTAAAAAAAATTCATGAAATAAACAACGATATCAAGGTTTTTCAAAAGAGCTGTCCGCTTTTTGTCCCTATAGCAGAAGAAGGACAGCATCTTTGGGACAGCGAAATCACCCTTCTTGCAGCAAGGATGTATCTTGATGAAATGCTTGAAACAGGAGCGGATGTTCTTATCCTTGGCTGCACACATTATCCGCTGCTCAAGAAAGCTATCAGCCGGGTTTTAGGCAATAAAATGAAGATAGTGGATTCAGCAAAAAGTACTGCGGCTGAACTTGCGTCAATATTCAGTGATGAAGATGCAAAAAACAAAGAGAAAGGGAAGATAAGTATTTTTACAAGTGACAGCAGGGAGAAGTTTCTTCCGATGAGCAAGGCAATTCTGGGAAACGAAGATTTCACTGTTGAACAGGTGAACATTGAAAAATATTGAGTCTCATTGTAAAATACTGAAAAACCGGGAAAATCAACTATGAAAAAAGTCATTGTATCCGTACGTGGAAAAGGAAGCCTGGAAGAAGGCGAACCCATGGAACTTCTTACGGAAGGAAAATTTTATAAAGAGAACAATATATTCTGCATTTCATATGAAGAAACAGGTATGACCGGCATGGAGGGAACTACAACTACAGTCAGAGCGGAAGAAAACAGGGTAGCACTTTCGCGAAAAGGAACTGTTGCATCGGAGTTTATATTTGAAGAAGGCAGAAAAAATGTTTCACATTATGCAACTGAATATGGTGTATTTACAGTAGGAGTCACTGCAGAGCAGGTCAATGTATCCATAGACGATTCCGGTGGGATGATATCGGTTGTATACAGTCTGGATTTTCTGGGAAATCCGGCAGTGAGAAACGAATTTATTTTAACTGTTAGAGAGGTTGGCAATGAAAGATATAATTAGTGCAATAAAGAATCAGGCAGAAAACGTCATAAAGAAGGCAATTACCCGAACCATTGAAGCCGGATTGCTCCCGGATGTGGATATTCCTGAAATAGTTATAGAAAAACCCAGGGAAACCAGCCATGGAGATTTATCGACGAACATAGCAATGACTGCAACAAAAGTTTTTAAGAAATCACCCCGCGAAATTGCTTCATTGATAGTTCAAAACGCTGACTGCAGTAATTCTTACATTGACAGATTTGAGATTGCAGGACCCGGTTTTATAAATCTTTTTCTAAAGGACAGCTGGCTTTACGAAGCACTTGAAATCATTCATGAATCAGGCGATGAATACGGAACCCTTGATTATGGAAAAGGCGAAAAAGTAATGGTTGAGTATGTGAGTGCCAATCCAACGGGTCCACTGCACATGGGTAATGCACGTGGAGGTGCACTTGGCGACTGTATTGCAAGTGTACTTCAAAAGGCAGGGTATGATGTTACAAGAGAGTACTATGTAAATGATGCCGGTAATCAGATAACCAAATTCGCACTGTCATTGGAGCTTAGATATCTTCAGGAAATGAATGGTGAGGATTCCGTTCTATTCCCGGAGGACTGCTATCAGGGAGAAGATATAAAGGAACATGTAAGAAACTA
>JAFGIJ010000117.1 GCA_016929655.1 Clostridia bacterium
CTTGACTTGATCAATCCTATGAATCTGCGGATGTCTGTAGATGCTGCAGGGCTTGAACCCGGAACCCATGAAGTAAATCTGAATATTAATCTGCCCGAAGGGGTATCTACGGCTATAGCACCAAAAGTCACCTTATTAATTGCTGCAAAACCAAATGAATGAGTATGAAATCCGCAATATTTCCATATATGCAAAAAGGGTTCATGACGAAGGTCTTGATGCATCAATCGAGAAAGAAATATGCAAGAAGCTGGGAACTAAAAATTTCAGGTACGAAGGTATTCTCCGAAAGTCAATTGATGCCCGGAGAAAAGATTCAATCAGCTACATTATTTCTGCCCTGGTCTCAATCGATGGAAGTCTGCATACCGACTCTGGTATAGTTGCCCATGAAAAATATAAATACACTCCGCTGGTCCCTGGTAAGGAAAAACTTAGAAAAAGACCCGTAGTAATCGGAAGCGGTCCCAGTGGACTATTCTGTGCATATATCCTTTCTGTGAATGGTTTCAAACCGTTGATTCTTGAAAAAGGAAGCGAAATAAATGAAAGACAGAAAAAAGTCAATGAATTCTGGAAAGGCGGCACACTGGATGAAAATACCAATGTTCAGTTTGGGGAAGGTGGTGCAGGTACTTTTTCTGATGGGAAACTGGTCACAAGGATAAGCGATCCTCGAAGCAGATTTGTACTTGAGAAAATGGCAGAGGCCGGCGCTGACAGCAGAATCCTTTTTGAAGCAAAGCCACATATAGGTACAGACAGATTGACAACTGTCATAAAAAATATAAGGGAAGAAATAATAAATCTAGGAGGAACTTTTCTTTTCAATACAAACGCAACGGATATTCATATCAGGGACGGTCAAATCCATGCTATCGAAATAAATGACGAGACAGAGATTGAAACTGACATTGTCATTGCAGCAACGGGCCATAGTTCCAGGGATACATACGAAATGTTATTTAAAAGGGATATCACCATGGAACAAAAGCCTTTTTCTGCAGGATTAAGGATTGAACATTTGCAAAATGATGTCAACCTAAGTCAGTGGGGAAAGGATTCGCGATATATTGCCGATGCAGCAGAATATTCTGCAAACCATAAAATGCCGGAAAGAAATGTTTATACTTTCTGCATGTGTCCTGGTGGAGTAGTAGTCAATGCTTCGAGCGAAAATAATATGCTCACGGTTAATGGAATGAGTTACAGTAATCGAAACGGAAGAAATGCCAACAGTGCCTGGGTTGCAGAGATTAAGACAACTGATTTCCCGACAGGGCATCCACTGGCCGGCATTGAGCTTCAAAGGCAGATGGAAAAAGCAGCATATAAAGCAGGTGGTGGAACCGGATTTGCTCCGGTACAGCTGCTTGCAGATTTCGTCACAGGAGAAAAGAGTATATCATTTGGCAGAATCAAACCTTCATATACAGGTGAAACAACTATGGCTGATCTTAATGAAGTTATTCCGAATTATGTTGCAAAAGCTCTAATAACTTCTTTGAAAGGAATTTCTGCAAAGCTTCCATTCTTCAAAGCATCTGATGCGGTTCTTACAGGAAGTGAGACAAGAACAAGTTCACCAATTAGATTGAGGCGTTACAGTAATATGCAGTCAGAAAGTACAAAAGGGTTGTATCCTGCAGGAGAAGGTGCCGGCTATGCGGGGGGAATCATGAGTGCAGCTGTTGATGGTATCAAGGTTGCAGAGGAAATAGTTAAAAGGTATAATTATCTCGGATGAAAATAACTGAGGTATACAAATGAGAAAGCTATTCGGAACCGATGGTGTAAGGGGTATCGCAAATCAGGAACTCACATCAGACCTGGCATTCAAGCTGGGGCAAGCTGCAGCATATGTTCTGGCCGGTGAGTTAAGCCACAAACCTAAAATTATGGTTGGCACTGACACAAGGATTTCGTGTGACATGCTTGAATGTGCATTGAATGCCGGTCTTTGCTCAGTAGGTGCTGATGTTATAAGCCTTGGGGTCATTCCTACACCCGGAGTCGCATATCTGACTTCCCATTATAGGGCTGATGCCGGAGTTGTTATTTCAGCATCACATAATTCCTTTGAATTCAACGGTATCAAATTTTTTGATTCCGACGGATATAAATTGCCGGATGAACTTGAAAATAAGATAGAGGATTTTGTCTTTTCAGATACTACACTTCCGCATAAAACAGGCGCCCGGATAGGAAAAATTTTCAGGGAAACCGGGTATTTGGATGAATACATACAGTTTTTAGTTTCTCAGGCAGATTCCAATATAGAAGGTTTTCGTGTTCTGATTGATTGTGCCAATGGTGCTGCATATAAAGCTGCTCCGGAAGTGTTCAAGCGCCTCGGGGCAGTTGTAGAAGTAATTAACAATGAACCGGATGGTATAAATATAAATGACAACTGTGGGTCCACCCATATGGAGGCTTTGTGTACTAGGGTCCGTGAAGGCGAATACGACCTTGGCATTGCCTATGATGGTGATGCAGACAGAATGCTTGCAGTAAGTGAAGACGGCAGGGTCATAAACGGAGATAAAATCCTAGGTGCGCTGGCTGTACACCTGAAGAAGAAGAAAAAACTGGAAAAAGACACTTTGGTTGTTACCATCATGAGCAATATGGGGCTTGATGTGTTTTCAGAACAAAATGGCATAAGTATCGTGAAGACGCAGGTAGGTGATCGTTATGTAGTTGAGGAGATGCGAAGAAGCGGTTACTCGCTGGGCGGGGAACAATCAGGGCATGTAATCCTGAGGGAATGTAACTCAACTGGTGACGGAATACTGACATCAATCAAACTTGCTGACAAGCTCATTGAAGAGGGAATCAGAGCATCCTTAATACATGAAACAATGGAAGAATTTCCACAGGTCATGATAAATGTAAAGATAACCAACAGCAATAAGAAAAAAGTAATGGAAGATGGACATATTTCTGATAAAATTAAGGCAATTGAAACAGAACTTAATGGTGAAGGCAGAATGATTCTGCGGCCATCAGGTACAGAACCTCTTATAAGAGTAATGATGGAAGGCAGGAACATGGACTTGATAAATGCAAGAACAAAGGAAATGGCTGAATTGATAGCTATCAGATTCGGAGAGGAGGTATAAGGATAAAAAGAAAATAGAAATACAGCGCCAGGACCTTATATAAGGTTGACGAGGAGGGAACTTATCGAAAGATTCGGCGGATGGTTCCCCGGCTCCACGGTCGAAGGAAAGGCAGAAAAGATGCGGGTAACTGCAGAACAAAGGCCGGACCAAGTGGTTTCTTTACAGACATTTCCTGAAATAAATCAGACAGGAGAATTGAATATGTGTGGAATTATTGGCTGTACAGGCAGTTTTGATACTGCAAAAGTATTACTGCGTGGTCTTTCAAAGCTTGAATACAGGGGGTATGACTCCGCCGGTATTGCTGTTTTGTGCGAAAATGAAATTAAGGTAATAAAATGCAAGGGAAGGCTTCTGAACCTGGCTGCCCTTGTTGAAGAAAAAAACCCCGGCAATTGTTCAGTGGGAATAGGACATACAAGATGGGCAACCCATGGTGAACCAAATGATATAAACTCCCATCCCCATGTCAGCGGAAAAGGAAAGTTCTGCGTTGTCCATAACGGAATAATTGAGAACTATATGGACATCAGGGAAAACCTCAGGTCAGCAGGATATTCCTTTGTATCAGAAACAGATTCAGAGGTAATTGCCCATCTCCTGGAATATAATTATAAGGGGGATACTGTCAGCTGCCTTCGGGAAACTGTTATGCAGCTGGAAGGTTCATATGCACTTGGTGTACTGGACAGGGACGAACCAAAGAAGATTTTTACGGCTAGAAAAGACAGCCCATTGATTCTGGGATTAACTGATAAAGGCGGAATCATCGCTTCTGATATACCGGCAATGCTGGAATATACAAGAGATATATTTATTGCAGAGGATGGAGAAATTGCTTCAGTAAGTGACGATGCAATAATTTTCTACAATCAGCTGGGGCTTGAAATAGACAAGAAGACGACCCATGTAGACTGGGAAGCCGGTTCAGCAGAAAAGGGTGGATTTGAGCACTTCATGCTCAAGGAGATTCATGAAGAACCCACGGCAATACGTGATACCATAGCAAATGATGCCTTTGACAGAATGAATATAGTCAAACCCGACAGAATGCACATCATTGCATGTGGTACAGCTTATCATGCAGGTGTTGTAGGAAAATATGTAATTGAAGAAATGGCAGGAATACCTGTTGAAGTTGAAGTAGCCAGTGAATACAGGTACAAAAACCCTATTGTTGGGAAAAATCACCTCACAGTGGTTATTTCGCAGTCCGGGGAGACAATTGATACTTTGTTTGCCATGCGTAAGGCAAAGGAAATGGGATCCCGTGTAATTGCTGTAGTCAATGTAGTTGGCAGTTCCATTGCAAGGGAAGCTGATGATGTTTTCTATACAAGGGCCGGACCGGAAATAGCAGTTGCATCAACCAAAGCATATTCAACACAGCTTACAGCCATGTATATGCTTGCTTCAAAATTGTCGGAAGGAAAGCTTAAGCTGGATGGCCTTAGGAGGATTCCTGATATGATAAAGGGTATTCTCTCATGCAAGGAGGATATACAGAGATTTGCTTCGGATCTTTTCGGAGGAAGCAGTATTTTCTTCATTGGCAGAGGTCTGGATTATGCTCTTTCAATGGAGGGTTCCCTGAAACTGAAGGAAATTTCATACATTCATTCTGAGGCATATGCCGGTGGGGAATTGAAACATGGAACGATAGCACTTATTGAAGAGGGGACCCCTGTAATCTGCAGTATGACACAGCCACATATTTTTTCAAAGATGGCAGGTAATGTAAGGGAAATACAGGCAAGGGGAGCAAAGGTATTGTCAATTACTTCAAAAAGCATGGAAAACGAAGCAAAAAGAGTTTCGGATATGGTAATAAGCCTTCCTGATATTGAGCCTGTATATATGCCAATAACAGCTATCGTGCCGATGCAGCTATTTGCTTATTACTGTGCTGTGCTAAAAGGATGTGACGTAGACAAACCTAGGAATCTTGCGAAGAGTGTAACTGTAGAATAGTTGTATGCAGCAATCTTTCAGTTGAACATGAGTAAAATTAAATCTGTGTTAAATTTTACACAAAGCTGTTTGATTTCGCCAGTCGTTGGTATATATTAAGTAACTTTTTTGAAAGGAGATGTTTTATGTTTATGTACCATGCAGCAGAAGAATGTCCGGGATGCGGAGTATCCTTCGAAGTTTCACCTGAACTAATGAATGTGGATTTCAGCGGCAAACAGTTTACTGAAAGTAAACCAGAAGCAACTGTTTTGAGTAAATAGATACCAAGGCTGCAGTATAGATTTACTGCAGCTTTTCTTATGCAAGAAATTAATCTTAAATAAATAAATTAATATATGTTCGTTGCCCATACCCGATATACTTTGACCCTTCAATGTGTCTGGGGTATACTGTCATTACCCGAAATTTAGAATTTTCAGATGGTGGCAGAGATGAAAAATAGGAATGAATATCTTGAAAACGTATATAATATGGAGGTTTTTTCAAGAAACCTGATTGATCCCAGATTTGGTGATCTTCCACTGGATGAAAATGGTGAATGTCCGTATTTTCAAAACCTCAACGGAAAATGGTTTTTTAAATGGTTCGAAAGCACCGATGAATTGGAGTTTAACTTCGTTGACCCCAAATTTGATGTTTCTGACTGGGATTTACTGGATGTCCCTTCTAACTGGGAGATAAAAGGTTATGGAAAACCTATTTATACCAATATCAGGTATCCTTATGCATTCAAAACAAAAAAAATCCCGGTAATTCACTCGGACCAGAATCCCTGTGGAATTTATAAAAGGAAATTTGAAATTTCCAAAGCATTTGAGGGGAGAAGATACATCATAAGATTCGAAGGAGTCCAGTCATCCCTCAGTCTGTGGGTTAATGGAGAGTTTGCCGGTTATTCACAGGATTCCATGACAAATGCCGAAATAGATATAACTTCTCTGCTGATTCCCGGTGAAAATGACATGGCAGTCATGGTGACCAAGTTCTGCACAGGCAGTTGGCTTGAAGATCAGGATATGTGGAGGCTTGCGGGTATTCATCGCAGCGTAAGCCTAATATCTGAGAATATAAATGGTATCAGGGATATATTTATCAAGACTGATTTGTCAGGAGGTTACAAGACCGGTGTTATAATGACGAAAATTGAGTTTTGGGCAAACATTACCGGAACAGTTGAAATAAATGTATACGAAGAAAACAATGAAGAGGATATGGTCTTCGCCCATAATTATGAAATAGATGGAATGATCCTTGAAACGGAATCTCGTTTGCCTGATATAAATTACTGGACTGCAGAAACTCCGGGACTTTATATCGCGGATATTATATTGCGTGGTGCTGGCAATGAATTCGTCGACAGGCGTAGAATTGAATTCGGATTCACAAAAATTGAAATCAATGACGGTTTGTTTCTTATAAATGGAAAACCAGTGAAGCTGAATGGAGTCAACCGACATGAGTTTCACCCCCTGCATGGATTTGCAGTTCCCAAGGAACTGACTGAAAAAGATATCATGCTTTGCAAGCAGAATAATATAAATGCAATCAGGACAAGTCACTACCCAAACTCAATGCATTTCTATGATCTTTGTTCAAGGTATGGTATTTATGTTATAGATGAGTGCAATCTTGAAACCCATGGGGTTAGAAAGAAAATTCCACGGTCCAGACCTGAATGGAAATCTGAGTGTATATTCAGAATGCAGAATATGGTTAAGCGGGATCGAAACAAAGCCTGTGTGGTCATGTACAGCCTTGGTAACGAAGCAGGCAACGGTGAAAATTTCAAAGCGATGAAGGCTGCTGCACTGGAAGCCGATGATTCCAGAAAGATCCATTATGAAGGTGACCATGCCCTTGATACATCCGATGTTTTCAGCATGATGTATGCGGGGGTTGGTAAAATGAAAAGAATACTTGAAAACAAAAGAGTAAGAATAGGCCGGGGAGACACCAGAGCCCGGGGTTATCTCCTAAGACCGGATATTCACAGAAACATGCCATTCATGCAGTGTGAATATGCACATTGCATGGCAAACAGCCTTGGTAACTTCAAAGAATACATGGAACTTTTCCATGGTTATGACAAATGCATGGGTATGTTTATATGGGATTTTGCCGATCAGAGCATTCTTAGAAAAACTGCTGATGGAAGGGATTTTTGGACCTATGGCGGTGATTTCAATGACCAGCCCAATGATGCAAATTTCTGCGGAAACGGAATATTCACAGCTGACAGAGAACCTCACCCGGCACTATATGAGGTCAGATGGGGTTATTCCTTTGTAACTGCAAGGCATATTAAGGGCGGTACGATAGAAATTGAAAGCAGGAGGAGGTTCTCCAACCTGTCTGATGTTCGTCTTGTTTGGAATGTTACCGTTGACGGGGTCACATTTGACGGAGGAGTCGTAGAATATCTCGAAGTGGGACCCATGGAAAGCAAACAGCTGTCCATAGGGTATGAAAAGCTGCCTGATGAAGGAGAAGTGTGTCTCAATCTGATATTTGAATACAAATGGAATCAGCCCTGGGGTGATGGCAAAGGACGGTTCATAAACTGCGAACAGTTTGTCCTTCGCCGACGAAAACTGCAAAAATACAGTATTTCTGATAAATTCGACTCAGCAATTGAAATTAAAGCCAATGGAATAAAACTTTTAGGTATAACTGAGAGAATGAGAATCAATCTATTCAGGGCTCCGATAGACAATGAAGGACTTCTGCTGCAGAATGTGACCGGAAACAGCCGGCTTGTAAGTCTTCTGTATGGAAGAAAATTCAAGGACGCAACAGAAAAAACAAAATTAAAGAGGTTTAAGACAAAAAATACTGCACTGTATGCAAAATGGAAGACCAGGTTCTTTCCGGGGGGAATAGGTACAGATATTTCACCTCTGGGCAGTCGCAGATATCTTGTGGAAATGAAAGGAAGACCTGTTCGTAGATTGATACGTTTCGGCATGGAATTTGGGATAGGTGCAGAGTTATCCAATGTTCGATGGTATGGCAGAGGTCCCCATGAAAACTATATTGACAGAAAGGCATCAGCAAGTCTTGGTATATATGAGTGTAATATAAATGATTTTGGCCATAATTACCTGAAACCACAGGAAAATGGCAATAGAACAGATGTCAGATTCATAGAGTTCACAGACAGAGAGGGAAATGGTGTTGGTATAAGGGCCGCAGGGAAACATCTTGAAGTATCAGCATGGCCTTATACTTCACAAGACCTGGAACAGGCATCACATATACATGAGCTGCCTGTAAGGGATATAATAACCGTCAATGCATCCCTGGCACAAAGGGGAGTAGGCGGAAGCTTTCCTGCGATGCTGATATTATTGAAAAAATATCAGCTGAAGGCATTTAAAAAATATAGGTTCAGGTTCGAAATTTATGAAATAAAAGGTAAAGAACAATGAAGATAATTGATTGCAGGCTGGTTTATAGGCTGAAAGATAGAACTAAATCAACCGAAGGGTTTGACAATGATTTTTATTCACTTGAAATACAGGAAGAGAAAGTGAAATCAGGCAGGATATATACCGCTGTATTGACTCCTGCGGTTAAATTGGAAACCATCAGGCTTGAAATTATCATGGAAACTGAATTGATGGGACTAGGATATAATGCAAACGGCTATCAATCATGGAGTGAAAGTCCCTATATTGATCAGTTATATTATAAAAAAAATCTAAATTCCATTGTCATGAACACATTCAGACTAAAGTGGTATGGAGATTATAGCTTTACTGCTGAAGAAAGAAAAAAAAGGTGGATGCATTCACATCTTTTCCTCAATTTGATGGAAGATGGAGAAACCAGGCTCTTTCTTGGTGACCTGATGCCCTATGAATCCTACAGTTGGTTTACTGCGGATTATAATAAAAATACTGTTACCATGACCACGGATCTTGAAGGTCTGACAGTGCATGAGGGTGATGAGCTGACGGTTGCGCGAATACTTGAGTCAGACAATCCGGATGTTTATTGGAATTTTACTTCATTTAATGGGAAAAAACCTGACAGGATAACAGGTTTTACCAGCTGGTATAACTATTACACAAGTATATCGGCTGGCATTCTGGAGAAAAACATGGAAGCCATTGAAAAATCCGGTATTCTGATTGATGTGTTTCAAATAGACGACGGATATTTTACAGCAGTCGGTGACTGGCTTTCTCCCAATGATAAATTTCCTGAAGGGATGAGGCCATTGGCTGAAAAAATAAAAGCCAGGGGGTGGAAGCCCGGAATATGGCTGGCTCCATTTGTGTGTGAAAGAAAATCCCGTATATTCAAGGAAAAGAGCAATTGGATTCAAAGGGACTCAAAGAACAGGCTTCAAACTGCAGGATGGAATCCGAATTGGTCGGGGGTCTTTTATCCATTGGATATTTATAACCAGGAGTTCAGGGAGTATCTCTTTGAAGTATTCAATACAATGAAAGAGGTCTGGCAATACAATTTTTTCAAGCTTGACTTTCTATATGCAGCGTGTCTGGTGCCCGGCAATGGCAAAACCAGGGCAATGATCATGAGCGATGCAATGGATTTACTTAATGAACTTACAAAGGGTGCCCTGTTTCTTTCCTGTGGTGTTCCGATTGGTCCGGCAATGGGAAAATGTGATTATGCGAGGATTGGCGCAGATATCAGTCATGGAATGGAGGATAAGTTACTTCGCGGCATAGGCTACAGGGAAAGGGTTTCAACTTTTTCAGCAATCGGGAATACTAGAACAAGGTCATTTATGAACGGACATGCCTTCGGCAATGATCCGGATGTTTTCATATTGCGTAATTCCAGGGATATAAGGATGTCTGTCGAGGAGAAGGAACTGCTTTTCAAGACCAATCTGGAGAACTCAAGTCTGGTTTTCTTTTCCGATGATGTGAGTAAATATTCAGTTGAAATGGTTGAAAAAGTGGGTTCTGCTTTAAAGAATTATCGGAACAAATAGAATTAGATTCTAAATTTAGCTATAATATGGAAAATACATTGAAGGAATTAATCTTTTGGAAAATAACAGAGATCTCACGCAGGGCAATATAAGCAAACAACTGGTCAGAATGACCATTCCAATGATATTTGGAATCCTCGGTTTGACGATTTTCAATCTTGTTGACACATTTTTTGTTGGATTACTTGGAACGAATGAGCTGGCAGCGTTGTCATTTACATTCCCCATTGTACTCACTTTCAGCAGCCTGACAATGGGTGTCAGCACAGGGGTTACAGCGCTGGTATCCAAGGCAGCCGGGCGGAATGAACCGGAAAAATTGAAGGCACAGGTTTTTGACAGCATGGTGATTTCACTAATCATGGTTGTGCTTTTTATTGGAGTTGGATTCATCCTGATGAAGCCTGTGCTTTTACTCATGAAGGCAGACGAAGAGCTTTTACCCATAATACTTACATATCTCTATATTTGGTTGCCGGGACTGGTATTTGTAGTGTTTCCAATGGTAGGAAATGGAATCATCAGGGCTCTTGGTGATACCCGGACCCCCGGTGTTGTCATGATGATTGCTGCATTGGTAAATGCTGTTCTTGACCCTATGTTCATATTTGGAATCGGTCCATTTCCTGAACTTGGAGTTGCAGGAGCAGCTATTGCAACAGTTATCGGACGATTCATAACTTTTGTAATAGCCATATATGTATTAGTAAAGCGCGAAAAAGTATTGGCAATCCATAAACGAAGCCTAAAGGATATGATGGTCACATGGAAGGAGATTTTTATAATTGCAATACCCGCCAGCTTATCAAGGATTATCCTTCCGATAGGAACAGGTATAATTACCGGTATGCTTGCGGTATACGGCCTCAGTGCCGTAGCTGGGTTCGGAGTAGCGGCAAAGCTGGAAAACTTTCTGATTATCATAACAAATGCTCTGGCCTCTGTAATAGTTCCACTTGCAGGCCAGAATATCGGAGCGAAAAAATTTAAAAGGGTTAGGGAAATATATAGAAAATCAAAGATTGCAACTGTTCTCATCCAGGGAGTATTTTTTGTACTGATAATGTTCATGGCACCTATTTTTGCCCGGATATTTTCAGAGGATCCGAAAGTCATAGAAATTGCTGTTCTTTATCTAAGGATAGTCGCCGTGGCATATGGGATGAAAGGAATTATTTTAGTGGGAGCTTCATTGCTCAATGTATTGAGAAGACCTTTGCTGTCAGCAGGTATTGACATGGGGCAGATGTTTGTTCTGTTCATTCCTATGGCATGGATTGGCAACAAACTTTTTGAAATCAACGGAATTTTTGCAGCACTGGCGCTATCGCTCTTCATCGGGGCTTTTGCATCATTGAAAATTACTGGAACTGCTTTGAATAAAAGCGAGAAATCATTCAAGGGAAAGGATACAGACAATGAAGAAACTGATTGAAGAAATCATCAGGTTCAGGGATGAAAGAAATTGGAAAAAGTACCATACCCCGGCAAACCTTGCTAAATCCATTGTAATAGAAGCGGCTGAACTGCTTGAAAATTTTCAATGGGATGATAATTATGACCATGAGAATATGAGTGATGAATTAGCAGATATTATGATTTATTCAATAATGGCAGCTGATGCAATAGGTGTAGACATGGAGACTATTATACGCAATAAAATGAAGAAAAATGGAGTTAAATATCCTGTGGGAGAGATATCGCTTCCACGAAAATAAAATTAATAGCGACCGTTTGTATATTTGTTTGAAGGGTTCTGGCGCGGGACCCTTTCTTCACGGGCGGCTTTTATGAGTTTATGGATTTCATCATTCGTCTCGTCAGTGATGTTAAGCCTGAACATGGAAATACCGGCCTGCATAAGATAAATCAGTTTGTCAAAGACCATAAGCTTGTGTGGATTGAATATCCTTACTGAGTGATGCCTGCTGTTGAATATAACACCCCATTGCTCATTTTTTCTGTCTGTGAGTTTTAACTTTTTATCTATGCACAAAGAACCGTCACAAATGTCCCTGGCTGGACAATATGGAGATTCCATGACCCTGATATTACCGTATACAGTTGCTTCAAGTGGAATGTTCAGGGGATTTTTCAAAGCAATAATGTCATCAAGGCTGACCTCATGTGACAAGGTTACATTTAGGGCACCCTTGTAATGCTTCAGAGAAAATGAATTGCAGACATTGAACCCGCTGCCTATGACGGTTTTTTCCAATGGGAGATTTTCAAGCATGCCTGGATTTTCTATGAGGTATCCGTCACACTCTTCGTTTGGCACAGTTCTGAGGGAATATGGAAGATGCAGGAAGAATTCAATGCCATTTTTTTTGCATAACTCACGCACCTTTTCTATTTCGCTGTGACAACTTTCGAAATCCAGGTAAATTCGCCTGATATCAGTACCCGAAGGATCAAAATCCATAGGAACATTATATAAAAGAAGGGAATAATCCGGCTGGTTAACCATTTGATTACCATGGCTGAGCTCAGGAACGTTGCATGAAACAGCTGTGGGAACAGCAGTCCGTTTCATGAACAACTCCTCCGTGCAGAGTCTGCGAAGTTCATTGATGTCTGATATCTTGATATATATTCCATCATCGCATTGAAAATCAAATTCAATTATCTCAAAATCCGTTGCACCGGTCTTAGTCAACTGTTCTTTAATCCTGGAAGGTAAAGTTCCGTTCAATCTTGCTTTTTCTACAGGAGAATCCAGTGTTCCAGTTCCTCTGTTGCCTTTCTGGTCCCAAATTTCCATATAAGGCTTAAGGCCTGATTTAATTACAGCACGGGCCTTGACTGATACCTTTTGCAGGTTTCTCATTGTATTGGTATAACTGTATTTGTCGTTGAATTGGTTGTCACGTGTCCTGAAAACCACATCACCCGGATTACCCTGGATTGGAACAACAGCCCTGGCACCCGGTTCAATGTCCCGTTCGGCATACCCTCCGGCTGCGCCTATTCTAAGGCCGTCATCCTTTGAAACAGCTTCATCAAACTGGGCATAAGAGCCTGAAACAACACTTTTTATTACTTTGCCCACAGGGAATCCACTGTCTGAAGTAGTAGTCGAGGCAAATTCATTCCTGCCTTGATTGTCAGACAGGGCACCCTTTGAAAAACCTTCCCGGTTGAAAGCCTTCAGGAGGTCATCCAAATCCTTTTTTTCTATGTCATGTTCAATATCATCCAGATATTTTCTGTATATAGAAGTAACAGCCGAAACATACTCGGGTCCTTTCATTCTTCCTTCGATCTTTAGTGCAGACACCCCGGCTTCATTTAAATCAGAGAGCTCGGTAAGATACATTGTGTCCTTGAGACTCAGAAGATGACCGGATAAAAGAACATTTCCATTTTCATCTGAAAGGGTATAAGGTAACCGGCATGTCTGGGCGCACATACCCCGGTTTCCGCTTCTGCCACCAAGCATGGAACTCATCAAGCACTGCCCGGAATAGCTGTAGCAGCGGGCACCATGGATAAAAACTTCTGTTTCTATTCCGGTATCCTTTGCTTTTTTTATATCCAACAGGTTCATTTCACGGGCCAGAATAACCCTGTCAAACCCTATTCTTTTCATATGTGCTGCTCCGTCGGGGGAATTTATGCTCATCTGAGTGCTTGCATGAAGATGAATTTCAGGAATCTGCTGTTTTATCAATGAAAATAGTCCAATGTCCTGAATTATCAATGCGTCCGCTCCACAGTTTCTTGCAAAACATGCCAATTCAATGGCCCTGGACATTTCATTGTCATATATAAGAGTATTCAATGTGACAAAAACCTTAACACCTTTATTATGACAAAAAGCTATATAGTCCTTGAGATTATCTTTGTTGAAGTTAATGGCTTTGGAACGGGCGCTGAATTCATCCAGTCCAAGATAAACAGCATCGGCACCGGATGCAACAGCTGCTTCAAGGGCCTCGGGACTTCCTGCGGGAGCCAGTAATTCAAGTTTAGTTATATCAGTAATCATGGCAAGATTATACCACTAAATTACTGTGATATAATCTTTGTATGATAAAAGAACCGAACAGGGAATACGAACTGAAACTCATGCTGAGTGAAGAGGAATACATTAACATCGATACACTCTTCACCGGATCGACAATAACGCAGGTAAATCATTACTTTGATACCCCGGGATTTGATTTATACAAAAAGAAGATAGTTGTAAGACTGAGGCAGAAAAAAAACACCAGTGAAATAACTGTCAAGACTGCCAATCCGGGAACTACTGATGAAGGCATTGTAGATATGGTTGAAAGAACCATAAAAATTGACAAGAGGGAAGCAGGGCTGCTGTTGGAAGGAAAAATCAGAATTGCAATGTACCTTTTAGCATACGCAGATCTGCCTAATGATGATTTAATAGAGATTGGGGAAATAGCAACAACAAGGAAAATAATTATTCTTGACAAAAAACTACCCCCTGCAGAGCTTGATAAAAACATATACGGGGGTATAACTGATTATGAGCTTGAGTGGGAGCTTGATGAAATGGACTATGGGAAGGCCAGAGATGCATTGATGTCCATTGGACTGATCCTGGAAGGCAGGTTAACCGGTCTTTCGAAGTATGGCAGGCTTGTGAAAAGCCTGATGAAAGGAAACCGATAATGTACTGGTGGTATTTTTTAATATTGTTCGGAGCTGTTGCTTACTTTGGCTACAGAAGATATCTTGAGGATAAAAAAAAGAAACAGTCAAACATGCCAAGATGCAATAAATGCGGTGGTGTCATGGAACTACATTCAAAGCAAGGGGACAGCGAAGTCTGGGTTTGTCCTAAATGTTCCGGAAAATCATAAAACGGACTTTAAAATTACAAGCAGCATTATATGGGCTGGATAAAAGACATAGAAAAACCATCTGGTGAAACTATTCGAAAGCCCTTTACGGCCGTTGTAAAGATTAATCAAGGGGATTGTAGACAGATAAAACAATACAATATACCAACCTGGATTGGATAGCCCACCCAGATAAAGATATTGCAAAGAAAAAAGTATAGTTAATACAAAAATCCATATTGCAGTCAGAAGTTTGCTTTCCTTTGCATAAAACAGTGCAATAACCATAAGGACTCCATAGGCACTATGGTCAAAAGCCATTAATTCAGCTCCGAGCATCAAAAGAACCGGTACCGTAAACTTTAAGAAGGGGCTGCCCTTTTCTATTGCAAGGATGGCGGTGAGCCCGAAGAACAGGGTAAAGATTACGTTTGGATTGATACCCGGAAGATTAATCATCCTTTCATAAGGGAACTGGGCAATCAGCGCAAACAGAAGCATTCTTCCCATATACAGTGTAAGGTCTTTCGTTTTTTGGTACCCAACAGCCACAAGAAAAGCAAATATAGGAAAAGCCAGCCTTCCGATGGTTCTAAGTTTATAGACATAGGGATAAAACGTGTACATGGAATGGTCTATGAACATGGCGCAGGCAGCAATCAGTTTGAGCTGCAGGGTATTAAGATACTTGCTTCTTGATAAATCCAAATTCACCTCTGCTTACAGTATACTTGCGCCGGACAGCTTCAACAAGATAAATATTATTATTTACCAAACACATGTTCGGATGATATAATTGCTGCATGGAAATTATAGAAGGACTTCTTGATGGACTGAATAAAGCCCAGCTTGAAGCGGTAAAGACCACTGAAGGTTATGTCAGGGTCATTGCCGGGGCAGGTTCAGGGAAAACAAGGGCACTGACCAGAAGATTTGCGTATCTTGTTGAAGGGCTTGGAGTAAGTCCTTCAAATATACTGTGTGTAACATTTACAAACAAAGCAGCCAATGAAATGAAAGCCAGGGTAACAAAGCTGATTGGTAATGAAGAGCCCGTCAGTCTTATTTGTACTTACCATGGTTTCTGTGTGAAGGTACTGCGGGAAGATATCAACAAACTTTACTATCCAAAGGGATTCACCATAATAGATGAGCAGGATCAGAGGACGTTGCTTCGGGAAATTTTTGATGATCTTGAAATAACATCCAGGGTCGTAACTTTTTCAGACTGCATTGATTACATCGGTGGCAGAAAGGATAAACCCACATACATCGAGCACATGCTGTCATTCGAGGCACTGGATGAAAAGATATCCAAATGCAGGGATTTGATGGAGAAAATATTTTACAGCTATCTCAGAAAACAGAAGAAGAATTATGCAGTTGATTTTGATGACATCATCAACTTTGCA
>JAFGIJ010000118.1 GCA_016929655.1 Clostridia bacterium
ATCTCAAGTGTTAAGATATTCAATATGAAACAATCCAAGGCTTCTCAAAATAAGAAGAACATGAGCCAGACATTTGTTAATGCATTGCTTTTAAGCAGCATTCCGTATGTTCTGTTTTTAATTGGTCTTACCGTTCTTAGCTTAGGCTTTTTCAGATATGTTGAAAACGAATCTGTGCTGTCCCTGTTTTTAGATGACCGTGGCAGAGCAGTCTCAATCAATACCGATTTACCGAATTGGAATGAAAACCTGCCATCAAATACTCCTGGTTCAGTAATCTTAACGAATCCGACAAAGGCTCCGGATGATATAGAACCCATGCAGTCCCCGGAGCCTGTAAATACCGAACCTGCTCGTCTCATTGTGCCTTTTTACTATATCGGCGACGAAATCGGAACATTGACAATACCAAGCGTAAATGTTGAAGTAAAGGTTTTTCAAGGAGACCGGGAAGCAGAGTTCAGACTGGGTGCAGGTCATTATCCCGGTTCATATTTCCCCGGGCAGGGAAACAACATTCTAATTGCAGCACACCGCACTACATATTTCAAGAACCTTGAAACCCTTGAAGTCGGCGACTCGATAGAATTCAACACTACCTATGGCATATATAACTATATTGTTGAGGAAATTCGTATAATCGATGGAAATGACAACTCGGTTGCCGGTGAGACAGACAGGGAACAGCTGACATTGTACACCTGTTATCCATTCAATTATTTCGGCAATGCTCCCAATCGTTTTGTAGTGATTGCAGGATTGGAGGGTAATCAGGATGAATAGAAAAAAGCTGCTTAAAACAATAGTTTCACTTCTGCTATCATTGCTGATTGTCATAAGCACAATTGCTTTGATATCAGTTACTGTACTGCGCACAACAATATTTTCTGAAAAATATTATCTGCAGCTTCTGAAATCTGATACATATCAAAGACTTGTAAAGGATGCCATCGAAAGCGATGTCGAAGCCCAGAGCAGTTATGTGGGAATACCTTCTGAAGTTCTTCTTGCCGGTTTCAACGACAAATTACTGTTGGCACAATTGAACGAATATATGATAAATACTGCCAGATATCTGAATTTTGAAAGCGATATAATCTCCCCTTCTTATTCTGCTGATCTGTTCCTGCCGGCATTAAAGAAATTCCTTGATAATGATGCAGCGGCCAATGATTATATTCCAACTGCAAATCAATATTCGTTGCTTATAGAAGTCGCAGATGATACTTCCGGAATCATTGAAAAGCATATAAACATTTTCCAGCTGAACCTTTTCAAGGATGCAAAGGCATTCAACGCCTTGCACGCCAAAGTATATAACTTCAGTAATCTGGGTTTATACATACTTTTTTCATGGCTCATTTCAATTGCATGCCTGTTCCTTCTTCACTTCAGGCAAAGCAGAAAATGGATTCCTTATCTGCTAACTTCATTATGGTTGTCAGGCAGCATCATATGCATACCCGCTCTTGTCCTGAGACTGTTGAACCTGGTCCGGCAGCTGGCAATCGATACACCATATATCAAGTATGCAATGGAAACCCTGCACAACTCCTTGTTACTTGGATTCCTGCTTCCAACTCTCCTTCTTTTCATGCTTTCATCAACAGGCCTGATACTTTATATATACCGGGCGAAATCCTGATTCAACTCAACGAAGGGTTCATGTGTGCATTCTGCACACCAATATTTGTCAAATTGTCAAGATCTATCATTGACTTTCAAACCATACATGACTATAATCTATATTAGTCAAACATAGTTTTATACACTTCATCTGTTTATTTTTGATTGAGAAAGAGAAAGGAAATATCATGAAAAAGAAAACCATTCTAATCGTAGCGATAGTTATCATGTTGATGTCGTTTACAGCCACTGCTTCCGCAGCAACTGTTAGTGATATCTTACAGTCTCTAAGAGACGCCAATGTACCAGAGGTTTATGTGCTTCAGGCAGAGTCTTACATGGCAGACAAAACTGTAACTTCAGCTACAGCAGACGCAATTATTGTCCATATCAACAATGCTGCCGTAATTGCCGATGGCGAAACAAAACTGTCACAACTCACCGGCGAACAAAAAAGTGGTATATTGACTGAAATCAGCGCAGCCTGTGCTCTGCTTGACATGACTGCTTCTTATGTTGATGAGGCTTTGACAATAAAAGATTCTACGGGCAACATTGTCATTTACTTGTCTGCCGAAGATGCCATCAAACAAACAGGTTATGACTACAATCTAATTCTGTATGGTTTAGGGATACTTATGATTGCCGGAATTTCAATTATAGTTGTAAAGAAAAAACTGGCTAATATCACCACTGAATAATTCATTATATCTAAAGTACAAAAAACAGGAACCTGATTTTAAGTATTAGGTTCCTGTGTTGCTTCTTATTAACAATGCGAAATTATCCCTGAGATTGCTTCACATTTAATAACGTACCAAGTTATTATTTAACCACAAAAACCAAATCATATTCATTCATCAATGATTCCGTTTCATCCTCTTCACCCAAAAGCCAATGATTCATGAAATTGGCAATAAAAGCCTGCTGTATGTCAGCACTCTCATAGCCCCTGGGCTTTCCGCTGATTCCAAGAATCGCAGGCAAGGGTCCCATCTGATAAAGCATGGAGAAATCCTGATGCTTTGACCCGGTTATTTCATATTTTGTTATATCTGCCGATTCATTATCTGTTAAAATTTTGATATAGTCTTCGTTGATGCCACCGGTCCAGCTGCTGCTTCTGAAGAAAATGGCCGGTTGCTTTATTCCATATGAGAGCATGCCTCTGCCTATTGGCTCAACCCATGGGTCCAGCCCGATTACAACATCAATCATAGGATTTTCAATTGCCTGCTTTACTACGCCCCCTCCACCGGTGGAGTGGCCGATTGCACCAACCCTTTCCAGGTCGATATGACCTGCAAAAATTTCCGATTGTTCATTCAAATATGAAAGATGTTCAAGGACTGTTCCCGCATCCTTTGAATATGTGTCTACCAAATTTCCTGCATATGTGAGAAAGGCATCAGTATCATCCCTATCGGGAAGTGCCTCTGGATCTGTGGAGGCTGATTCTCCATCGTCGAAAACCAAGCCTACTGAACCATAGGTATGATCAATACTGACTGCCAGATAACCCATGCTTGCAAACATTTCTCCCAGGTCCGTATGCAGATTTCTAAAACCGGTCCAACCGTGTGAAATAACCACAACAGGCATTGATGCAATATCTTCTTTAAGAGGAGCATCAGTATGGCTGTTGGAATCAATGAGTGTAAGATGGTCGTAAACAAAGGCGGGAGCATTGAATTTTTCCATCAACCCCCTTGGAACCACAGTACCGTCCTCAATCCATCTGGCGATGGAACCTTTTACATCACTGTTGGTTGGATACCACAGCTGTATACGTATTTTCCTTGCATCGCCCTGACGGTCCCCATAAAGCTCAACTCTGGTTTCATCTGTGAGATCATATGTCATGGTACCCACTTTATATGGTCCAATTGGTTTTCGC
>JAFGIJ010000119.1 GCA_016929655.1 Clostridia bacterium
AGGGCAACAACCCTGCCACCGCCGTTTTTTGTCATCAACTGCTGTGATACTACAGCCTGAACCGTACTTGCAAGCTGCTGTCTTACCTGTTTTCTTTCACTTTCACCAAAGACATCAATTATTCTGTTTATAGTCTGTGGTGCTGTCTGTGTATGCAGTGTTGAAAACACAAGATGTCCTGTCTCAGCTGCGGTCAATGCTATGGATATACTCTCAAGATCCCTCATTTCCCCAATTAGAATTACATCCGGGTCATGTCTGAGCACATGTCTCAGTGCTTCTCCGAACGAATGTGTATCTGCTCCGATTTCCCTCTGCCGTACTGTGGATTTCTTATGTCTGTGCAGATATTCTATCGGGTCTTCCACGGTCACTATATTCAGCCGCCTGTTGCGGTTTATTATGTCTATCATAGCCGCCAGGGTAGTGGATTTACCGCTTCCCGTCGGGCCTGTTACAAGCACCAGACCTCTTTTTAGGTTACAAAGCTCCTTAAGGTCAGCCGGCAACCCCAGTGATTCAAACTGAGGTATCTCGTAAGGAACCGCCCTGAAAACAACGGCATAGGAACCTCTCTGTCTCATTATGTTTCCCCTGTATCTTGCTATTCCGGGGATCGAATATGAAAAATCAAGTTCCAGTGCCTGTTCCAGAACCTTCCACTCATGGTCAGTGATTATTTCACTGAGCATATAGTTAAGGTTCTCCGGAGTAATCCTTGGCATATCTATTTGTTCCAAGTCGGTGTTCACCCTGTAGCAGGGAGGTACACCGGCGACCAGATGAAGGTCCGAAATTTTTCTTTCAGTCATCGGTCTCAGCAGGTCGTGTATTGTAGTTACATATTTATCGCTGTCGTTTCTTTCGTATATTGACATTTTTCCCTCATATATTTATTCACCGGAGTCAATGTTTGCTATGGCTGCCTTAACCCTTTCGATATTCTCAGGTGTGTCCTCAACCCACATTACATACTGGGGTGTATTTGTCTTGGATATGTCACCTGATACATACATATTATCCTGTGAAACACCGGATATATATGATATAAGTGGAATTCTGTCCAAAAGCCTGACCCTGGCCATCATATCACCGCTTGCACTGTCCACTACTGCGATCATCATAGCGCCGGGAGTGTCAATTTCATCCAGGAATAACCTTACGGCCTGTTCTTCGCTCTTTGTACAAAGCACCATAATCTGGCTGCCTATACCTGAGAAAACAAATTCCTTGAACTCAACTTCATCTGACTCAAAGGTTTTTTTGGGACTGAAGGATTCAATTCTATCAAGACCAAGTGCCGCTGATATATTTTTGAATGTATATATGAAGAATGAAGGATCTTCAGGAAGGTTGGAAGGAGTGTCGAGCTCTGTTATGAGGAAATCGACCATTTCCTTGTCTATGAATTTAAAATTAACAAGTATGGCATATGGATCTTCACTGAGAACAGTATTTGGTATTACCTTAACTGTTCCACCGGCACCTTCTGCAGTTGTCCATAACCCAAGATCACTCATTGCATCATTTACAAGATCAATGTCAATGTATTTCAGTCTGTATACACCAAATTCATTGTCGCTTATGTTGTCAGGTGTATCAAGCCTGGAAATTACAGTGGATATAGCCTGATGCTGGGAATGGTCTGCACTGACCCACAATGTCTGTGGACTGGCATTCATGATTATAGTGTCACCCTGGATTCCCAGTTCACCGAGTACTCCTTCGAGTATGGCAGCCGTTATATATTTAAGTTTATATGCTACAAGATTCAGCTCCTGGCTTCCGTCCGGATAGTATTCTTGCCGGTCAAGGAGGTTTATAATTTCACTGACTTGGGAAACTTCATAGGGCATACCCTTTACAAATATAGTATCGGTGGAGTCATTGACTATAACCCCGGTAACATCGACACCCAGTTGTGAAAGATAGTCCTGCAGATCTGTGGCAGTCATATAATTCAGCTTAAATCTGGTGAAAACCATCATGTCTCCGAAATTTGCTAACAATGCCGATTGAGCTCCTACAAGAAGCAGGTCTCCATCTCTGACATAACTCAATGCCTGCCCATTGATTCCGGTGCTTTTCATAAAAATTTCAAAGGCAGTGGTTGCATCAACCCCGCTTATAGAAAAGCTTGTCTCAAACCCGGATCCAAGGTATACGATATTGACACCAAGTTTTTTGGCAAACATGGAAAGAACGTCCCGTATGTCGGCACCGTCCAGTTCAATTGAGATGTCATCTCCCTTGTCTGCTTTGAATACAGTCACTTCCTCGTAACTGATTCCCGTCGGAACAACCCCTGTCGTTTCTGCTGAAACAACAGACACCATGGCAAAAAGCATCATGGATGCCAGTACTATGGCCATTGTTTTTTTGAAAAGTCCTCTTTCTCTATGACGTCCCAATTTAGAACACCTCCAATAAATCATTCACCGGAAATGGAAAGTATTAGTTCAATTCCCTCTACTTCCAGGACTACTTTGTCTTCTTCAATGCTGAGCACCTTAAAATATCCGCCGGGTTCATCACCGGCTTCAACTATAAAACTTTTATTTTCTGCTTCGATTATGGCTATGCTGCCGGATTTATCATAAATGATTCCACTGACCCTGTATGGTTCAGCAAAAGGATTTCTCAGTATTTCATTCTGATCCTTGTCTCTTTCGTCATCGGGTAGTGTTGTCACTTCCTGGCCACTGTCTGTTGCGGGGGATTCTGTCTGAACAGGAGCAGCTGACTGTGTAGCTGCAGGCTGATTGGTATCTGCCTCAGGCGGAGTTGTTTCTGAAACATCATTGTTTCCGCTCAAAGCATATACCAGTATTACTACTACTATCAAAACAAGAAAAACCGGAACAGTGAACACAAGCGACCGGTTTTCATCCAAGAACTTCTTAAACTTCGTCTTTTTCTCTCTCTCTGCCATATTAGAATCCTACCAATCTTATAAAAAACTACTTCCCACTAGATAGTGGGAAGTAACTCTTTGATTTTAAACTTTAGTTAGCGCCAAATGTATGTCCTGTTGGGCATACCACTGAACTAGTTGCTGTCGCCCAAGTATAAGAAGCAGTATTATTATTACGCGGACATATAGGTTCATTCTGGAAGTATACTCCATCACTCAAGAAATCTGAAAATGATACTGTAGCTGGATGTACCCCACCATTTTGAGCTTTATATACCTCTATCTGTGACAATATCGTCCTTACGTTAGCATCGCATGCACGTTGCTCTGCTCTAGACTGAATTGTGTTATAAACCGGTATCGCAATAGCAATAAGTATTCCGATGATTACAACAACAATCATCAATTCGACAAGGGTAAAACCTTTGTCATCCTTTTTCATCTTCCTCATTAAGTTCTGTAGCATTCTGTGACCCTCCAAAAATTTTTTGTCTTAAATAAAGACTTATTTAAGATTTCTCTGTGCTAACATACCCCGATATCTGTATTTAATTATTACACCAAAAAAAAGAAATTGCAATATTATCTGCAAACATTTAGCATAAATTGTAAAAAACGTTTTTTAATGCTTATAGCATTCAGAGTTAATCAACGAACAAAACACTAATTATTGTGTTTAAATGGCTTTTCAACCACAAAATATAGATTTTAATTGATTACCCTATGAATTATTACAATTTTGTAACAAATATAAATTTAACATAAAAATCATATATTTTAAGCAAAACAACCTATTTTATGCCTCAAAGTGACTGTTTATCGCCTTTGCAATGCTTATCAGACTTTTCATGTCAATATAGTCACGGCTTTGGTTTCTGAATGAAATAAAGGGTCTTGAACCCATGCTTACCAGGATTCTTCCCGGTGAAATCTGTGATATTTCAGAAAGAG
>JAFGIJ010000021.1 GCA_016929655.1 Clostridia bacterium
ATTTTCTGGATTTCCCTGACTTTTTCAACAGGAATATTCATTTCCTCTGCAATTTCCTCGGGCAGTGGATCTCTTCCCAGTTCCTGCACAAGCTGCCTTGAAACCCGTGTAAGCTTGTTTATGGTTTCAACCATATGAACAGGTATCCTGATAGTTCTTGCCTGATCTGCAATTGCTCTGGTTATTGCCTGCCTTATCCACCATGTTGCATATGTACTGAACTTATAACCTTTTTTATAGTCGAATTTTTCTACAGCTTTTATAAGTCCAAGATTTCCTTCCTGAATCAGGTCAAGGAACTGCATACCCCTTCCAACATATCTTTTTGCTATACTTACAACAAGCCTTAGATTTGCTTCAGCAAGCTGTTGACGACATTCATCATCTCCTGCTTCCATGCCTACTGCCAATCTGATTTCGTCATCAGCATTCAGTAGTTCAACCCTGCCAATTTCCTTGAGATACATTCTTACCGGATCATCTATGTTTATGCCTTCTGGAATGGATATGCTGGATTTTTTTACTTCGTCCTCTATTTCCAACATATCTTCATCATCTTCTATGACGTCAATACCAGCTTCTTCAAACCGCTCGTATAATTTTTCCATAAGATCCGTATCAAGTTCAAGGCTCTCTATATAGTCATTTACATCCTTGAATTTAAGTACATTTTCCCTTTTACCTTTTTTGGTCAGATATTCCACGGCCTTTTCAAAGCTCTCAGGTCTTTCCACCGCAATATCCAGCTCTTCAACTATTATTTCTTTATCGTTCAACTGTGTGACCTCCTATTTCCTCTTCAATATTCTTAACTCTTCAAATATTTTAGCAAGTTCTTTCTGCAGCTCATCAATCTTTTCATTATCCAGATTGTCCCTCATATCTAATTCGGCAGTGAGTTTCATTATCCTTCTGTTTAGAACAGCTTTTTTGTATTGTACTAATTTTTCGTCGAGTGTCTTTCTCATGTCCGCACTGGTTTCTGCCAATGCTACCTCCAAGGAAAAAATTTCACTTTCTCCTTCTTCCAGATCTGCCATAATTACAGCAGCATCAGATATGCCTTTGCTTTCTACCCTGCTGACAACATTGCTAAACAATGCCTTCAAGCTTTCATTGTCAATGAATCCCTGGCCAAGCTGTTCTTTTACATGGTCGAGAAATTCCGGTCTGGCACATATTATTGCTGCAATTGACATAAAACTCTTTATTTCATTGTCAGTTTCAATATGAATGGAAGTTTTAAGCTTTCGGCTTCTGTCATTAATAACTGCCTCACTCTCACCGAGATGTTTTGAAACTTCATCCTTAATTGATTCTGACGGTATTCCATAAACCCTGGCAATTCTATCAATGTAGACTTCCCTGTCTATGGCATTGTTGACCTGACTTATGGCTTTCGCTACTCCATTTAGATATTTGCGCCTGCCGTCTACATCGTTTATGTTGTATCTGGCCCTAAGCAGCTTAGCTTTGTATTCAACAATCGGCAGAGCATTTTCAATGAGTTTTCCAAATGCATCTTTCCCATTGATCTTTATATATTCATCAGGATCTTTTCCTTCCGGCATTTCAAGTATTTTTACATCGCACCCAATGGAAGCCATGAGGTCAAGTCCTCTGATAGTAGCATTCCTGCCTGCCTGATCCATATCGTATGCAATAATAATCTCTGGGAAAAGTTTCTTAAGCATTGAAGCTTGTTTTCTGGTCAGCGCTGTGCCCAGGGATGCAACACAATTTGAAAAGCCCGCCTGATGAATAGCAATGCAATCCATATAACCTTCAACGATAATAATCTTTTCTGCCTTGGAATTCTTTGCAATATTTATCCCATAAAGACTGCTGCTTTTATTATATGCCGGTGTTTCCGGTGAATTGATATACTTGGCTCCCTCACCTGAAAGTATCCTTCCTCCAAATCCTATGACCCTGTTCCTCATATCAATTATTGGGAACATAATTCGGTTTCGAAAGCTATCATAATAGGATGTACTGCCCTTCTTCAGCAGCCCTGCCTTCATTATGTCATCTTCTATGAAGCCTTTGGACTTTAGGTGCCTAAGTACGGAGTCCCATGAATCCGGGGCAAAACCTATACCGAATTTTATTACCACCGAGTCCTTTATCTTCCTGTTTCTAAGATAAGAAAGTGCATCAGGGTTATCCAGCAGCTGAGTATGATAAAATCTTGCGGCTTCAGTATTGATTTCGACCAACTTTCTGACATATCCGCTGTTTTCCCGTTCCTTGCTGTCATTGCTTTCCGGCAGTGATACCGATGCCCTTTCAGCCATCATCTTTATGGCATCAATATACTCTATGTTTTCAATGCTGCTGATGAAATTCAGTACATTGCCACCTTTTCCGCATCCGAAACAATAATAAATCTGTTTTGCCGGTACAACAGAAAAGGAGGGCGTTTTTTCATTGTGAAAAGGACATAGTCCAAAATAGTCCTTTCCCTTGCGATTAATTTTTACATAGTCAGACACAACATCAATAATGTCATTTTTTTCTATGATTTCTTCAATAACTGTGTCCGGATAATAATTTGCCATAAATAGTCATTCCTGCATTATATTTTCGCTATAATGCTTCCAAATCCTTTAAAAAATTAAACCAGATAGAAACTTTTGCATAAAATTTAATTTTCAGTTTATTCAATTCTTTTATTTCAGGTTATATCATGTAACAGCAGTTTTAACCGAAATCAACCAATCAGAGGCATCTTATGTTTAAAAGAGAACTTATATCACAGAAGAAATTTCATACGGACACCGGACTCTCCTTCATGGTTGAATACTATATAACCATGGACGAAGGCAAGTTGAATGAACTTACTCCGGGTTATGGTGTACTCATCGAAAAGAATGAACAAGGCATCATTGAAACCTATGATGCTTCCTGCTGTTTCCATGAGTATGCACCTGCATACGCCATGGCTGAAAAACTATCCAGATTTGGTGTTACTCCTGTAGCTGCTGAAGAGACAATTGAAGCAATACTCGAGTACATCAATCGCTGAAATCAAGCATATTCAGTCCAACGGTTTCTTCGAATTTCCTGCCGGGATTTCCTTTGACCGGCATTATGATGACTTCAAATGTTGCCCCAACCACGCCTTTGGCAAAATGTCCGCCATAAGCCCTGCATTCCCTGTCTGACAGTACTGCATGTATATGAAGATAGGTTTCATCGTCCATAACTGAAATATTGCCGTTCATTGATGCGATTTCGTGGATGCCTTTGAATTCTTTTTTGATAAACTTCTTTTCATCAACATCAAACAAACCAAGTTCCGCTTCACTGACGGATCCAAGGCCCGATATAAGTCCTGCTCTGATTTTGTTGTCAGTACAGAACTTACTGATGGAACCTATGATTTCTTCTCCCCGGTCAATCCGAAGATAAAATGCATCGTTATACTTTTTACTTTTCATACATCCTTCTACTCGGAACGCAGTATGGATATGGCCGCATTGTCCCATTTCAGGACAGAAGCGGTTACTTCCTGTATGCTTTCCCTTGTAATTGAATCTATAATTGCCACAATATCATCCTGTGTTTCAACCTGGCCGCGAAGCAGCATATGCTTACCCATGTATGACATTCTTGTGTTTGTATTCTCCATGCCCATTATGAGATTTCCCTTGATCTGTTCCTTTGTACGTTCAAGTTCTTCCTCAGTTACACCATTTTCAGCCATTTCACAGACTTCATGTCTTATGCATTCAATGGCTTCATCCATTTCGTCGGTTCCTGTTCCGGCGTATATATTGAAAAGACCGGAGTCTGCAAAAGTATCGTTTGCAGAACCAATGGTATAAACAAGACCTTTGTCTTCCCTCAGTGTCTGAAAAAGCCTTGAGCTCATGCTTCCCCCAAGGATATTTCCTGCAGCCATCATTGCGTATCTTGAAGGATCTTCATATCCCATGGATTCGAAACCAATTGATATATATGCCTGTTCAACATCCTTGTGATACAACCTTGTTCCCGGATTAAAAACAGGTTGGATGAATCCCCCCTGCTTGATCCCCTCGCCCTTTTTACTGGTTCCAAAATACTTTTCAACTATATCAATCATTTTATCTTCATCGAAACTTCCGGCAACCGAAATCACTGTATTGCATGGGGATAAATGTGTCCTTGAGTAGTTTCCCAGCATCGTTCCAGTGATATTTGTCATGGAGTCCTTTGTTCCAATAATCGGATAACCCAGGGGATTGCCTGGCCAAATGTCCTTTTCCAGCATTTCATGAACATAATCTTCAGGACTGTCTGCATACATTGCCATCTCTTCAAAGATTACTTTTCTTTCCCTTTCCACCATTTCAGGCTCCAAAAGAGAGTTCTGCACCATGTCAGCCAGAATATCCATTGCTTTTTCAAAGTGATTGTCGAGGGTTTTTCCGTAATAGCATGTTGCTTCCTTACCAGTGAATCCATTTAAGATGCCACCGATACCGTCGAACTCATCGGCAATATCACGGGCACTTCTGCTCTTGGTTCCCTTGAAAAGCATATGCTCTAGAAAATGTGAAATTCCGTTGTTTTCAGCAGTTTCATACCTGGATCCTGCCTTAAGCCATATTCCAAGACAAACCGATCGAAGATGCGGCAATTTTTCATGTACCAGGATTGTACCGTTGTTGAATTCCTTTATTTTAATCATAATATTCCTGACAAACAGGGTCCGGACTTGCCGGACCCGATGTTCTAATTAATTTATTCGTGGTCGGCTTTTCCTTCGGGCTTCTTAAGCAGAGCCTTTCGGGAAAGATTTATTCTTCCCTGACGGTCTACTTCGATTACCTTTACATCCATTTTGTCACCGATTTTTACAACGTCTTCAACCTGATTAACCCTTGAGTGTTCAAGCTGTGAAATGTGTACAAGACCGTCCTTGCCGGGCAGATATTCTACAAATGCACCAAAGTTCATTATTCTGACAACTGTACAGTCTTCAAACACCATCCCCGGTGTTACTTCAGTTGTAAGTGCTTCGATTATCCTGATAGCTTTTTTACCTGCTTCAATGTCTATTGTAGCAACATAAACCGTTCCGTCTTCTTCGATATCAATCTTGACACCTGTTTCATCAATTATCTTGTTTATAACCTTGCCGCCTGAACCAATTACATCCTTTATTTTGTCAACATCTATTTTAACAATCAAAATCTTCGGTGCAAATTCAGAAAGTTCAGCACGTGGTTTGTCAATTGCTTTAAGCATAACATCATCAAGTATCTGGATTCTTCCTTTTCTTGTAAGCTCAAGTGCTTCCTTTATTACTTCCATTGAGAGACCGTTCAACTTGATGTCAACCTGGATTGCTGTGATACCCTTGTGGGTTCCTGCAACTTTGAAATCCATGTCGCCGAAGAAATCTTCAATTCCCTGGATATCCATTATCATCACATAATCGCTTTCATCATTATCTGCTGTTACCAAACCTGCAGATATTCCGGCAACAGGTGCTTTTATGGGAACGCCTGCGTCCATCAGTGCGAGGGTGCTTCCACATATAGAACCCTGTGATGTTGAGCCATTCGACATAAGAACATCAGAGACTACCCTGATGGCATATGGGAAGTCTTCCTTTGTAGGAATTACGGGTTCAAGTGCTTTTTCAGCAAGTTCACCATGGCCGATTTCCCTTCTTCCGGGACCTCTTGAAGATCTGGCATCCCCCACACTGTATGGTGGGAAATTGTAGTGGTGCATGTATCTGTTTTCTGTTTCTGCATCGTCAAGTCC
>JAFGIJ010000022.1 GCA_016929655.1 Clostridia bacterium
AAACGGAAAAATTCTATATTATCTGTCTGAAAATTTTAAGAATCCAAAAGACTTTGAATCTCTTTTGTATGTTTCACAGCTGCTCCAGGCAGAAGCAATTAAATACGGTGTTGAACATTGGAGAAGAAACCGGGGCCGATGCATGGGCTCCATATACTGGCAGTTCAATGACTGCTGGCCTGTTGCATCATGGTCAAGTATAGACAGCTTCCATAGGTGGAAAGCGCTTCACTATTTTGCAAAACGATTTTATTCACCGGTTCTCGCATCTGCCGAAGACAATGGAACCAAAGTTGACATCCACATTAGCAATGAATCTAGGAATGATTCCATAGGAACCCTCCAATGGAAACTGATGGACAGAAACGGTGCCGTTTGGGAATCAGGCAGTCGGGATGCTGTGATTGAAAAACTATCCAGCAAAGCAATAATATCACTTGATTTTACAGATAAGCTTAACAATATGGATTTGAAGCGAAAAACAATACTGTGGTATGAATATACCGATGATGCAGGAAACATATCAGGGTCTTCTCTGTTGTTTGTTCCGAATAAATACTTTTTATATGAAGAACCTGGAATAACCATTGATTTGGTTGAATACGGGGATTCAATTGGTCTGAAATTATCAGCATCATCCTATGCAGGATATGTTTGTCTTGAATCTTCAAATGATGATTTAGTATTCAGTGATAATTTCTTCAGCCTCGTGCCGGGGTGTGAAAAGGTTGTCAGCATAGAAAAATCATCCGCTGATTTAAGAGAACGGGAAGAAAATATCAAGGGTGATTTGACAGTAACAAGTATTTTTGATTCCTATTGAAAATTATATTTCAAATTCCAGTAAATTGGTTTCGGTAACACCTGTTTCTGATGCCTTGAAGGTCTTTATTTCATATGGCTTGAAATCTACTGCCCAGGAAACATCCATGAGGTAAAAATCGAATGATGCACTGGTATTTTTACCGGCAGTTTCAACTGCACGGATAATGGCAGATGAATCATCTTCGCACATCTTAATGGCATGGATATGAATGTTTTCATTTGGACAGTTCAGATAGCTGGCTTTCAGGGGCAAGGGGCCATCATGGAAAGTTTCTGGTATCAGAAGCTGCGGATTGCATAATTCTGCGGCCTTCTTGCTGAGATTATGGTCTTTGTAAGAACCTTTGAAAGGTATGATTCTGTAATTGACCTCATGCACTCCAAGGTCTATAGGCTCATTGTAATCATCGATATCGCCGAAGTGATCTGCGTAGTATGTGCTTCTGACAAGGGTGAGTCTCATTTCAGAATCACTGACGTCGTAGCTGTATCTGCTGTCATTTGCAATGGCTAGACCATGACCCTGGCCCTGGACGGCAAACCAGCTGTGGCCAGCTTCCTCGTTGCCGTCAGGTGCTTTTTCGATTGCTCCATACGGTATCTCATAGACTGCAGCAGGTTCAATGACATCTACAGTAAATGAAAGTTTCAGCATGCACTTTGGTTCCTGCCAGTTGAATTTTGTCTTTACCTGAATTTCAGGGATGTTCCTGTACACTGTGAAATCCTGTGTGATCCACGAAGAAGCATATTCCGACCTGACCCTGAGTACTGCACGCAGAGGGCCTTTTTCCATTACAGACAATCTTGCATTTCCAAAACGACCTGCTTCCTTCCTGAAGGCGAAGATTCCATGTGCCCATGTATCCGATCCGCTGTCGTCAATGACAATGGGTATGGCTGACGGAGCTTTCAGTAGTTCAATGGAGTTCATTTTGTCATAAAGTGATGACATGTATCCTGTAACCTTGTCAAAGGTCAGCCTGAACCACTTGTTCTCAATGGTGTCTTCCGATATAAGGGGATATTCTTCGGATTTGAATTCCATGGGAGGCCTTTTCCTGAATGTGTTGAACACCCTGTAGCCCAGGGAGGGCATTTCGGCCATGAACAATGTATCCCATTTATTGAATTTGTCTGTCTTTGAGGAGCGGACTGGTTGTATTTCGACGGGATTCCCATCCTCATCGGAAACAAAGGTCACATCGCGGGTTTGTATCGGTGCAAGAACAGGCCAGGGATTAGGATTGAATACAACAAGGGGGAAGCCTTTGAGAAGAAGACTGTTTATTTCATCCTCCAGCTTACCGGTTTCCTCAGGTTCTGCTCCTTGTATGGTGTCAATGTTCCAGGATATCTTCTGGAGGGAGGAATTGAGGACATCCCCCGAAATCTTCAGTGCTTCACCGTATACTTCAAAGGCATCGTCATATGCTTCCTTGATACTGCAGCCCCCCATGATGTCATGGAACTGGTTGAAAAGAACATCTTCCCATGCTTTTTCCAAAGACTTCCTGTCATATGGAAGGCTCATGAGCTTGTTTGCTGCAAAGGCAAAGCTTTCAGCTGATGTGATACGGTTCTCTGCTTTTCTATTAAGTGACTTGACCTGGCTCATTGTGGAATAACAGCCGCTGGCATGGTGCTGAAGGTCCTCCTTAACAACAGGAAGCCCGGATGAAAGGTGTTCGGCTTCCCTGAAAAAATCAAGGGTCGACGACATTGTTATGCCGGTGTCATCTTTTCCAACCATGCCATTGAAAAGTTCTATGACAGCTTTTGTAGGTCCGCCGCCATGGTTTCCCACTCCATAGAAAAACATCATTGGAATATCGTTTGTCTGGGCCTTGTCCCTGACTTCACCAAGTCTTTGCAGAACTTTTTGTTCGTTGAGGTCATTGTTATATGCTCCTGGAATTCTGTAGGTCAGTACACTGCTGCCGTCCGGTGAAACCCAATTGAACAAATCCCCGGGAAGAGATTTTTCGTGTTCACCGGGACGCATGAATACATAATAATCCATTCCGCTGAGTTTCAATATCTGGGGGAGCATTCCGTTATGTCCGAAGGAATCTACGTTATAGCCAACCCTGACTGTTATACCGAATTTCTCTTTGAAATACCTTTGTGAATAAAGGGCATGGCGTGCAAAGGACTCACCCGAAGGTATGTTGCAGTCGGGTTGGAGCCACCAGCCCCCTGAGATTTCCCAACGACCTGATTTTACATGCTTTCTTATTCTTTCAAATAAGGCAGGCTCGTTTTCCTCAACCCATTTGTAGTATGAAGCACAGGCGCTTGTGAAAACAAAATCCGGATACTCATCAAGCCTGTCGGCAGCTGATTTGAAGGTTGCCTTGATTTCCGCAAACCCTTCCTGCCATCTCCACAGCCATACAGGGTCTATATGTGCATTTCCAATCAAAAATACTTTATCCATAAATTACCTCCGAACAAACAATTCAATTATACATAAATGAAGTCCTGAAAGCATAGGAGGAATTTCTGTGGGAATACTTAAATTACAAACAATCAACTAAGATGTTTGGGTTTTACTAAGCCCGGAATCAGGCAGAAAAAGGTGCTTTAGGAGGACAATTGGCGAGGCCTTCATGGAGAATGCTACAAAGATATCTTATGCAAACTCATAGACAATCAAGGATATAGCAGAAAACTAGGAATACCCGAGAGCCTGCTACACGACTAGAGAAAGCACAGTAAACCCAAAACGCTATCTGGAGTTAATTTGCCCCAAAAACTACCTTAAGACATAATATGATAAAAATGTATTATTATAAGAAAAAACAAAAATATGCGCTTATATTTGACATCCAACATAATCCCTGATAACATATACACACAATAATTCTTACTATAGTATGTCATGGGTTTCGGCCGGTACTGTCAGGAGAGTTTACAGAAAGCAACCACTGTTTGATTGAGAAATCAAAATGGGATGGGTTGCTTTTTTATTGAAATAGACTGCTTCGGTAAAATAAGAAAGGAGATTAAAAAGGAGTTTGTATACGTGAATGAAGTAGTTTATAATAAATTTTAAGGGGTTTTAAATGAAAAAGAAATTAATGGCAGTGGTATTAATTGTTTTAATGCTTGTTACAAGTCAAGTCTATGCTGCATCTTTTTGCCCACATTGTTTTAGTGAGGACATTACGATGTATGACGTGGATATTGATGTGGTAATGCAACCCTGTGGTGATTTCCATGTGGACTGCGGTCCAAATGGAATGGATGAATGTTGGGCATTTTATACTTACAGAACAGAGTATTGGGCATGCAATGATAATCTTTGTTGGTATTGTTGGGAAGTTGTAACAATAACAAGTATTGTTCATACCAATAATCCTGTTAATCTAAAACCATAAGAAAGGGCTAAAGGGGTACACTTAGTTTCATTCTATATGTATCCCTTTTATTTATTATGAACAATAGAAGAATTAGATTGCTAATATTAATAATACTACTAATTATAATTTTAATAACTTCTTGCAAAGAACTAGGAGAAAAAGCAAATACGGAAAGTTTATATCCATATCTAAATGACGTCAAATCAAATAGTATGAGTAGTGACAATGTTTTTGAATTTACAAGTAATAGTTTTTTCTTTTCGCCAGAATATGAAAGAGAAATTTCTCATAATCAGGTGTCGCAAAGTGATTGGGTATATTATCTAGAACAAATGTATGGAGTTAAGGTTATTTATCACAGCAATTATTTCAATGCATTAAATTATTCTTATGAAACTTATATAAAACAAGTAATATCTGATATCAAAAGTGGCAGCATAAGTGGTTTGTTTAGAGTATTAGATTTGAAGACCTTAAAAACTCTTATTGAACAAGATTTAATTCTTCCTATGAATGATTACTTGGAGTTGTGCTCCAATGTAGAATTAATTCCTATGGATTGGGTAAGAGCTTATTCGATAGATGGAGAAATTTGGGGATTACCATCACAAATGAGTTTGAAAACAAAGATAAGATATATTAGAAATGATTGGTTGGAAAATTTAAATATAATAAAGCCAGCAACTATTACAGAATTCTATGATGCGATGAAGGCTTTTACGTATAACGATCCTGATCAAGATGGTTTAGATAATACATGTGGTTTTTCACATCAAATATTTAATGGGATTGAAGATATTTTTGGTTCATTCGATGTTAGGCTTAATTATCAAGGACAACTAGTACCTACCTGGAATCCTAATAGTAACAAATGGGAGGATTCGTTCTTAAAACCAGAGATGAAAGAGTGTTTATATTTTCTAAAACAATGTGCAGAGGAGAAAATCCTGTTGGAATACTCAACGGATTCAGATGACATACAATTTTCAAAAGGTTATGCTGGAAGTACATATAGTTTAGCATTGAGAGACATATTGGCAAAAAAAAGCATTCACGAAAATCGACCAAGTAATGGGATTCCCAGTATAGACTATATCTTCGGATTAAAACATAAAATTGATTCAAATATTTCTTGTTACTATATGCAATACTATTCTCCGATTATTCTAACAAAGTCAAGTGTATCACCCAGTACTACTTTTAGCTTTTTTGTTGATAGTGTTATTTGTGATTTGGATTGCTTCATGCATACTAATTACTATCTCGATAGTAATCAATATTCTGTTGATGAAAACAATTTTCTATCGTTTAATTTAAGTGAAGAAGAGCTTAATAATTATATTAGTCCCAATCTGCTACATGACAATCCAATATATCAATTTAAAGTAAAACAAAATTATGATGATGAAACAAAAACTCAAGCAATAATGGAGAGATTCTATATTGATCAACAAGCTTTGGAGAATTCGTTGTGTTACCAAGTACCGCAATTTGTTTTAGAAGCATATATGAAATCTGAATATACAACCCGTTTGTATGAAGTTTCACAATTATCTATCGAAATATTTTCTGAAGTCATGAATAACACTGTTTCAATAGAAGATGCAATGGAAAGGTATGGTATTGAATCAAAAAAACTTGATATTGATATTTTTGTAGAAATGCAGAACTACATACTGCACTAAAACATAATAGTGTACCTGGTATAAATAATGGAAAGTTCCTATGTGGGATGTTTTAATGAAACGGAAGAGCATTCAACATGGTAAAACGAAAGATATATTCAGAGAATTTGAAGATAAACGCCTTCAAAATGGTCACAGAAGATGGTATCAAACAGGCGCAGGAATCAAGAAATCTGGGAGTCAATGTAAATTCCATCAGGAAACCTATGTCGCTGACCAAAGGTTCACCGAAAACATCGATGTCCATGGAAAAGGCCTGGCATCATTCATGAGCAGGGCGATGGAAGCATCCTTGGATAAATAACGTTGAGGTGTGTGTTAGAATGTTCCCATCGGGGATTGATACATGCTATATGAACTTTTCAGAACAGAACTTCAAGAAAAGACAATGCCAGGAATGTTTTCGAAGTTCCCGGCTTATGATGACAGGGACAAATGGGAAAATCTGGATAAGGACCTCAGAGCTCACATTATCAGGGAAGCAGAGGAAATAATCGGATATAAATGGCCCAGGTTCTAGGCCTCAGATTATGCTGACTTTTACAGGAATGCAGCTTGCCATGATTCACAGGCTTCTGTGATTCAGGCTCTGGGAATGTAGCCTGGTTCTCACTGAGCGAATTGAACAGGAGATAAGGATCCAGAATCCTTGATGGATATATAAAAACCAATCAAAAATACTTTATCCATAAATTACCTCCGAACAAACAATTCAATTATACATAAATGAAGTCCTGAAAGCATAGGGAAAACTTGTGGGAACATGCTTGAATTTCAAACAATCAACTAAGATGTCAGGGTTGCACAAAGCCCGGAATCAGGCAGAAAAAGGTACTTTGGGAGTACATTTGGCGAGGCCTTCAAGAAGAATGAGGCAAAATTATAATATGAAAATTCGTAGACAATCAAGGATATAGCAGAAAACTTTGGAATACACTAGAGAATGCTATACGACTGGAGAAAAACACAGCAAACTAAAAAATGATATCTGGAGTCAACTTACTCAAAAAATACCTTAAGTCAATATATGATAAAAATGCATATTCATAAGAAGTACCCCAAATATGCAAATATATTTGACATCCAACATAATCCTTGATAGCATATACACACAATAATTCTTACTATAGTATGTCATGGGTTTCGGCCGGTACTGTCAGGAG
>JAFGIJ010000120.1 GCA_016929655.1 Clostridia bacterium
ACATCTACATATTATAGAATTGACATAAGTGCAGGTCTTACAGCAGATAATGGTGTATCTACTGACCTTGAACCGAACAATGTTATTGGTGCCAGGGTAGAGATTATTGATGAAGATGCAATACCTATTACTGCACGACTGGTTTCTATTACTGTAAATACCCCGCCTGATTACAAAGTTATTGATACAGCTGAAGCAAAGGCTATGATTGATGCCGGTAATGTCATCATACTTGATGTAAGAACAAGGGAAGAGTACCAAAGCGGATATATAGAAGATTCTTTCAATCTGCCACTTGGAACCATTGAATCAGGCATACAGAAAATTACATCTGACAAGGATGCTGTTTTATTGGTTTACTGCCGAAGCGGTAACAGGAGCAAGGTTGCCGCAAGGGAACTTACGGAACTGGGATATACCAATGTGTATGATTTCGGAGGAATTGTCGACTGGACATACGGGATTATTGAACCCTGACCTGCAGGTAATGAATGATTATAGTAAAACTTGGCATTTTTTATATCGTAAAACAAACATATAATGTTTTTGAAAATTCGAAAGGAGGACAATTTATGCTGTATTTGGAAAATTCAAGAGGTGAAATTGAATAGGGGGTTTCCCGGATAATCTAAAGCGATTTATACGCCATCAAGGCATTATGTATACAAAGCGCGGCAAATGATTGTCGCGCTTGTTTTATGCACGGGAAACAGGAATAGGAGAGATTATGATTACCAATGGAAGTAATGGAAAAGAACTTGTTCCCGGCAGAGTGGTTGCAGAATACCGGGGACTTTATAAGGTGATGACGGAAGAAGGTGAATATTACAATGCTATTATTACAGGGAAGATGTATTACGAGAGTGAAGATGAGGCACAAATGCCGACCGTTGGGGATTATGTCGGGCTTGACATTTCAGGAGGCGGAAACGCTGTACTCAGGAGGATTCTACCACGGAAAAGCGTATTTATAAGGAAAGCTGCAGGGCCTGAAACCAGATCTCAGACCCTGGCTTCCAATTTTGACTACGTCTTCATAATTACATCAATGAATTATGACTTCAACATTGCCAGGCTTGACAGATATGTCTCCATGGCCTGGGACAGCGGCGGTATACCGGTTATTATACTGAGCAAGGCAGATCTTGTTGAGGACAGGGATCCAATAATTGAAGAGCTGGTTTCCAACTATCCGGGAGTGGAGTTCCACATGACCAGTAACATTACCGGCGAAGGTATGGAAGAACTGAAGAAATATTTCATGAATGGTCAAACAGTGGCTTTCATGGGATCCTCAGGCGTAGGTAAATCTTCTCTGCTCAATTACCTGAACGGGGAAGAAATCATGGAGGTCAATGAACTTCGGGGCAATATTGACAAAGGTCAGCATACGACGACACACAGGCAGCTTATAACAATACCCGGAGGTGGAAGCATAATAGATACTCCGGGAATGCGGGAACTTGGTTTATGGCATTCAGGTGAAGGTATAGACAAAGGATTTGAATTCATGCACGCAAAGATTGAAGAGCTTTCAGGGCATTGCAGGTTTTCAGATTGCTCTCATGTTAAAGAACCGGGATGTGCGGTCATGGATGCAATTAAAATGGGTGAAATCAGCAGTGAGCAGTATGAAAGATATAAAAAGCTGCAAAAGGAAGCCCGGCGGATGGAAGTGAAAATCAATTCAAAGGCAAGGTTTGAAGAAAACAATAAACGAAAGGCATTTGCACGTGAGATGCGAAACAAAAAAAAGGTACAATGGTAAAAAATATAAACAACCTAACATCCAAAACAACCAATCATCCCAAGGATGATTGGTTGTTTTGGATGTTTTGGTATTTTCATGGCTTGTAATCATTGCATGCTTCAATATATGCAATGATGTTTTCCCAGGGTACTTCAGGCTCTATCATATGAGTCGGACAGCAGTACAGACCACCCTTTGAACCAGCTGTATCAAGATTTTTTTTAACTGCCTTTTTAACTTCTTCGGGACTACCGAAGGGCATGGTGGTCTGGATTCCGATTGTACCTTTGAAGCTCAGTTTACTCCCATACTTTTCATGTATTTCAGTGAAATTCATGCATTCCGGTTGAATGGGGTTCAAGATATCAATGCCGCAGTCAATGAAATGATGTATCAACGGCTCTACATATCCGCATGAATGATATTCAATGAGAACATCGGGGTTTGCCCTTTTAGCCGCTGCTATTATTTTAGCAAACCTTGGCTTTATCCACCTGCAGTACATATCTTCGCTCATCATGAGACTGCTCTGCATGCCGACATCATCTCCGGTAAGAATAATATCCACACCTGCAGATGCAAATACAGAAGCACGGTGGCATGAAATTTCAGTAATTCTGTCAAAATGATATTCAGCAAGATCTTCATCAAGCATCATATCCGCCATAAGCTGCTCCATGCTGCGCAGATACCATGCTATTTCCCAGACGGTGCATGCCATGGAGGCGGAAGCTGCGTATCCAAGACCATGAATACGTTCAACCTCAGTTTTGATTTGTGACGCATCAGCTGACAGATAGGCAGGATATGGATAATTTTCAAATTCACTGATTGTAGTAAAATTCTTCATCGGATGGCGGAAATGCTTCATATGTGCACATGCTTCACTGCCCGGCTCATAACCAATCCCCCATATGTCGAAGGTTATCCCAGGAACTGCATTATCAATGTATGAAAGTCTTTTTTCAAATTCCACCGGTTCAACAATGAGATCGGGAACATTGATTTCAGGAAAGCCAAAGTAACGCCGGTAATCTGTATCACCAAATTTCTCCTTGAACTCAGATACCTTTGAAGGACACAAATCCAAATAAACAGGAGCATAATCATAACCTTTTTTTCTATAAAGTGACAGTAGGTTTTCCCTTGGTGATTTCATAAATAACTCCTTGGTGGTTTTCTACATTTTATATCAATACTGGTATTTGAACAATAAAAATTCTATCATCACTGATACAGTTGTTATATAATTCCTTTGATGATATCAGGGAGTGTGACATGAAAGAAACATCTAAATCACGAATCAGAGTGATCAAGGCAATGGAATTTGAAAAACCTGACATGGTTCCGGTTGAACACCATCCATCCACCAGGGGTTATTTTGATTACGGCGAGAAGATGCGGGAACTTTTCAAGGCATATCCGGGAGATTTCGGAGATGTATCAAATGTTGAAATTCCGGTTATACCTGATTTTGCATATGATGACTCGGGCAAGTATTATGAAGAAAGATATGATGAGTGGGGAATCAAGTGGGCCTTTAGAATCTTTCAGATCCAGGGGCATCCCATATACAGACCTCTTGATGATATGTCTGCACTTGATTATTTCAGACTTCCACCTGTTCAGTACAGCGGAGAAGCCTTTTCCAAAGGCATCAAAGAGCACAGGAAAACCTTTTATGCAATGAAAGGAGCATTTACCCTGTTTGAAAGAATGACAGCTCTGAGGCTATTTGAGGACGTCCTTATGGATATGTATATGGACACTCCGGAAATAAACAGACTTGCAGACATGATTACAGATTACTATATGCAGGGAATTGACAATCTTCTTGCTGCAGATGTGGACTGTGTTGCCTTTGGAGATGATTTCGGTACCCAGACAGGGCTGCTGATTTCACCTGAAATATTCAAAAGATTCCT
>JAFGIJ010000121.1 GCA_016929655.1 Clostridia bacterium
CAGGTATCCAGTTTCACTGTAAACTGCAGGATACTTCAGACTGATTCCAGTTCAGATGTTATAAAACATATTGATAGTGCATGCAAGGGAATGGATTATTCAGCAACAATATTACGCCATGAGGAACCTTCTATCATCAGTTCGAGTGAAAGTGAGTTCTTTAAGTTTGTCGCAGGTGCTGTCAGAGGACTTTCTGAGAAAATCGCCGTTGTTCCTTATTTAATGGTTGCGGGTACAGATAGTATAAAATTTCAGGAGATAACAAGGGATACTATTCGCTTTAGCCCATTTGCAATTGATTCCACCGATTTGAAGAGAATACATGGAACAAATGAACGTATTTCTATAGAGAACATAAGGGATTGTGTCAGGTATTATTGTGCAATCTTCAATGTCTTATAATTATAATGTTATTCCGGAACCAGATTCCAGGATTCTGCAGTCAATACCTTTTTGAATAAGTGACGTGCAAAATGCCTTTGAGTCAGCTTTTACGGCCTCGAATGTATTGAAATGAATCGGAATACACAAATCAGGCGCTAATGCCATTGCGGCTGTCAGGGCGTCCTCAGAATCCATTGTGTAGGTTCCTCCGATTGGAATAAACGCAATATCTAAATTGAATTTTTCTCCGATGTATTTCATGTCTGAAAAGTATGCTGTGTCCCCGGCACAATAAACAGATTTACCATTAAATGTTATTACAAATCCACATGCCAAACCTCCGTAGGAACCATCAGGAGCTGAGTTTGAATGTTTTGATTCCACAACATTTATATTTGTTTTACCAAGTTTGAAAGATCCTCCGATATTGAAGCCTGCGGAAGAATATCCGCGTGCAGATATCCATTTTGAAAGTTCAGCCATTGAATAAATCATGCAACCTGTTTTTCCTGCTATTATCTCAGTATCACCATAATGATCACGATGCCCATGGGTCAGCAAAATATAATCAGGTTTGAAGGAATCAACCCTTGAAATGCATAATGGGTTTCCGGTAATAAAAGGGTCAATGAGAATATTTATATCGGTTTTGATTTCGATGAATGAGTGTCCATGAAATATAATTTCCATAGGTACCTCCATATTGAAAATTTTATACTTATAATATATCATAGCATAAGCATTTCACAGGAGTTTTGATGAATAAAAAACTACGCGCAGACTTGATTCTACTCACTTTAACTGCTTTTTGGGGCATAAGTTTTCCCTTGATGCGAAATGTACTTGAACATATGCCTGCGTTAGCTTATCTTTCCATACGGTTTTTAATAGCAGCAGTACTCATTTCACTCATATTCTTTAAAAAGCACAAAATGATAAATAAGAGAGAAGTGGGCGGCGGTATGGTAATAGGATTGCTTCTTTTCGCAGGCATGGCTCTGCAGGTGTTTGGTCTGTACAGCACCTCTGCATCCAATTCGGCTTTTATTACATCAATGAATGTTGCATTCGTGCCACTTGTCCTGGGTTTATTTTATAAACAAAAAACACAAAAGCTGACTATTGCAGGAATTGTACTGGCAACAATAGGACTATTTCTTATATCGGGAATTGTAAAATTTCAATTTAACCCCGGCGATTTTCTTACATTACTCTGCGCTATTGCATTTGCTTTCCAAATAGTATTTATTTCCAAATTTTCCATCAGATGCGATACCATAAGTCTGTCAATAGTTCAATTATGGACCGCGGCAATATTCACAACATTCGTATGGCTTGTTTTTGACAGAAGCCGAATAATATTCAATCTTGAGATAATCATAGTGCTGGCTGTTACAGCTGTACTGGGAACCGCAGTTGCTTTTACAGCACAGATATTGGTTCAAAAGGATACAAACCCATCCCATGCTGCACTTATTTTTACAATGGAACCAATGTTTGCACTTTTGTTTACAATGTTAATTCCGGATCCATCTGGAAATTTCGAAAAATTATCATTAATAACAGGTATTGGTTGTCTATTAATCATTATGGGAACTTTGGTAAGTGAATATAAAACTATTTTCAGGCGACGAAGACCGGAGCCAAGATGATAGATAATGTAATATTATTACTATTTATCTAATAATATGAAACAATGAAACGATATAAAACACTAAATAATTATCTTAAAGGTATATTCAAAGGAAAAATCGCGAAGATCCCAATCAATGCGGGGTTTTCCTGTCCCAACAGGGAAAATGGGGGAAGAGGTTGTCTTTTCTGTTCAGATTCAGGGGGAAGTGAATTTTCAGGCGACATCGAAAAAACAATTACAGAACAAATAGTAAACGGTAAAAAGATGATAGCAGATAAATGGGATTGCAGTGGCTTCATTTCTTTTTTTCAAAATTTTTCAAATACATTTGCGAATACAGACATTCTAAGGGCAAGGTATAATGAGGCAATTGAACAAGAAAATATAGTTGGGATCGCCGTTGCTACCCGGCCGGACTGTTTCAGCGAAGAAATTTATGATCTTCTTGAAGAATACAACAGAAAAACATTTCTATGGATTGAATTAGGCCTACAGACTTCTTCAGAGTCAACTGCTGAATTAATTGAAAGAGGATATGGAAACGATGTATTTGAAAATACAATACGAGAGCTAAAGAAAAGAAATATCAAAACTGTAATTCATTTGATTGCCGGATTACCCGGAGAAGACAAAAGAGATTTTCTGGATTCTATAAAATATATAAATAATTTCAAACCATGGGGGATAAAATTACATAATATTTATATCCAAAAAAACTCAAGACTTTTTGAGTATAGCCAAGGAACAGGATTTCAAGTGCTTAAAATGGAAGAATACATTGACTGGGTAACCGACGCTTTGATGTATCTGGACAAGGATGTAATTGTTCACAGACTCACAGGCGATCCTGATAGAAAACTTCTTGTTGCACCTGATTGGATCAGACACAAGCTGAAGGTTCTGAGTGAAATAGACAGAGTCATGATTTTAAAAAATGCCACACAGGGCTGTCTGGACAATACTAATTGCCATTTTTAATCTGTTCCCGGAGAAGCTCTATGCATTCATCTATTTTTTCAAGAGCACGTGGATAATATATTATATCCTGAGGAATTACATTCTTATAAAAATCAAGGGCAGTTTCATAGGACGAGTTTCTTTGGTTTGATTCTCCAAGCATAAATGATTGCCGTGAATCATATAAGCAGGCTGCCAAATCAAGCAATTCTACGATTTTTGGAGATTGGTACGAGGAAAACAAATAAAAGTCATTGATTGCTTTGATAAAAGTCCTATAATCAATTACCTCATACAGATAATCATCATAAACTGCAGAAACAACCATATCAAAGGAATCATTTTGCAAAAATGAGTTATAATCCATGCATATGCTGTATGCTCCTTCAGATATATGGTTATGTATGTATTCATCTGTATAGTAGCTGGAGTATATATCAAATAGCTTATCTGAAAATTCAATTAGAAAATCTTCATCATCTTTGTAATGTGTATAGACTTCAGGCCAGATTTTCAATACTGAATCATAATCATAAGATGCAATGGATGAGAGAAAAGCATCTCTTTTCTGAGAAAATTCCTTTTCTTTCAAATGTTTATCCATTATACCTATTCCATAAAATATAATGATTATCAGAATAAAAACGACCATTAATATGAAAATAATACGTTTATTGAATATCCTGTCAAGCAGCGGCATTTATACCACCTTCGTTAAGGGACTTACTCTTCTTTTCAGAGAAGACAATCTTCAGTAGAATCGGTGTAACTATTGAAGTAATGATAACCATGACCGCAATTGGGGCAAAATATGAGGGTGGAATAATACCTGCGCTCACCCCTTTGTTGGTTACAATTAATGCAACCTCACTTCTGGCAACCATTCCAATTCCAATTCTGAGAGTATCCGGTCCTTTGATTCCGGAAAGCCGTGCCCCAAGCATACTGCCCAGTATTTTTGTAAGGACTGCCATGGTTGTTATTGCCAGTGCTAGAAGAACAAAGTTCCAGCTGAAAGACGTTATTTCGATGCTTATACCTACTGAAGCAAAGAATATAGGGGTAAGAAGCATATATGATAAAATTTCAAATCGACGATGTATATAACCACTGTGCACTGTAGTAGATATTACCAGACCTGCTATGAATGCCCCAGCAATATCAGCCACCCCAAAATATTTTTCGCCGATAAAAGCTAGAAAAAGGCAAAAGGCAAGTGCAAAAATTGGGAATCTTCTTTTCTTTTTGTGCACTTTTCCATAACTATTGAAGAACTTATTGAAAGGAATGCCAACCAGGACAGCAACAACAAAGAAAAGTACTATTTTTATAAGGACGATGGAGAATGATCCGCCTTCACCACTACCTGAAATACCCATGATAAAGGTAAGGATAATCAGACCCAAAACATCATCCATAATTGCAGCACCTAGTATTATTGTGCCTGCTCTAGTCTTGAGCTTGCCAATTTCCTGAAGAGTTTCAACTGTAATACTTACGCTTGTAGCGGTAAGGATTACACCAATGAAAATATTTTCCATCAAAGGCTTAAATGAAAGGTTGAACAATGAAGATACCAGAAAACCTCCAAGTAGTGGAATAACAACACCAAATGCAGCTACAATCAATGAAGCCTTTCCGGTTTTTTTCAATTCTTTTATATCTACTTCTGTACCGGCACTGAACATTATAATTATTACGCCAAGTTCAGCCAGGTCGTGGATAAGTTCCGACTCATGAATAACACCCAAAACAGCCGGCCCAAGGATTAATCCTGCCAATAAGGCACCTACAACCTGTGGCAATTGGAACTTTTTTGTTATGACACCAAGAGCCTTGGTGCTCAGAAGAATAATTGCCAGATCTACAAGAAATCCAATTTCCATAATCGTACCATCCTTTAATCTTTAACTAATATAGCAAAACGGATAATTTAAAACAAGTTGTGCAATAGAATATTATTAAATATTCATTTGTATTTTATGCTTTAATTTGAATACTTGACAAAGTTATGCACTATATTTAATATATATGCAAAGCTATGACGAAGACCCTGCGGTAAAAATACAACAGGAAAAGGGGCCTGGACTGAGAGCCCTGTGTAGAATAACCGGATCAGGCGACACTTCTGAGCAGGCTTCCTGAAATTAAGTAGGGATGCACGTTCTCCGCGTTAAGGAACCAGAGTGGGCTTAGGCCAACAAGGGTGGCACCGCGGGAATTCCCGTCCCTTTCAGATTTATACTGTAAGAGGCGGTTTTTTATTATCCACAGATTTTTTGTGGGTGGAACGGAGGAATCCATGAAGATTTCGGTACCAAAAGGTACAAAGGACATATTGCCCGAAGAAATGAAATCCTGGAGATACATCGAGGAACTTTTTACTGATGTCTGCATGAATGCAGGTTATGGTGAAATACGAACTCCGGTATTTGAATATACTAATCTATTCAACAGGGGCGTTGGAGAAACAACAGATATAGTCCAGAAGGAAATGTATACTTTTGAAGACAAGGGTGGAAGGTCACTTACATTAAGACCGGAGGGTACCGCTGGTATAGTAAGAAGCTATATAGAAAACGGCATGGCTTCACTTCCTCAGCCTGTAAAACTTTTTTACAAAATAACTGCTTATCGTTATGAGAATGTTCAAAAAGGAAGGTTCAGGGAATTCAATCAGCTTGGCGCAGAGGTATTGGGAGCTGACAGTTCCAATGCCGATGTCGAATTGATTTCATTGCTTGGTAATTTTTTCACCAAACTTGGTATAGGTGACCTGAAACTGGAAATTAATAGTATCGGCTGCAATATATGCAGACCTGCATATAATGAAATTTTAAAGGAATATTATAAAGATAAGATTGATGGAATGTGTGCCGATTGTAAAAGAAGATATGAAACAAATCCACTCCGATTAATTGATTGCAAAGAGGCCAAATGCATTGCCGCATCAAAGGATGTTCCATTCATAGCTGATAACCTTTGCGAAAATTGTTCTGATCACTTCGCTAGTTTAAGAACAGGTCTTGAAAGACTTGATATTAATTATAATATCAATAAACAAATTGTACGGGGCCTGGATTATTATAAAAAGACGGTATTCGAATTTATATCCAATAATGTCGGAACTCAGGGAACTGTCTGCGGTGGAGGAAGATATGATGGTTTGATTGGAGCCCTGGGCGGAAGTGATGTTTCCGGTGTCGGATTTTCTATGGGAACTGAAAGACTGTTGATGGAACTTGAAAGCAGGGGCTCGCTGCCTGGAAATGAGGTTTATCCTGAAATTTACTTTGTTACAATTGGTGAGAAATCCTATGCATATGCCAGAAAAATTTCATATGCATTGAGGAAAGCCGATATTTATACAGAGATGGATCTGCTTGGTAGAAGTGTCAAGGCTCAGATGAAAGATGCAAACAGAAAAAAGGCAAAGTATGTGGTTGTCATGGGTGAAGAAGAAATTTCAATGAACAAGGCTGAAATACTGGTCATGGAAACCGGGGAACGAAAAGAAGTAAGCCTTGATTCCATATATAAAAGAATAATTGAGAAGAAAGTGTAGGGATTAAAATGGCCGAATCAATGCAGGGAATGAAAAGAACCGGAAGATGTGCCGGTTTTTCCAAAGACAACATAGGTGAAAAAGCTACAGTTATGGGCTGGGTCAATAAAAGAAGGAATCTCGGTGGAGTTATATTCATAGATGTCAGGGATGTCAGTGGTGTCATGCAGGTTGTTTTTAAAAGCGAAAACGATAAAGCTCTTTTTGACAAAGCTGAAACACTGAGAAATGAGTATGTAATAGCTGTATCAGGGACAGTCATTGAACGAGATGAAGAAACAATAAATCCAAACCTTGAAACCGGCTATATAGAAATTGTAGCTGATAAATTAAAAATTCTCTCTGAAGCTGAAACCCCTCCGATTGATATGAGTGATGCAAGCAAGACCAATGAGCTCATGCGTTTGAAATACAGGTACCTCGATCTCAGAAGGCCTGTCATGCAGGAAAATTTTATTTTAAGACACAAGGCAGTAAAGGCCACCAGAGACTTCTTCAATGAAAATAGTTTCCTTGAAATAGAAACACCATTTCTGACTAAAAGTACTCCGGAAGGTGCCCGTGATTATCTTGTACCCAGCAGAATCAACAAAGGGAGTTTTTATGCACTGCCACAGTCACCTCAGATATTTAAGCAATTGCTTATGGTATCAGGATTCGATAGATATATGCAGATTGTAAAGTGCTTCAGGGATGAAGATTTAAGAGCGGACAGGCAGCCTGAATTCACCCAGATTGACGTTGAGATGTCATTTGTTGATGAAGATGATATCTTGGGAATAAATGAGCAATTCATTAAGAGGCTTATGAAGGAATCAGTTGATGTAGATATAAAATTGCCTATAAAAAGAATGACCTACGAAGAAGCCATGAACAGATTCGGTTCTGACAAACCAGAAATTAGATTCGGTCTTGAACTTGTGGATCTTTCTGATTTTCTTGGAACAAGCAGTTTCAAGGTATTTACTGGTGCTGTAGAAAAAGGCGGCAGTGTAAGAGCCATCAATATCAAAGGTGGCTATGAAAAATTCAGCAGAAGGGAAATTGACTCTCTTGGAGAATTTGTAAAGACTTACGGAGCAAAGGGAATGGCCTGGATTGCAGTTGACAAAGAAGAACTCAAATCACCTGTAATAAAATTTCTTTCAGAAAGGGAAATAAACACAATCCTTGAAAGAATGGGAGCTGAAACCGGTGACCTTATATGCTTCATAGCTGACAGCAACAAGGTAGTCTATGACTCACTTGGAGCCCTCAGGATGGAGGTTGCCAAAAAACTGGGTCTACTGGAAGGTACCGAAGAATACAGCTTCCTTTGGGTAACCCATTTCCCATTGATGGAATTTGACGATGAAGCAAAACGTTGGACTTCAACACACCATCCTTTCACATCTCCTTTGGATGAAGACCTTGCAAAGCTTGAAACGGATCCCGGGTCCGTCAGAGCAAAGGCTTATGACATAATTCTCAATGGAGTAGAGCTGGGCGGTGGAAGCATAAGGATACACAGACGTGACATACAGAAGAAAATATTCAATTTACTGGGATTTTCTGATGAACAGGCACATGAGAGATTCGGTTTTCTTCTTGATGCATTTGAATACGGCGTGCCACCTCATGGTGGAATCGCATATGGCCTTGACAGGCTTATTATGCTCCTGGCAGGCAAAAGCAGCATAAGGGATGTAATAGCTTTTCCTAAAATTCAAAATGCTTCCTGTCCAATGACAGATGCTCCATCGGTTGTAGATGATATACAACTTAAGGAACTTGCAATAAAACTTGATTTAGCTCAGCTCCAGAAACAATAATTGGTTCCATGGTTGTTTTACTTCCTGATTTATTAATTTAATATAAACAGATGTCCTCAGAATATGAGGACATCTTTCTTATAAAAAGTGTTATATAAGAAAAAATTATTTCAGCCCAGACATTTTAGTGTAAAATATAGCAAATGGGAAAATAATGTGTTAAGTGTTGTTTTTGCACATTACTAAAGTAATATCATTTAAAGAAGTATGTCTGAATGATATTGACAAGGAGAAACAAATGGCGAAGTCAATTAAATATAAAAAGGCAATTTTATCCATCATTATATTTTTTATAATACTATCATCAGCAATGACAGGTTGTATAAAAGTTCCTATAGAACTATATGGGTACATAGACAAAAACGGCGAATGGGTCATACAGCCATATTATCATGCCGCTTTACCTGCTAGTGAAGGACTTCTTGCTGTCAGAGCCGGCGATCTTGATTATGGAAAATGGGGATTTATCAACACTTCCAATGAAACAGTTATAGATTTTATTTACGATGAGGTAGGTTTGTTCTTTGAAGGTCTGGCCCCAGTCATGATCTTGGAAGATAATGTTGAAAATTGGTTTTTCATCGACAAAACAGGGAAAAAAGCATTTGAAAAGGAATTCAAGGATGCTTTTTCTTTTTCAGAAGGCCTTGCAGCTGTACAAAGCAAAGAGGAAGAAAGCAATGAACTCTGGGGTTTTATCGGTACTGACGGCGAGTATGTAATTGAACCTGAGTTTACCGGCTTAAGCTCTTTTTCAGAAGGGCTTGCAATGTTTCTTGAAGGGGCAGGTAGTGCAGGTCTTGCCGGATATATAGATAAAACCGGAAAAGAAGTAATAGAGCCTATGTATACCTATGCCAGAAACTTCCAGGGAGGATATGCAGCTGTAAAACTAAGTGCAGACACTGAAAGCAATGACTGGGGTTTCATTGACACGGAAGGCAATATAGCCATAGGACTCACATATAGATTCACCAAGGGTTTTTCCGAAAATCTTGCGCCTGTGTACATAGGGACAGTACTTAATGGAGCATGGTCATATATTAATCCTGAAAATGAAATAGTTATTTCAAAAGGATTTTCAGAAGCTTATTCTTTTTCAGAAGGATTGGCGGCAGTACAGACAGAATTCGATATAGGTACAAACTGGGGTTTCATTGATACAACCGGCACATTGGTAATTGGAGGAAAGTATGCCGCAGCTTCTGACTTCAGAGAAGGAATAGCGCCTGTAGCCGTTATTGCAGACAGATAAATGTTTGAGAGTAATTGGATAATAAAAAAAGAAGAAAAATTCGGACTTGAACTATTTGAAAGAATTAAGTGTTCAAGGATTGATGCATATAAGCGTGGGGAATGTGAAGGTCTGGCTTGTCTTAATGATCCGTTCCTTATCAACGAAATGTCAGTGGCTGTGGACTGTATCATGGATCATATTAACAAAGGTTCAAAAATATGTATCCATGGTGACTATGATTGTGATGGTGTTACATCAGCGTATATTGTCTTTGATTATCTGAAATCAATCGGAGCAAATGTAGAGTGGTTTATACCGGATAGATTTGATGATGGATATGGAATATCATTGGCCAAGGCGAAGTCTTTTAGTGCGGAAATGGTTTCCTTGGTAATAACAACGGACTGTGGTGTTACAGCTATGGATGAAGTTGATATCATAAGAAATCAGGGCATTGATGTAATTGTTACCGACCACCATCAAGTAAAACAATCTCTTCCAAATGCCAATGCTGTTTTATGTAATTCCAGAATAGACAATAAGTATCCATATCCGTACCTTTCAGGGTCAGGAATGGCTTTAAAATTGGTCCAGGCACTTTCAAAAACCCTTGGTAGCAATGATGCATACATTAAATATATTGGCATATGTGCAATTGGAACCATATCGGACATAGTTCCTTTGACTGGCGAAAACAAGGTTCTGGCAGGTTATGGACTTGAATTGATTAAATCCAATGCATCACCAGGATTAAAAGCAATAATTGAAAATGCTGCTATTGAAAAGGATAAGATAAATGCATACACCATCGGCTTTATAATCGGACCAAGAATAAATGCCGCAGGAAGAATGGGAAATGCAGCCCTGGCATTTGAACTGCTGGATGAAAAAGACTTTGGAATAGCCTTAAAAAAAGCCGCTGAATTATCACGGTTGAATGAACTTAGAAAAACAGAGCAGGAAAAGGCATTCAATGAATTGAAAGATTATATATTTGAAAACGGGGAGTTGCTTGATTCTCCGATACTTTTTCTGTGTAGAGAAGATATCCATAAGGGTATTCTTGGAATAGTTGCTTCAAAGCTTGTAGATCTTTTTAGAAAACCTGTATTTGTATTGAAAGAAGAAAATGGTATTTGTGAAGGTTCAGGAAGGAGTGTCGAAGGCTTCAGTCTTATAAAAATTTTGAATAAAGCAAATGATTTTCTTCTGGGCTTCGGTGGTCATGATATGGCAGCCGGATTAAGAATGAAATGCAATGCAGTCTCCGAACTGCTCCGGCACTTCAAAGATATTTATAGTGATAGGAAAACATTCAAAAAAGAAGTAAGAATTGATACATTATGCAGCCTTGATGAAATCGATGCAGGGATTATAAAAAAAATCGATGAACTCGGTCCATTCGGTGCTGGAAATATGATTCCAATTATAGCGGTTGAAAATGTTTATATTACCGGTAGAAAAGAGATGGGGAAGAGTGGCAATCATCTTAGCTTTGATATTATTGAAGAAGGAAGAGCTCTCAGATGTGTAGCATTCAATGCAGCCTCATATAAGCATTTGATAGTCGAAGGGCAGAAGTACAATATTGCTTTTTCACCCGAAATAAACTATTTCAGAGGTCAGGAAACTCCGCAGGCAAGATTGGTTGATATTGAATTGTCTGAGAAAAATGAAACAATATTTAAATTGTTGGCATTGAAAACTTTTATTAATAAATCGATGGCTCTAAAGGGAAATTTCAATCACAAGAAGCTTTCCAGAGAACTTTTTTTAATCGGAATGCCTGAAACGGCGGGGTTGGTTTATTCGGGTAAATTGAAATTCTCAATCACAAGGAATTATATTGAGGATTTTTTCAAAACATTTAAAGAATGCCATATTAAAAATAACAAATGGAAGATTGAATCTTCTGACTCAATGCAAATCCTTTCAATTGAGATATTATGTGAACTTGGAATTCTGTCAGTGGACAGAAATGCTCTTTTCTCATATTATAATATAAATATAAATGATGGAAGAAAGAACGGGCTTGAGAATTCATTGCTGTACAGAAGCCTAATGGAATAGATTATGTCAGATAAAGTTTATTATGAACTTATTGATAAAATCAAAAATTATAATCCAAATGCTGATTTCAGTATAATTGAAAAGGCATATGATGTTGCAAAGAAATATCATGCAGGTCAGATGCGTCTTTCAGGAGAACCTTTCCTATGTCATCCAATAGAGGTTGCCAAGATACTTGCAGACCTGGAACTTAATTCAAAGACAATTGCAGCAGGTATTATGCATGATGTAATCGAAGATACAGATGCTACATATGAAGATATAAAGGAAATTTTCGGAGAAGAAATTGCCGATATGGTTGAGGGTGTCAGCAAATTATCTAAGCTTAACCTGGATACAAGAAAAGAGCAGCAGGTTGAGAGCCTTAGAAAAATGCTTATGGCAATGTCTAAGGACATAAGGGTTATAATTATCAAATTATCAGACAGACTGCATAATATGAGGACACTCGGGCATGTTTCCCCTGAAAAGCAAATTGAGAAAGCTACTGAAACAATAGAAATCTATGCACCTATTTCACATAGGCTTGGTATGTCGGCATTCAAGTGGGAACTTGAGGATCTTTCTTTCAGATACCTTTATCCCGAAGAATACAAGAATATAGTAAATCAGATTTCTGAAAAAAGAGCAGAGAGGGAAAAATATATAGCCGGAATCATCAAGGACATTGATGAGAATCTCAAAACAAAGAATATAACCGGAAAGATTGACGGCCGAGCCAAGCATCTATATAGCATTTATAATAAAATGAAGAGACAGGGGACAAGCATCGACCAGATTTATGACCTTTTTGCAGTAAGAATTATTGTTAATTCTATCAAGGATTGCTATGCCGTACTTGGTATGGTTCATGAAATGTTCAAACCAGTCCCCGGCAGATTCAAGGATTACATTGCAATGCCAAAACAAAACATGTATCAGTCACTTCATACTACTTTGATAGGTAAAATGGGAA
>JAFGIJ010000122.1 GCA_016929655.1 Clostridia bacterium
AAAGGAATGAAGCAGGCCGAAAAACTTCCGGAACCGGTTTTTACGCCTTCCACAAAGGCTGAGGAGGGACATGACCAAAATGTAACCTATGAAGAACTATGCGATGAGATTGGTGAAGAGCTGGCAGGGAAACTGAAGAATGCTTCACTGGCTTTATATAAAAAGGTAAGTGAATATGCCCTGTCAAAAGGTTTGATTCTGGCAGACACAAAGTTTGAGTTCGGTTTGCTGGACGGAGAATTGGTAGTTGCAGATGAAATGTTTACTCCTGATTCATCCAGATTCTGGGACGCATCTGATTATGAACCAGGAAGGGCACAGAAAAGTTTTGACAAGCAGTATCTGAGAGAATATCTGGAAACACTCGACTGGGATAAAACTCCACCGGCACCGGAACTCCCTTCTGATGTTATTGCAAGAACTACTGCAAAATACCTTGAAGCCTATTCAATTTTAACCGGGAAGGAACTGGATTGATGATAGCTGTAGTTGATTACGGCATGGGTAACATAGGTAGTGTATGCAATGCACTGCGATATGTTGAAGCTGAATATATAGTGACTGATGACCCGGCTGTAATCCTGGGAGCAGACAGGATTATACTTCCCGGGGTTGGAGCATTCGGTGATGCGATGGATAACATAGGGAGCCGGGGGCTGATTGAACCTATCAAGGAGTTTATTGAAAGCAATAGACCTTTCCTCGGCATATGCCTTGGCTATCAGCTTCTATTTGAATCCAGTGAAGAAAGCCCGGGGACTGCAGGTTTATGTGTGCTGGATGGCGTTGTCAAAAGATTTCCCAATGTTATGGGTCTTAAGGTTCCCCACATGGGTTGGAACACCATTTTATGCGCTCCGAAAACAAATATTTTGAAACAGTTTGATGGCAGATATTTTTATTTTGTGCATTCATATTATACGGCTCCGAAAGGACTGGCTGACTTCAGTTGTGAAACGACATATGGAATAAATTATGCTTCAGCAATAGAGTATGGAAATATTCTTGCATGCCAGTTCCATCCGGAAAAAAGCGGTGATGACGGACTGGGAATGCTTAAGAAATGGACGGAGGTATCAAGTTGATAATTTATCCTGCCATAGACATACTGAGCGGTAGATGTGTAAGGCTTTCCAGGGGAAGATATGATCAAGTTACTGTATATTCGGAAAATCCTGTCGATTTTGTTTCAAAATGGATTGATATGGGAGCAGGATATATACATCTAGTTGATCTTGACGGTGCCAGGTCCGGCAGCCCTGTAAACAATGACGTAATCAAGGCAATCGTAGAAAAATCAGGGGTTCCCGTACAGACTGGCGGAGGAATCAGAACACTTGAGCGGGTAAGGGAACTTATCGGTCTTGGAATCTCAAGGGTAATACTTGGAACAGCAGCTGTTAAGAATCCAGGATTGGTGAATACTGCCCTGAGTGAATTCGGGGAAAAGATAGCCATCGGAATCGATGCGCTTGATGGATTTGTGACCACAGATGGCTGGGAAAAAAGCAGCAAGCAAAATGCTGTGGGATTTGCCCGGGAAATGGAATCAATGGGAGTCAGCACAATAATTTATACAGATATTTGCACTGACGGAATGCTGAGCGGACCTAACCTAGTGGCAATGCAGGAAATGGCCGATGCTGTTAGGTGCAGGATTATTGCATCTGGTGGTGTCAGCTGCATTGATGATATAGTTGCCCTGGAAAAAACAGGAGTAGATGGAGTTATCGTAGGAAAAGCAATTTATGAAGGAAGGTTGAACCTTCGGGAAGCAATTGCCGCTATAGGGGGTTACCAATGTTCGCCAAAAGAATAATTCCATGTCTGGATGTACATGCAGGAAGGGTTGTAAAAGGCGTCAATTTTGTCAACCTTATAGATGCGGGGGACCCTGTCGATATAGCTGCAGCATATAACCTGGAAGGCGCTGATGAATTGGTTTTTCTTGACATTACTGCCTCCAGTGACAACAGGAATACAATGGTGGATGTGGTCAGCAGGGTTGCAAGAACAATTTTCATACCATTTACAGTCGGAGGTGGAATCAGGAGTGTTGACGATTTCAATGTTATGCTTAAAGCAGGTGCAGACAAGGTGTCAGTGAATTCTTCAGCATTAAAGGATCCTGTTCTGGTAACAAAAGCTGCTGTTAAGTTTGGAAGTCAGTGTGTTGTTGTTGCAATTGATGCAAAGCGCCGGGCTGATGGTTCGGGTTATGATGCATATCTGAACGGTGGGAGAATCAATACCGGATACGATGCTGTTGAATGGGCAACGCAGGCTGAAAAACTGGGCGCCGGCGAAATTCTTCTCACCAGCATGGACAGGGATGGGACGAAATCGGGTTATGACAATGAGCTTTTAGCAGAGGTTTCTGATAGATTGAATATCCCTGTTATAGCATCCGGCGGAGCCGGTTCAATGAAACATTTTCTGGATGCATTTATAAAAGGAAAGGCAGATGCAGTTCTGGCGGCGTCTCTTTTCCATTTTGGGGAAATGAAAATAAATGAGTTGAAATGTTATTTGACCGATAATGGTATAGACACCAGAAAAACTGTTCAATGAGAAGTCAAGGTAATAATACAATGTACATATTAAATAATGAATATATAACTAAATTATATATATTACACAAAGATACCCTGCATACGTCAAATCAATTGACACAAATTATCGTGTTTGCTATACTTCAAGGTAGTTGATAAGGGAGGCTCTAGTATGAAAAATTATAAAACTTTATTTAGGTGGGCTACAGTTTTAGCGTCATTAGGTTTTCTTTTTATGACGATAATGCTATTTGTTCAGTTGGTTTATACAGGCAACAGTTATGATGATGTACTTCAAACCGCTTTCTCAAGGGTCTTTCTAAGGTGGCCGATGTGGTTTATACTCATGATTGCTTTCTATATTCCAGGATTTGCAGGTCTATTTTATGCAAATAACCTGAAGAAAAAAGCATATGCTGAAGCAATGAAAATCGACTAGTCTGTGACATGATAAATAAAATGCACTCTATGCAGGGTGCATTTTTTATTGCATTTAATTTAGTGACAATCTGATAGTAAATATTGAGATTGCGGTGTGAAAGCTTGAAATTGAAAGAAATATAGAGTATTTAAGAGTATAACCGTTATAAAATCAAATAACTGCTCAATATAGCTGAAAACTTGCATTGAGTGAGTTTGTACATATGAAGTAAGTATATTATTATATCTTTAGCACTCAAGACAATAGAGTGCTAACACATAAATATTTGGAGGTATTCTGATGGTTATTAGACCTTTGGGAGAAAGAGTTGTTATTAAAATGCTGGAAACTGAGGAAACTACCAAAAGTGGAATAGTTCTTCCAGGTTCAGCCAAGGAAAAACCGCAGGTTGCAGTCGTTATTGCTGTCGGTACTGGTGGTGATTCTGATGATATGAAAGAACCGGAGCTTTCGGTAGGAGACAAAGTTTTGATCAGCAAGTATGCAGGTACAGAAGTTAAGATTGACGGTGAAGAGCTTACAATACTTAATATCAGTGACGTACTGGCTGTTGTAGAGTAACGGAGGAGATAATAAATGGCAAAACAGATTTTATTCGGCACAGAAGCAAGGGAAGCGCTTGAAAAGGGTGTCAACAAACTTGCTGATACTGTAAAGATCACACTTGGCCCAAAAGGCAGAAATGTTGTTCTTGATAAAAAGTTCGGTGCACCGCTCATAACAAATGACGGTGTAACCATAGCAAAGGAAATTGAACTAGAAGATGCATTCGAAAATATGGGTGCACAGCTTGTAAAGGAAGTCGCAACAAAAACAAATGATGTTGCAGGAGACGGAACTACTACAGCTACATTGCTTGCCCAGGCCATCGTTAGAGAGGGACTCAAAAATCTTGCAGCAGGAGCAAACCCCATGATTCTGAAAAAGGGAATCGAAGCAGCGGTTTTAACTGCTGTAAAGGGTATTGCAAACCTAAGCCAGAAAACACATGGTAAAGAGGATATTGCCAAGGTTGCATCTATATCAGCAAATGATGAGGTAATTGGCAATTTGATTGCCGATGCAATGGAAAAGGTAAGCAATGACGGAGTTATAACCGTCGAAGAGTCAAAGACAATGGAAACTGCCCTTGAAGTAGTTGAAGGTATGCAGTTTGACAGAGGATACTTATCACCATACATGGTAACTGATACAGAAAAAATGGAAGCCATCATTGATGATGCTTATATCCTTATAACAGACAAGAAACTTGCTAATGTACAGGAAATTCTTCCGGTACTTGAACAGATTGTCCAGCAGGGCAAGAAACTTGTAATAATTGCAGAAGATGTTGAAGGCGAAGCTCTTGCAACATTGGTAGTAAACAAATTAAGAGGTACATTCACTTGTGTCGCAGTAAAAGCCCCCGGATTTGGTGACAGAAGAAAAGCTATGCTCCAGGATATTGCAATTTTGACAGGCGGTCAGGTCATCAGCGAGGAAGTTGGTCTTGAGCTTAAAGAAGCTACTATGGATATGTTGGGCAAAGCACGTCAGGTCAAGGTACAGAAGGAAAACACAATTGTCGTTGACGGTGCAGGAGATGCGAAGGAAATTCGCGACAGAATTTCTTCTATTAAATCTCAGATCGAAGAAACAACATCTGATTTTGACAGAGAAAAGCTTCAGGAAAGATTGGCAAAACTTTCAGGTGGCGTAGCAGTCATTCAGGTTGGAGCAGCCACTGAAATCGAAATGAAGGAAAAGAAACACAGAATCGAAGATGCACTTGCAGCAACCAGGGCAGCTGTTGAAGAAGGTATCGTTTCTGGTGGTGGAGTTGCATATATCAATGTTCTGGCTGATATTAAAAAAGCAACAGCTAACCTTACCGGCGACGCAAAGACCGGAGCAAACATTGTAATCAGAGCTCTTGAAGAGCCAATCAGACAGATTGCAAAGAATGCAGGAATCGAAGGATCTGTTGTAATTGAAAAGTTGAAAGATGCTGCAAAAGGCGTTGGCTTCAATGTTCTTACAGAAGAATATGTTGATATGATTGAAGCAGGTATCGTTGACCCTGCCAAGGTCACACGTTCAGCACTTCAAAATGCTGCAAGTGTTGCAGCCATGGTTCTTACAACTGAGAGCCTCGTCGCAGATATTCCTGAAGATACACCTCCAATGCCAATGGGCGGTGGCGGAATGCCAGGAATGATGTAATATTAAGCACTATTTAAAAATAGAGAAGACCGCTGATTGGAATATCCAATACAGCGGTCTTTTTTTATAGCTCCCGAATATTTATCCCTTTGTACTTTAACCCCTCGGGTATTTACTCGAAAATCAGGTAAACACCCCTCGGGTATTTACTCGAAAATCAGGTAAACACCCCTCGGGTATTTACTC
>JAFGIJ010000123.1 GCA_016929655.1 Clostridia bacterium
AAAATTAAAAGTGACTGCTTTCAGTCGCTTTTCATTTGCAAGAACGACATCAAAGCCATAGGTTTTGGAGGCAGTAACGTACCGAAGTTACTAGTAATTGTTGTGCGGAGTGAATATACCGGCCTGAAAGTGCATACTGACCGCTTGTTTTAAGCACAGTCTCCGACAATCGAGATCACTTTATCCTGACAGAGTGCAAAATAATCTTGCTACGAATTTCCAGGTAGTCAAAGGCGCGCATAGCGCTTTTATTGTGACCCTTGACTACCTTAGTCTACATTATCCTATTATACGGTCAGCAAAACTGCTGACCTGGCTCCGCCGAGGATGGGGTTTGGGGCAAAGCCCCATAAAATACATTATTTTTACAAGTGCACCGGCACCGGACAAGGTGCTCTATTTTGCCGGTCAAAACGCACTCCTCTGCCGGTGTACCCATGCGGAGAGCATCTAATATATTTCTCGTGACTTGTGAATGCCTTTCTTCAAGTCACCTTCAATCCGGATGTGCTCCCACCGCACCAGGAGTTTTCCGAAGAAAACTCCATGGAATGTTACTATCTGACAAAACCGTCAATGGAAAACCAAGTCGTTGAATGTAGGTCAAGAGCTTAAACTTCAGGTAGTCCATGTTACTACATATAAAAATTCATACTGGACTATTATTGATTCGAGGTCCATAATTTTTTTAGATTCGATAGAATAAAATTTGTTTTATAGCGGCAGGGGGTTAAATTCATATGGATAAATTCAACTATGGACAAAACAGATGGAAGATCATATATGGTGAGTATAATGGTATTGAAAGAACTGCTATTGAAAGTCTCTATGGCATTGTTTCCGAACACACAGGATATATCCTGACTTTGGAAGGCAAAGATTCACAAAACGATAGTGATCTTGAAAATTTTAACCCAATATTCATTGGAACAAGGAAAAGCAATCACTTCATCAATCAATTCATTCAAAAAGGAATCATCGAAATTAATGATGAAAGTGAAGGATATAACATCAAGGTAATGGAGAACATTTTCAATAAAGACAGGCAGATGATAATCATTGCCGGCAATGATGACAACGGACTTTTATATGGAGTAATGGATTTCGAAAACAAATACCTGGTTGATACAATGCTTTTTACAAAGGAAACCACTCAGTATTTCAAAAAACCATTCAATGATGTAATGCCGGAGTTCGAACTGATTTCAGCACCAAAGGTAAGGGACCGTGCTATCTGGACCTGGGGTCATGTGATATATGACTACAGGGGTTTCATAGACAACATGATGAAACTAAAATTGAATATGATCGTGGTCTGGAATGATTACGCCCCCTTGAATTCAAAGGAATTTGTTCGATATGCACACTCCAGGGGAATCAGGGTGATATGGGGATACTCATGGGGCTGGGGTGAGGAAATTGATATTTCAAACAGAGAAGATATGGCTAAATGGGCAGACATTGCTCTTTCAACATATGAAGAAAACTATCTGCAGACCGGAGGTGACGGAATCTATTTTCAATCATTTACAGAAACGGAAAATGATACAATAAATGGTACAATTATTGCTCAATCAGTAGTCGAATGGGTAAACCTGATAGGTGAAAAGTTACTGGGTAAGTACCCGGACCTTCAAATCCAATTCGGACTCCATGCTACATCGGTCAGGGAAAGACTTGAATATTTGAAAGAAATTGATCAAAGGATAAGCATAATATGGGAAGACTGCGGATCATTCCCATATAGTTATACTCCAAATGCAATAGAAAATCATAGTGAAACTATGACATTCAGTTCCCAAATATCATGCCTAAGGGGAAACAACGATAAATTCGGGGTAGTATTAAAAGGGTTGATTTGTCTGGATTGGAGATTTTTTGAGCATCAAAAGGGTAGTTTTGTAATGGGGATGTCTTCAAAAAAATTCATATCTGAAAGAACAGAGCAAAAAGCTAAATACTGGAGGTATGTACAGGCTTATTGGCTCAGAAATGCAATGTATGCATTGGAACTTATACGATTGTTTGTTGCTGCGAAGGGCAGGGGGCTGACGGTCCAGGCTTTGGTAGAGGATGGAATGCTTGAAGGAAAGCTGTGGTTTCCGGTTGCATTATATTCTGAAATGCTGTGGGACTGCGAAGCAGATATCCATGATATGATGTGCAGAACAGCGCTTATTTCCGGAGTGGAATTTGCATGAAAAGACTTATTTTTTGTGAATATTCCTATTGGATACGGACAGGAAATGCAATGCAAATGATAAATAAAAAATATATTCATATAAGTGGTTTGGCTTGTAATGGTATAAAATATATCTATGTATAAAAAAATTCTGATTATTGTATTATTGATCTTATTGATTCTTGTTTTTGTAATTAACTTACCTGTTACTTCTGTCGCCCACAAAGAATCTGAAAAAGAATATAACAACTGGATGGCTGAAACACTGAACGTTGACACAAGGATTGTTGATGTTGCAATGCCGGGAGCCCATGATGCCTTTACATCTGATATGAATATATTGAGCCCAGCAGACAAGTATGCTGACAGCATTATGAAAGGGTTTACCGGATTCATACTGAAAGGTTTTCTTCTCAGGCAGTCGGTTACTCAGATAACTGATGTAACCGGACTGCTTGAAAACGGAGTCAGATACCTGGATATAAGACTGACATATAATGATGGCATGTGGGTAACCAAACATAATTTTGTATCAGCTGATTTCAATCCGATTGCCGGGGACCTGGTCAGATTCCTGCAGAATTATAAAGGTGAGTTCCTTGTACTGGATTTCCAACACATAAATGGCGTTGATTACAACAGTGAAGAGGATTACAGAGTCTTCATGGATATGCTTGAAGAAACAGGGTTGCTTGATTTTCATCATTACAATGCTGAAGGTGTCGGAGCCGTAACATATGGTGATATCACTGACAATAGAAAAAGTTCACAGGTTGTTATAATAGACAAGTTCAATGTATCAGATAAAAAAACATATGACTATGGTCGTTCGATAAGGTCCAGCTGGGCAGATGATGATAATTTTGAAAGGGTACTGCAATTTCTAAAAGATGAAAGCATTCTGGTTAATGACACGATGGAGTTCAATGACTCCTTCAAAGTCATGCAGGCTGTAACCACCATGCAGCTTTCACTTTCAGGTATATTGGACAGTTTAAAAACCTGGTCGCTTTTGGAAAGAGCATCGGATTTCAATGATTTCCTTTTAAACAAGCAAGAGTTTGAGAGTCTGATTGAAACAATGCCGATTGTCATGATCGATTATTGCAATACAAATGAAAATAGGTTTATTGATGAACTGATGTCAGTAATTATCATTGAGAATTCAGTGAAGTAATTTATTTTAAGTTATAGTTTAAGTTATAATTTAAATTGATATAAACTTGTTGATTTGTTAACATTAATGTGAGGTGTTATTATGATTAGTGAATTTGAAGAAACAATTTTATCTATTACTGAGTTCAGACATGATATGACGAATATACTAGAAACCCTTGAAAAGCCCAGAATACTTATGAACCGTGATAAGGCAAAGGCGGTGTTGGTTCCATATGAGCTATATAAAGCAATGGAAAAAATAATGGATGATAAACTGGATTATATTCTGGGAACTGAAGCTGCTGACCGATTGAACGATTCTGAGGTGCAGTATTTGAATCATAAGGAGTTCTGGGCGAAAATTGAGGTTGATTGATGAAGTATGAAGTCATATATCATGAAAAGGTCTTTGGTGATATAAAGCAACTTAAATTTTCCAAAGAGCAACTGATTAAATTAAAGGAAAAGATAGAAATTTTGGCTGGAAATCCATATCCAAAGGCAATAGGCGGACTTGGGGAACCCTTATCAGGCGACTTAAAAGGATTGCTTAAGTTTAGATCCCAAAAAAATTATAGGATTATATATAAACTTGAAAAAAATAAATATACAATGAAAATTCTAATTATTGGACTTAGGAAGGATTTTCTTGTATATAATGATATAAAAAATAGATTGTAATTAAATGCAACGCTGTTTGATACTGATAAATTAAAACAGGAAAACAATAGGTGGTATAATTATTCTATGAAAAATCCCGCTAGAATTTTTTGGCTCATACCCGTGGCGGTGCTGCTTCTGGCAGCAACTGTTTTCATGCTTCCCACTTTCAATCTAAAAACAATTGAGGTAGAAACAGAACTGGGAGAAATTGCTGAAGAAATTGCTTTGTCAACCCAGCTCAGGGAAGGGTCAAACCTGTTCATTACGTTGCTGAAGGAAGGCAATATATTCACCATGAGGTTTACAGGAGCAGAAAAAAGACTTAATGATAAATATGAGTTTTTACAAAATGTTATAGTAAAAGCTGAGCTCCCGTCAAAGGTGTTTGTGGACTTTGAAACCCGTGAACCGGTATTTGAAATAGCATACGGAGACAGATATCTGGTTACAGATATAAATGGTTGTGTTCTTGGGTCAAGGGACAGACATTTCATTGGCTTTTTGCGTATTACAGGTTTGGAAATAAAGCAATTCTCACTTGGGTGTGTTGTGTGTGACAATCCTTCTGTATTTGAACAATTGGCAGACATTTACTTCGAATTGGAGAGCTATGATAAAAGATTCCTTACCGCATTCAGAGAATACATTGAATGGATTGATGTTTCATCACCGGATACAATTGCCTTGTTCTTTGACGGAAGGATATTGGTCAAATTCAATAAAGAGGAAGATACTGCCGGTCAGACAGCAGCAATGTGTGAGATACTGGCTGAATATATAGGAAGCAATGAAAAGGGAACACTTGACTTCAATGCCGGGGAAAATCCGGTGTTTTCACCGGAGTGATGGTATACGGGGGTAATATAGTGTATACTTTTTTACAATAATTATATATAATTATTTTGTTATTTCCGCATGAGAAAGGGGAACGACATGCTGCAATTCGATATAGATATGGAGCAGTTTGCTCAGATAAAGGTTGTTGGTGTTGGAGGCGCTGGAAACAATGCCGTGAACAGGATGATCAATGCCGGATTAAAAGGCGTTGAATTCGTTGCTGTAAATACAGACAAGCAGGCATTGCTGTCATCCAAGGCCACAACGAAGATACAGATCGGAGAAAAGCTCACCAAGGGACTTGGTGCAGGCTCATTACCCGAAATAGGAGAAAGAAGCGCCGAGGAAAGCAAGGAAGAAATTGCTGCTACCCTCAAAGGTGCCGATATGGTATTTGTAACTGCCGGAATGGGCGGTGGAACAGGTACCGGAGCTGTGCCGATTATCACCAAAATCGCAAGGGAAATGGGCATTCTGGCTGTATGTGTAGTTACAAAGCCTTTTACATTTGAAGGCAAGCAAAGAAGTGAAAATGCAAAAAAGGGAATAGAGAAATTAAAGGGAACAATAGATACCCTTGTAATAGTTCCCAATGACAGACTTTTGCAACTGGCTGATAAAAAGGCAACAATGGTTGATGCTTTCATTATGGCCGATGATGTTCTAAGGCTCGGTGTTCAGAGCATATCAGACCTCATCGCTGTTCCCGGACTCATAAACCTTGACTTTGCTGATGTAAAGACAGTCATGACGGATGCAGGCCTGGCACACATGGGAATAGGAAGGTCATCAGGGGAAGACAGGTGTGTTGAAGCTGCGAAACAGGCAATCCACAGTCCGCTCCTTGAAACATCAATTGATGGAGCTAAAAAAGTCCTTATAAATATAACCGGCGGGAACAGCCTTGGTTTACTTGAGGTTGATTCAGCTGCAAATATGATTTATGAAGCAGCAGACCCGAATGCAAACATCATTTGGGGCGCTGCCATAGATGAGAATATGGGCGACGAGGTTATGGTTACTGTAATTGCTACAGGATTTGATGGCTCGATGCCGATACGAACATCAAGGTACATTGAAAAGATGTTCAATAAAACCATGGAGGAAGAACCTGCTGCAGAAGAAGTTTTAACTGCCGTAGATGATGAAGAAGAACCGTTTGATACAAAGGATGATACTGAGGATTACGAGCAGGGAACGGAAAACAGAAGGTTGGAAGATTATGCCGGGAATGAAGATTCTGAAGAAGAAAAAGATGACGACGACGGCATTGATATCCCGAATTTCTTAAGAAGACTTTGATTAAACTCTGGTTTTTCAGTGAAAGGTAGAAACAGGATATGAAATGTCCGTACTGTGGCTATGAAGAAGATAAGGTAATTGACTCCCGTCCCACTGAAGAGGGATATGCAATCAGAAGGCGAAGGGAATGCCTGGGGTGCAGACAGCGTTTTACTACCTACGAAAATCTGGAACGCAAACCTCTTATGGTAATAAAAAGGGACAACTCAAGGCAAACTTTTGATCCGACCAAACTTCTAAACAGGCTTCTAATAGCATGTGCAAAAAGACCGGTATCAATATCTGTCCTTGAAGAAATTGTCGCAGACATAGAATCCTCATTCTACAGGGAACATATGAGAGAGATTACCTCCACTGAAATCGGTGATAAGGTTATGGAGCGGCTGAAGGAAGTTGATGAAGTGGCATATGTAAGGTTCGCATCCGTTTATAAGGATTTCACTGATGTGGATACTTTTACAAAGGAAATAAAGAAAATAAAAAAAGAAAGATAACTCCGGGAGGGCAAAGGTTTTGAACAGCAGAGAACGTTTATTGAATTCAATAAGAGGAAAAGAGACAGACCGCCTGGCGTGGTCTCCTTTTTTGGCATATTTCTGGGATTACCAGCCTGAAAGTGTCAGGAAAGCAGGTCAGCTTCAATTTCTGAAGGATATAGGAGCTGATCCATTGTTCAGGGGTTTTTGTACACTTATCACGATAAACTATAAAAATTCAAAGGTAATTGACAGGACTGATGGCATCCATAGGGTTGTAATCCATGAAACCCCTGTAGGTAATCTTGAAACCAGATATACCTATACAGCAAACGGAAACACATGGTTCATAACAAAGCATCCTGTAAAAACGGGGGAAGACCTGAAGGTTCTTAACTATCTCAATGAAGATATGGTAATCGAACCAGATTTTTCCAAATACAGGAAAGGACTTGAGCTGCTTGGTGATGAAGCCCTTCTAATCCCTATAATTGCACCGGAGATGAAAAGTTCATTCCAGTCCATGATAGAAACATGGATGGGGACGGAAGATGTTACATATGCCGTTTATGATTATGAAGATGAACTTCTGGCATGCCTTGACTCAATGAAAAAGAATTCAAGGAAGGCAGTTGAAATGGCTGTTGAATCAGGAGCAGAGGCATATATATTCTGGGAAGACAGCTCAACCGGCAATCTCAGCCCCGCATTTTTCAGAGACTATGTCGCCGATGAAATTTCAACATGGGCTGATATTGTCCATAGAGAAGGAGCAATCCTGGTTCATCATGCTTGTGGTCAAATCAAAGGGCTGATCAGCGAAATGTGTAAAACAGGAATTGATGTTATAGAATCAATATCTCCTCCCCCGACAGGAGATATTGATATATATGATGCCAGAAAGATAGCTCCCGATAATGTTAGCCTGATAGGTGGCATTGAGCCAACGGTTCTTTTAAGAAGCACACTTGATGAACTAAAGGCTTATGTTCTTGATATAATGGAGAAAACCGGTAAAAAGGGTTTTGTCCTCGCCAATGCTGACTCATGCCCACCCGGTGTAGAAATTGAAAAGTTCAGGATGATTTCCGAACTAGTAAGTGGTAGACGGAGGTGACACTTGGTAATTTCTGTTTCTGTGACAGATGAGATACCGGCACTTGTTGATATTTATAATCACTATGTCAGGAATACAACCGTTACATTCAATACACAAGAAGTAGACGGAAAACAGTTCCTGGATGCTTTTTATGCCGATAAAAGTAAATACACTCTTCACACAGTATATGTTGATGATAAAATCATCGGTTTTTGTTCCCTGAATCCATTCAATAAGAAAGAAGCTTATCGAAGATCGGCATATATTTCCATATATCTTGATCCATCTTCAACGGGCAAGGGCCTGGGCAGGGATATATTGAAATTTCTTGAACAACAAGCCATGGACATGGGATACAGGTCACTGATAGCTCTGATAAGTAAGGAAAATGTCACGAGTTGCTCATTCTTCGAAAAAAATGGTTACCTTAGGGCAGGGGAACTCAGGCAGGCAGGTGAAAAATTCGGCAGGCTGCTTGATGTTGTTTATTATCAGAAACTAAATTAACCCGGTGCAGGGTTTTGGAATATATTGTATCTGTATGGTATAATATGTGCCGTATGACTTTCAGGGGGAAATTATGGGATTGAAGGTAAAAGAAGTTTATAGGAATCCGGAACAGTATAACAACAGTCCGATCGAACTGAAAGGTTGGGTCAGAACAGTAAGGAGTTCAAAGAACTTTGGTTTCATAGAGCTTAACGACGGATCATTTTTCAAAAACATTCAGATAGTTTTTGAGGATGGAAGACTTTCGAATTTCGGAGAAATAGAAAAACTTACAGTGGGTTCGTCCATTGTTGCAAGAGGAATCCTGGAGCTGACAACAGGTGCCCAACAACCATTTGAAGTAAAAGCTGACGAAATAGTGGTTGAAGGTTTGTGTGACAGGGAATATCCTCTTCAGAAAAAAAGGCATACTTTTGAATATCTCAGAAGTATTGCCCACCTTAGACCAAGGTCAAATACATTTTCAGCAGTTTTCAGGGTAAGATCAATACTCGCCCATGCAATCCATGAGTTCTTCAAACAGCGTGGATTTGTTTATGTACATACACCTATTATCACTGGAAGTGATTGTGAAGGTGCAGGAGAAATGTTCAGGGTTACCACTTTGGATGCTAAAAATCCTCCGCTGAATGAAGAAGGAAAGGTTGATTATACAAATGATTTTTTTGGAAGAGAAACAAACCTCACAGTAAGCGGACAGCTGGCAGTTGAGACATATTGCATGGCGTTTGGAAATGTTTATACCTTTGGTCCGACTTTCAGGGCAGAGAATTCCAATACAGCCAGACATGCTTCTGAATTCTGGATGATTGAACCTGAAATGGCTTTCTGTGATCTGACAGGCGACATGGATGTTGCAGAAGATATGATGAAGTTTGTGATTGAATATGTTCTGAAAAATGCTCCTGAAGAAATGGAGTTCTTCAATAATTTCATTGAAAAAGGACTCTTTGAGAAACTGTCCAATGTAACAGGGTCGAATTTTGAAAGAATAACATATACAGATGCAATCGAAATACTAAAAAGCAGCGGGGAGCAATTTGAAAACAAGGTTGAATGGGGTCTTGACCTACAGACTGAGCATGAAAGATATCTGACGGAAAAACATTTCCAAAAACCTGTTTTTGTAACAAATTATCCCAAGGAAATAAAAGCCTTTTATATGAGGCTGAATGATGATGACAAGACAGTGGCAGCCGTTGACCTGCTTGTTCCGGGGGTCGGTGAAATAATCGGAGGCAGTCAACGTGAAGAGCGTCATGATGTGCTAGTCAGAAGGATAAGGGAAACCGGTATGAATGAAGAAGATTACTGGTGGTACCTTGATATAAGAAAATTCGGCGGGACAAAACATGCCGGGTTCGGACTTGGCTTTGAGAGGGTACTGATGTATATAACAGGAATAACCAATATACGGGATGTCATACCCTTCCCAAGGGTGCCAAGACATGCTGAGTTCTAGGAGGTTACCATGGATGTCAAAACGAATACCGACGGAAACATAGAAGTATCTGATTCCGTGCTTATTACATTTGTAGAAAAAGCTATCGGCGAGGTTAAGGGGTTAAGTCCCTCAAAAAAAAGAAAACCTGTGAAGATTTCAAGAAAAGAAAACTCATGTATCATTGAAATTGGAGTGGATGTTTACTATGGAGTTGAAATACCTGAAACTGTTAGAACCCTACAAAAACTGGTCAAAGAGAGAATAACTCTTATGGCAGGGATGCCGGTTGAGGGTGTCAATGTAGTGGTTGCCGGACTGAACATTGAAGAGCTGATAAAGAAGTAGAATGAAAAGAATTATACTTAACTCAATCATCATTATTGCTACCTCCATTGTTTTGGTGGTCCTTGTTTTCTTTACGGATGGGGTACAGAGCCTTTTTGACCTGATAGTACGAACAAACTATTACTGGCTGTTTGCTGCCTGGATGTGCAATGTTATGTTCTGGGTTTTCGGAGCTATTACCATGGGATTCCTGAAGAGAGGAATAATCGGCAAAAAGAATGATCCCGGACAGAATTTCAAAACTGTTATGGTGGGGCAGTTTTTTTCATCGATAACTCCTTTTGCTACCGGAGGACAGCCTGCACAGGTATACATGATGAGGAGAATGGGGATCGATGGTGGAACCGGAACAAGCATAGTTATATTGAAATCGGTGCTGCTTCAATCAGTTCTCGTTGCATATTGCTTTGTGTTATATTTTTCAAACAGATTCTTTCTGATATCAAATATACCCAAATTCCATACGCTGTTTTTTATCGGTATTTCTGCAAGTCTTTTTCTTCTAGGACTTTATGCCTTGTTTATGTTCAAGTCAAATGCAGCAGACAAAGCAGTGCACTTGTTTTTGAAAATTTTACATTACTTTAAAATAACTAAAAACCCGGATGAAAAATTCAATGAAATAAAAAAGTCACTCGAAAGATTCAAGGAAGGATTTAAGATTTTAGCCAAACGGAAGATATATCTGTTCTTTGCATATATTGCCCAGATTGTACAGCTGACCTCTTTGTTTTTTGTGCCGGTTTTCATGATGCGGGCATTGGAAGGTATGTTCATGTTCACAAATGAGTTGTTCGTGTGTACAGCTATGGTTGTAATGATAGCAGCAATGGTACCTACACCGGGGACAACCGGAGGAGCAGAGGGGCTGAGTCTACTTTTCATATCTCCATTTTTCTATAACTCACCGAAGATGTCAGTCATACTTATATGGAGGATTCTTACATACTATTCAAATATAATATTCGGTGGAATATTCTGTCTCTTCGTCAAGGAGAAACCGCTCAAATCAAGTGAAGGTGAGGAAGAACTGGTTGAAGTATAAGGTTATATGCTGTGATGTGCTGGAAGATGAAATTAAATATGTTTCATCCGAAACAGGGCATTTATATGAATATGAGTTTACAAAAAAGGCAAAACATGAAAAACCAGAGGAATTGCGTCCTGGTATACAGGCTATGATTGATGAAAGCACTGATTACGACGCTATCTTGCTGGGTTATGGACTTTGTGGTAATGCCATCGTAGGATTAAAGGCGAGAAATATTCCACTTATTGTGCCAAGGGCTCACGACTGCTGTACACTTTTTCTTGGCTCAAGAGAAAGATTCAACACGCTTTTCGAAGGACGGGAAAGCATGGGTTGGGGAAGCACAGGGTACTGCCGCAGGGATGGTGATTACCTTAGAAGCAGTGATACAGGTAGTTTAATTGGATACGACAAAACATATGATGAATTTGTTGAGGAATATGGAAAAGAAAATGCTGATTTTATCTGGGAGACAATTCATCCCAAAAGGGAATCAAATGAGGTATTGTTCATAGACATTCCGGAAACATTTGATGCAAGTGTATTTGAAGAGTTCAGGCGCGAAGCATCTGATAATGGTCAGAAAGTTATTATAGAAGATGGAAATATAGGTTTGATGCGAAAATTCATTAGTGGTGACTGGGACAGTGATTTTCTTGTCGTAGAACCAGGATGCGAAATTACTGCAGTCTACGGCAGGGATGAAATCATTCAATCCAGGGGTTGATAAATATGACAATATATGTTAAATTATGAGAGGAGGAAACATGCCTATACTGATACTGGCTTCCGGTTCTCCAAGAAGGATAGAAATGATGTCACGGATTACCGATGATTTTGAAATTTCTGTACCGGACATTGATGAAACTCCCATTGATGGAGAACACCCCATGGATATGGTTCTGAGACTCGCTGCAGAAAAGGCAGGTGCTGTTTATGAAAACAAAGGTAAAAAGCTTCCGGTTCTTGCAGCGGATACAATAGTTGTTATTGATGACCGGATTCTTGGTAAACCGGAAACGACGGAAGAAGCCGAAAAGATGCTTGGTGGATTGTCAGGTAGATGCCACAAGGTTATAACCGGTGTAGCTCTAATCGAAGGATATACCGGAAAACTGCATACATTTACCGAAACGACTGAAGTTCTCTTCGGAAATCTCAGTGAAAATGAAATTACTGACTATATAGGTACAGGAGAACCTATGGACAAAGCCGGAGCCTATGGTATACAGGGTGACGGTGGTAAATTCATAAAGCGCATAGACGGATGTTTCTATAATGTCATGGGCTTTCCGCTGAACAGTATCTATTCACTGCTGAAACAAACCGGCATAATCTGATTCCTCCGGGACATTTCTGTCCATGACGGGAGGATTAATGGAAAGATTAAGAATGAAGGATATGCCTGTTGAAGACAGGCCTTACGAAAAACTGGAAAAATCAGGGGAGAAAAGTCTTACTGATGCTGAGTTACTGGCTATAATAATCAGAACAGGCAGTCGGGATGATACATCACTTGACCTTACGAGAAGAATAATCAATAAGCATTCAGATGGCAGAGGTCTTCAATATTTAAAAAAAGCATCCATCAGCCAGCTATGTGAAATAAAAGGTGTTGGAAGAGTAAAGGCAATTCAGATCAAAGCTGCAATGGAGCTTGGGTCAAGACTGCTGATACCTTCAACAGAAAAAGGAAGACACAGAATTTCTTCTCCTGATGATATAGGTGCACTTTATATAGAAAAATTCAGAAATTTAAACAGGGAATATTTTACGGTTCTTGTCCTTAATACCAGAAATGAGATTATCAGGGAATTGAATATATCCATAGGCAGTCTTTCGGAAACAGTGGTTCATCCCAGGGAAGTTTTTTCCGAAGTCATGAAAGAACCGGCTGCTGCTGTGGTTCTGATGCACAACCATCCAAGCGGTGACCCTGCACCAAGCAAGAATGACAAAGAGACAACAAAAAGATTGGTTGAAGCCGGAAAAATACTGGGCATCCGAATACTTGACCATGTTATAATAGGAGACGGAAACATGTTTAGTTTCAAGGAGAACGGATTGCTGTAATCCCCGGAAACTGCAGATAAATACATATTACCGGATTTGGAGGCAATGATGTCATTGTTCGGAAGAGATATTGGAATAGACCTAGGTACCGCAAACACAATTATTTTTGAGCGCGGAAAGGGAATTATACTCAGGGAGCCCTCGGTAGTTGCAGCTGATGAGAAGAAAAAGGAAGTTATTGCTGTGGGTGAGGAAGCCAAGAAGATGGTTGGCAGAACTCCAGGTACTATCAGCGCCATAAGACCCCTGAAGGACGGGGTTATAGCGGATTATAACTGTACACTTCAGATGCTCAACAGATTTATCAGAAAAGCAGTCGGAAAAAGAATGTTTGTGAAACCCAGACTTATTATCTGTGTGCCGGCCGGAGTAACCAAGGTTGAGAAAAAAGCTGTTATAGAAGCGGGTCTTGAAGCAGGGGCAAAGGAGGTTTTTGTTGCTGAAGAATCAATAATGGCCGCACTTGGTGCGGGGCTTCCTGTACTTGAGCCTACTGGTAATATGATTGTAGATATAGGTGGCGGAACATCCGAGGTTGCTGTTATTTCAATGGGGAGAATTGTTACAAGTACAACCCTAAGAATTGCAGGAGACCGTTTTGATGAAGTTATTTCACAGTACATAAGGAAGAAGTACAGGTTGTTCATAGGAAACAGAACAGCTGAAAACATAAAAATAAAGCTAGGTAATTTGTTCCCATCAGACTACTCTGACGAGATGGAAATAAGAGGCCGTAATATGACACAGGGCCTTCCCGTAAATCTGACCATTACATCAGATGAAGTTGCAGAGGCAATGGAAGACATCGGAAATGAATTGCTGGAAGCCGTAAGAAGTACACTGGAAAGAACTCCGCCCGAACTTGCAGCAGATGTAATGGTCAACGGAATTTATCTTACAGGAGGCGGTGCGCTTATAAGAGGAATTGATAAATTTATAAGTACCAGAACAGGGAATATACCTGTTTATATCGCTGAGAATCCCCTTGACTGTGTTGCCATAGGTACTGGAAAAGCTCTTGAGAATCTCGATTACCTGAGCGGAGCCACAAAGAAATAAGGAGTCCGGGTTGATCAAACTCCTGAAAAACAGAAAGTTTCAGATTGCATTGTCTGTCATTGCATTGCTTTTTATAATCCTCCTTTCGGTGGACAGGTTCAGCAAGGTCAATATAATAAGAAATATTGTTACGGCTCCTGTAGTATTTGTACAAAAAGGGGTCAAGGCTGCAGGTGATTGGGTCGGTGGTATAATTTCGGGTATCAGAGGATATACAGCTGTAATAGAAGAGAACAGGGACCTGAAGAATAGTAATCTGGAATTAACTCAAAAAGTTACATCTTTGTCGCAGCTGGAGGATGAAAACAAAAGACTTAGAGATGCACTGGGACTGAAGGAGAAGTTTTCTAATTATGAGGTTATCGGAGCAAACATTGTCGGATCAAATCCCGGTAACTTCTATTATAATTTTAGAATAGATGCAGGGAGTCTGGATGGTGTGGTAATAGATGCACCTGTCATAGCCGGCGACAATGTGCTGGTGGGCAGGGTTTACAGCGTTGACCTGACATCTGCAGTGATAATACCTCTGATTGATGAAAAAAGTGGAATAAGTGTTTGGAATACTAAAACAGAAGGCGGGCAGGCTATAGTAAAAGGAGATATTGAGCTCAAGGAACAGGGAAAATGTCTTATGGACACCATAAGTGACGAATTTGAAATACAAGTCGGTGATATTATTGAAACCTCGGGCATAGGAAGCATATATCCGAGGGGTATTTTAGTAGGGGTTGTAGAGGAAATACACAGGGAGGAATCAGTAATTGAAAGATATGCCATTATTGAACCACTGATAAATTTCAATGAAATCATTGAAGTTTACATATTGATTAACAAAGACGGGAGCAATTGATATGAAGTCATATAAATGGCATACTGTCCTGTTTCTGTTGGTTCTGATAATAATTCAGCCTTTCCTTGCACAATGGATGAAAGTGGGAGGGGTTAAAATCAATTTTGTTATATACTTCACGATGCTGTTTGCCTTTACAAAAAAACCCACCCAATCCTTGGCTCTTGCAATAGTCCTTGGCCTTATATACGACATGGCTTACAGTATCTGGATTGGTAAAATGATAATTGTTTTAATAATGGCCACTGCATTTGTAACGATTCTGGATAAAAGAATTTACCGTGAAAACATTCCCGCTCTTATATTTTTCTTTATTGTATCAATATTCCTGATAGAAAACGTAAATACTGTTCTAGAAATTGGATTTTTGGATTTTATCAGAAATTTTGTTCTCATTCAGGTTGAGATATTTTGGATGGCAGTATACAGTGGGGCACTATCTGTGATTACGGGTGCAATATATTTGGTAGCATCACTTAAAGGTGACAGGCGTGTCAGTATGAAGGGAACCGGATGATATGAAGGTTGTGGAGATTCTTAAAAACAGATATTTCATTCTAATCATGGTTCTTGTGCTGTGTTCAATCGGAATGGTTATAAAACTTTACGATATGCAGATTGTAAAAGGCGATGAATATTCTATAATATCATCCAAAAAAGTAACACATAGTTTTGAGATTGAAGCTCCGAGGGGACTGATATACGATAAGGACGGCCGTCTGCTTGCATATAACCGGGAAAGCAATGATCTTTATCTAACAAAGGCGTACACGGAGGACGAGGAGTTGAATGCCGGACTTCTGATGCTATGCGAAATTTTAGAATCAAATGGGGATACATATTACAGGTCTCTTGAGAATTACATTCTGAGGAATCCTAATGTATTTAACCCAAACAAATCATTGGAGAAGATCATTGAATGGCAGATGGATGATGAACTCTTAAATATTCCCGAAAAGGATGTGAAGAACAGCGCAAAAGAACTCTTTGCCTATTTGCGGAAGAAATTCAATGTCTCAGATCAATACACATATGATGAAGCGTTCTATATTATATCAATGAGGTATGAGATTCTTAAAAATCGATGGAATTATACAACAGGCGGAAGAATTAAGGTTGCAGCTGATGTCTCCTTGGAAACTATTGGAGAAATATCTGAACTAAGGCATCTGATAAAAGGTGTTATTGTCCAGAAAAAAATGGTCAGGGAATATGGAAATGTCATGGATATTGCCCATGTCCTTGGTTATGTAGGTAATATAACAGCTGAGGAACTAAAAGACCGGCCCGGGTATAATGGAGATGATATTATTGGGAAAAGCGGAATTGAATTATACTATGAAGATTATCTCAGGGGAACTGACGGACATCTTCAAGTTGAGGGGGACACTGAAGGAAGAATTCTTCAGGTACTCAGTGGTCTTGGTGAGGAACAGGGATACAACCTCAGACTAAGCATTGACATGGACCTTCAGCGGGTGGCAATGGAGTCACTGGAAAAAAGAATAAGTGAGATAAGAAGCAAGTACGATGGGGAAGCCAACTTTGGAGATGCCCATGCCGGAGCAGCTGTTGTAATTGATGTAAAAACAGGGGAAGTATTGGCTATGGTCAGCTCTCCCACTTATGATCCCGGTTGGTTCATACACAATGATGAAGAATCGATTGAAAAACGTCTGGAGGTCATGTTTGACTCTTACGGTACGCCGATGTTCAATAGAGCAATCCAGGGGAGGTACACCCCCGGATCAACCTACAAACCAATTGTTGCCATTGCAGCACTGGAAGCAGAGGAACTTGAATATGACAGCGAAACCTTGGTGCTGTGTGATGGAAAATGGACATATGATGACTGGATTTACTGGTGCTACGAATATAGGGAATTCGGATGGACCCATGGAGCAATAACTATTTCAAAGGGTCTTGAAACTAGCTGCAACCTTGTCTTTCACAAACTCGGACTGGACGCTGGTATTGATAATATATCCAAATGGGCAAAAGCATTTGGGCTGGATTTAAAAACAGGAATTGATTTGAATGATGAGATTGCCGGGATAATAGCAAACAAAGAGTATAAGTATCTGACATTCAATGAAAAATGGTGGTCTGCAGATACCGGGCAGTCATCGATAGGACAGTTATACAATAGCTTTACACCTATAGAGATGGCTGTTTATGCTGCCGCTCTAGCCAATGGGGGTAAAAGACTTGTGCCTTATATAGTAGATGAGATTACAGATGAAAGCGGCAGCATTATATATAAAGCTGAAACAAGATATGAACAGATTGAGTGGTCTGAGGAAACGAAAAGGGTTATAAGTGAAGGCATGAGCAGTGTTACATTGGATGGTACTGCCAGCAAAGTTTTTGATGATTACCCAATAGCCGTTGCAGGTAAAACAGGAACTGCCGAAACTGGACGTGAAGCAGATGAATCATCCAATGGTATTTTTATTTGTTATGCCCCTGTAGATGACCCTCAGATAGCTATTGTTACAGTAATTGAAAACGGAGTCTGGGGTTCTTACACAGCACCCGTGGCAAAAGATATTTTAAGTGAGTATTTTGGTATTTGGAGTGAATTGGAATGGGAAAAGGATTATTCCATATTTATTATGGAAATGGAAAAGGAAAGACAACCGCTTGCACCGGCCTTGCAATAAGGATGGCAGGAAGCGGTGGGAAAGTTTTATATTCCTTCATGCAAAAAGGTGTCAAGAGTTCAGAAGTGCGTCTTATGGAAAAGCTTGAGAACATAGATGTTCTGCAGGTGTGCAAAATGACGAAATTTACCTTTCTTATGGATGAAAAGGAAAGAGCAGAATATAACAGACAGCACCGGGAGGGATTGGATGAAATCATAGAAAAGGCAGGCGCCGGGAAATATGATTTGGTTGTAGTTGATGAAATGCTTGGAGCGATAAAAGAAGGTGCGGTTGATATTGATGCGGTTCTTAAGTTTGTAAAAAATGAAAACCGGGCATATGAGCTTGTATTTTCTGGACGCGAAGCTCCGGATTTGTTGGTTGAACTGGCTGATTATGCTTCAAGAATAGAAGAAGTAAGACACCCATACACAAAGGGAATCAAGGGAAGAAAAGGTATTGAATTTTAAAGGAGATCCCAATGGCTGAAGTCAGGATTGCAAAAGGCTGGATTAATTACCGTCTTTTGAATACAGGAAATGGTGAAAAGGAAGAGCAGTGGGGGGATTATGTATTAAGGCGTCCTGAACCGCAGGCAGTATGGCCTTCTTCCGGCTCATGGCAAAAAGCACATGCCGTATATCACAGAAGCAGCTCAGGAGGCGGCCAATGGGAATATCTGAAGGATATGCCTGAAAAGTGGGTCATTGGATATAAAGATTTAAAATTCAATGTTGAAACCATGGGGTTCAAGCATACAGGCCTTTTCCCTGAGCAGTCAGTTAACTGGGATTTTATGGCAGATAAAATAATGAAAGCCGGTACTCCTTCCAATATATTGAACTTGTTTGCATATACAGGTGCTGCGACTGCAGCATGCTCCAAAGCCGGGGCGTCAGTATGTCATGTTGACTCAGCAAAGGGAATGATTCAAAGGGCAAAGGATAATTTAGGTCTTTCAGGTCTTTTGGATAAACCGGTAAGGTTTATTGTAGATGATGCCAGGAAATTTGTTCAAAGGGAAATAAGAAGAGGAAACAAATATGATGGCATACTAATGGACCCACCTGCTTATGGGAGAGGTCCTTCAGGGGAACTTTGGAAAATCGAAGATGAGTTATATGAACTGGTGGAACTGTGTTCGCAGCTTCTGTCTGAAAAACCACTGTTTTTCCTGGTAAGCACCTATGCATCAACGCTTACACCATTGCTTATGGAAAATATTCTCAATATGATACTTGTAAAAAAATTCGGTGGAAAAGTTGAAACCTATGAACTGGGGATACAAAGCAGTTTTGACGGATTGATTTTGCCCTGTGGATTTACCGGAAGATGGGAGCTCAGATGAAAGTTCTTTTTGAAGATAATCATACAATAGCTGTCGTCAAAGAACCCAATATTCCTGTAATGCCGGATATTTCAGGTGATGAGTGCCTTATGGATATTATCAAGGCATATTTAAAGAAAAAATATAATAAACCGGGGGAAGTATTCCTTGGTCTTGTTCATAGACTTGACCGACCGACAGGAGGTGTCATGATCTTTGCTAAGACATCCAAAGGTGCTTCAAGGCTCTCTGAACAAATAAGGTCAGGGAAAATGGATAAAGTTTATCTTGCAGTGGTTGAAGGGTACTTGGAAAAAGAATCCGGTTCCATGGAAACATATCTTCTGAAAGACAGAGATTTGAATAAATCCAAATCAGTACCAATTGATACTGCCGGTGCTAAAAAAGCAGTCCTTGATTACAATGTATTAAAACAAAAAAACGGACTTTCACTGGTAGAAATACATTTGATTACCGGCAGACACCATCAAATCAGAGTTCAATTTTCACAAATGGGCAATCCCGTTTTGGGAGATGCAAAATATGGAGCAAAAAAGAAAGTCCACAACCTTGCTCTGTGGTCCCGTAGACTTACCTTTTATAAACCTGTTGGCAATGAGCCGGTTACAATTAAGGCTGATCCAGATTACTGCAGCGAACCCTGGAGCCTCATTAGCTGATCAAGCTTTTTTTGTGCCTGTTCCTGGGTGATTGTTGACAGCCCGTCAAATTTCATCTGAACGCAATTTTTCATGTGTCGGACAGCACTGTCGGTGTCTTTCATTTTATACATTAGCTCAGCCATGTTATAGTATGCTTCCGGAAACTGGGGAGACTTTTTCATAAGCTCTTCGTAAATATCAAATGCTTCTTCAAGCTTGTTTAACTTTATATAGATTAGGCCCAGATTGTCAAGTATGGCCTTGTTGCTGCTGTTATACTTATATGCCCTTTCATTGAGCTCGAGAGCTTTGTTAAGATCATTTCCCAGAGAAATGATATAGCCGTAGCTTCCATAAAGAACCGTTGATTCACCTTCCTCAATCAACTTTTCATATATCTCAAGGGATTCATTGATTCGGTTCTTCTTCCAAAGATAAAGTGCCTTGTTTATTGCAAGACTATATGCTTCCTG
>JAFGIJ010000124.1 GCA_016929655.1 Clostridia bacterium
ACAGCTATCTCAGAAAACAGAAGAAGAATTATGCGGTTGATTTTGATGACATCATCAACTTTGCACTGTACATATTCACAAATCACAGGGATATACTTGTAAAATGGCAGAACAGGATTCACTATATACAGGTCGATGAGTTCCAGGATTCCGACACCAAGCAATATACTTTGATGAAACTGGTTTCACAGGGGCATGGGAATCTTTTTGTGGTAGGAGACCCGGATCAGACCATATATGAGTGGAGAGGGGCAAAACCCGAGTTTATCGTAGAATTCCACCTGAACTTCCCTGATGTCAGAACAATAATTATGGACCGAAACTATAGGTCAACTCCTCAGATTCTAAATGTAGGAAATTCTATAATCAAACACAATAAAATGCGGGTTGACAAGGACATGAAAACAGACAACCCCAAAGGGCCGGTGGTAACACATTTCCATGGAAAGAATGAGGATGAAGAAACAGGTTATATTGTCCAGGTCATCAAGCGGCTTATGGAGAAGGATGTCAAACTCCATGATATCAGCATCATGTACAGGGCAAACTTCCTGTCAAGGGCCATTGAGCAGGCTTTCATAAAGGAAAATATTGATTATGTTGTATTCAGCGGTGTTAAATTCTTTGAAAGGCAGGAAATCAAGAACATCATTGCATATCTTAAAATGCTTGTTAGTGGAGATGACATATCCTTTATAAGGACTGTGAACTTTCCGCGAAGGGGAATCGGCAGAAAAAAGATTGATTTCCTAAGACAAAAGGCTGAAGAAGAAGAGTGCTCCATGTATGATGCATTGAAAAACAACCTGAGGGATCCTGCAATGTCTGGAGTAGCAGGATACGACTATATCAAATTGATTGAAACAGCTAAAAAAGAAATGATCGAGAAGGATATTTCCGAACTGACAAGGGATTTGCTTAATAAAAGCGGCTTCATGGAGTTCTATAGAAGGGACGGTGACAACAACCGACTTGATAACATTGCAGAATTCATGACCGCTTTGATTGACTATGAACAAACTGCAGGCGAAGATGTGGAACTTTCTGAATACCTTCAGGAACTATCCTTATACACGGATGCAGATATCGGTGAGGACAGCAACAGGGTAAGATTGATGACGATACATGTTGCAAAGGGGCTTGAATTTCCATATGTTTTCATATACGGAATGTCAGAGGACATTCTTCCGAATGCCCGGTCCCTGCAGGAAAGGAGGCAAAAAGCACTTGAAGAGGAGAGAAGGCTGGCATACGTTGCAGTTACCAGGACAAAAAAGGAGCTTTTTCTGACTGAATCTGAGGGAGCCATGCATGGAGGGGCATTTAAATATCCATCGAGATTCCTTTTGGAAATAAAGGAGAATATGATAGTCCGGGAAGGGAAGCTTGATCCTGATTTGCTTGAAGTTACAAAACAACGTATGGCAAATGGTCCTTCAGCTGTCAGTGATGATGTATTTGCAATAGGAGATGTGGTACTTCATCCCGTTTGGAATGAGGGGGTCATATTGGTTGTCGACAGGGAAAAAAGTGAATATGCCGTCGAGTTCAAGGAGTCAGGTGCGGTAAGGAACATCAGAATGAAGTATAAATTGATGGTTAGAAAATACGAGTGAGATGTTGATTGTGGATTACCCGGTTCAATTATGTTAGAATAAACATAAAGTATTGGACAATTTTATTAGACATCAGTAAAGAAATCGCATATTTACACATCAGTCGAGTGTGATATATTATGTAAATATCTCAATTTAGGAGGGTATTATGTCAGGAAAATTCAAGGAATTTGGTAAGAAGATAGGCCAGGCTGCAAAGAATACTGCCAAGAAGGCTGAAGAAGGTATTGAAATTCAGAAGGTCAAAGGAAAAATCAAAGACAAGGAAAACAGTATTTCCGGGTTCATGAAGCAGATTGGTGTTGTAGCACTGGAAAAATATGAAAAAGGTGAAAAGACATTTGAAGAAGCAGAAGAACTTTGCAAGCAGATAGAGGAAGCAAGGGAAGCCATCAAGGATCTTGAAGGTGAAATTCTGGAACTGCGTCACATAAGGGTATGTCCCTCATGCGGAGCAGAGAATGAAGATGAAGTTGCATTTTGCCCCAAGTGTGGTTTCAAGTTTGAACCCAAACCTGAACCAGAATCTGAACCTGAAGTAGATGAAGGAAATAAATGCAAGGGCTGCGGTCAGGTACTTAGCGAAGGAACAGCCTTCTGTCCGAACTGCGGTGCAAAAGCCGAATAATCATCGGCTGTCTCAAATACTGAACTTCAAAGCATCCTTTCCGGTTGACTGATTAATTCAAGTGTACGGGGGTTGTAATGGTTGATGTGAAATTGTATTACAATATGTTTGACAAGGCTCCTTATGGGGCCTTTGTCTGCGATGAAGAGGGGTACATAATTTTCGCCAACGAAAAGGCGTGTGAAATAACCGGGTATCCTATCATTGAAATTACCGGTAAAAGACTTGGGGCTGTTATTACAGATTTATCCGATGACCCTGAATCCATAATAGATTTTGCAAACATAAAAAACGGAATATATCAATTTGAGAAACAGGATGCTACAGAAGGATTTCTGTCTTTGCACTGCCAAGTCATCAAGAAAGATGTTTATGTCATTTATACAAATGAATATACACAAACCTTGAAATTGGAGCAGGAAGTTCAAAGGTATATCAGAAGGCTGGAGATTGCTGAAAAGTCGGGAAAATCGGGCAGCTGGGAGCTGGACATTGAAGCTGGTATAGTCTGGGCGTCAAATGAAACATTGAAACTTTTCAGGGCTGATGACAATGACAACAGTATAGAACTGAATAAATTATTGAAATATACAGCTGATACTGATAGGATTCACAGAACAATCAATGAAGTTGTCAAATCAGGTAAATCTGCTGAGATTGACATTGAAATCAAAAAGGGGGCAGCCGGCAATCCAAGTATTCTGCATGTTTCAGGTACCCCTATTATCGGAGAAAGAGGAGCCAGAATAATCATTGGAGCCGTATCTGATATTACAGAGCGTGTAAAAGTTGAAAAATTGTTGATGGAGGAAAGAAATAAGTTTCAGCAATATATTGATATAGCAGGATTCATTGTGATAGTCCTTGATGAGACAGGAAGAGTCAGATTAGCCAATAGAAAATGCTGCGAACTGCTGGGAGTATCCGAAAAAGATATCATTGGAAAAGTGTGGATAGATGAGTTCATACCCCATGATCTAAGGGAAACAATTGAAGAGACCATAAGAAGGGAAATGGTTGATGGAAAGCAGAACAGAATTGAACACATCAACCCCATAGTCACGGCTAAGGGGGATGTGAGATATATTCAATGGAACAACAGTACAGTTTATGGCAGCAAAGGTGAAATAACCGGAATACTATCAGCTGGTGAGGATATAACTGATAAGCTCAGGATAGAAAAGGCATTGGCTGAGAGTGAAAAATCACTCAGAGAAGCTGAGTTGATTACAAAATCCGGACATTATTCAAGAGATCTAATTTCAGGAGAATGCAAGTGGTCAGAAGGAATGTATGCTCTGTTTGGATATGAAAACAATGAAATTGATATAACGGGCGAAACAGAAAGAAATTTTATGACTGAGGATTCTTTCATAAGATACGAAGAGGCATTTCACCGTGCTGCCAGAGGAAAAGGTGAATTTTCAGTTGAAATTGATACTGCAGACCGCGAGGGCCGGGAACTTGTGTTTCTGATAAAAGGTGTTGTTGAAAAGAAAAATGGACGACCAGGCAAAATACTGGGTACCTGCCAGGATATTACAGCCCGCAGGGAACATCTCGATAGAATAGAACATATCAGTTATCACGATCATCTGACCGGTTTATATAACAGGCGTTTCCTGGAGGAAGAGTTTGCAAGGCTTGATGTAAAGAGGAATTATCCCCTTTCTGTTATTATGGCAGATGTCAATGGGCTGAAGCTAGCCAATGATGCATTCGGTCATGTTGAGGGTGATAATATATTGAAGAATGCTGCGGGCATCCTTATGGATGCATGCCGCGAAGATGATATCATTGCCAGGGTGGGAGGGGACGAGTTCATGATACTGCTTCCCGGTACAAGCATGGAGGATACGCAAAATATATTGAAGAGGATTTTAAAGAGCAAATTCGAGGAAGCCAAGACTCGTCTTCCTGTTTCCATAGCCCTGGGATGTGCGGTCAAGACTGATTCCAAACAGGATATGGATGATTTATTCAAGGTTGCTGAAGATTCCATGTATAGGAATAAGCTGGAGGAAAAATCAAAGCATCGCTCAAAGGCTATAAAAATAATAACCAAAACCCTGTTTGAGATAAGCCCATGGGAAAAAGGACATGCTGAGCGTGTCTCACTTTTATGCCAAAAAATTGGAAAGGCTTTGAATTTGACAAAAAAAGATTTAAAGGAACTTGCATCAGCCGGGTTTTTCCATGATATTGGTAAGGTAACCATAAGGGAAGATATTCTCATTAAAAAGCAGTCACTTACAAAGGAAGAAACTGAGAATCTCAATCGCCACCCCGAAACAGGGTACAGGATTCTGTCAAGTTCAAATGATACAGCTGATTTGGCTGATTATGTTCTGCATCACCATGAGAACTGGAATGGAAGTGGGTATCCACAGGGATTGTCCAATATAAAAATTCCTCTTCAGTCAAGGATAATTGCTATAGCAGAAAGCTATGATTATCTGACAAACAAACCAAACAATCGGCATTCATACTCAAAAAGAAGAGCTTTTGCCGAAATCAGAAAAAACTCCGGAAAACAATTTGATCCTGAAATAATCCGTATATTTACTTCAGAAGTATTTCCCGGGCTCTAGATGGCAATCCGTTGAAGAAAAGGCTCTCATGTTGTATCATTGCATATGAAATAATAACTTGGAGATGTCATGGATTACAGGAAACTCGGTAAAAGCAACATTGAAATATCAGAAATTACATTAGGCTGCTGGGCCATGGGAGCAGGTAGGGAATGGGGCGAAAGCCTTGAAGACAGGATTTATCAGGAAACAGTATTAACTGCTTATGAACAGGGAATCAACTTCTTTGATACAGCCATGGGATATGGAGATGGCCACTCAGAAGAAGTTCTGGGTAAAGCAATAAAAGGTATCAGAGATAAAATATATCTTTCAAGCAAGTGTTCTGCCGTTGGTCTGACCAGAGAAAATGCAAGAAAAAGTGTGGAACTCACCTTGTCGAGACTCGGGACGGATATGATTGATGTATATTTCGTTCACTGGCCAAGTCCTGAAATCCCTGTGGAAGAGCCAATCGAACAGCTGATGAAACTGAAATCCGAGGGGAAAATAAGAGCGATCGGTGTATCCAACTTTACTTTGAAACATCTGAAACGGGCAGTAGCTTCAGGTGATATAGATGTACTTCAACCAAGTTATTCGCTTTTTTGGAGACATATAGAAAGGGATCTGATGCCATATTGCATTGAAAACAATATAGGTATAATTTCCTACAGTTCCATAGCACAGGGGCTTCTTACCGGCAAATTCACCAAAGACTGGAAATTTGATGAAACCGATATGAGAAACGGTAAAATCCCGCTGTTTGTGTCTCCGACATTTGAAATGGCAATTGATGCAACCGAAAAAATAAGACTGATAGCAAATCGCTATGGAAAGACACCGGTTCAGGCTGCAATCAACTGGACCATTAACAAACAAGGTATTACTTCTGCAATTGTGGGAGCAAAAAGGCCTGAACAGGTCTTGGAAAACGTCGGTGCCACCGGTTGGATGCTCAGTGAAGACGACAGGCTGGAAATTGCCGAATTTACAATGGAAGTTGCCAAAACAGTTATGGACTGGGATACAATGTATCAAAAAGATGATAATCGACTGGAAATAAAATTATAATTAGAAACCAATGTTAAAGTAGACTGTACATGTTACGGTCTCTTTTAGCGTATTTTAAACTTGGATTTAAATATACAAAAAGTGATATAATGGATATATCAAGTGTTAATGATTTTCAGTGTTCTGGGGAAACGGAGGGGTCATTATGTCTAAGTTTAAGAAACAAATAAGTATACTTTTAGTTCTTGTGCTTATATTTTCATATATGCTTACAGGATGTAAAAAGAAGGACAGGGGTGAAACATCACCAACACCCTCATCATCGCAGTCGGCCCAGCCTTCTGCAAATCAAACCCCTTCTCCCGGCCCGTCACAGACGATGCCGCCGGTATCTCCGGCACCGGATGGAGAAACAGTACAACCATGGATACCTGCAGAGGATATAAACAAGCCTCCTTCCAATATGAACGAATTACTGGATTCCGGGACTGAAGGGGCAGGAGCCCTTTTGGATGAACCGGCAATCGGTGATGAGATTCTAAATGCTGAAGATTTGGGTGATCTGGTTGACAGCCCAGGTGATACGGCAAGACTAGAGGAATTGATTGAAGAAATAAATGAATTGATAGATGAACTGACTGATGAGGAAGGCAATGCCCCTGATGAAGAAACCGAGGCACAGGTAGACAGGCTTGAGGAAATCAGGGATAGAATCGAAGAGTTATTTGCAGATGCAGAGCCTACTCCTGAACAACTTGAACCGACCACAGAGCTAAAAGGTACATGGAGTGAACCCAATAAGGTACTTCTTCGATGGATTCCACAGATTGAATGGCTGCCTGAAGATGGTTATTACCTTTACAGGATAATCAACGGCAATGCCGTTTTGGTTGACAGTGAACTTGGAACTGAATCCCACATTCAGGAATTTGCAGGATTGAATCTGGAGTTTTCTCCATATATTGCACAGGTGTTCACAGATTCAAGACTTGATGCGGATAAACTCGGTAAAATTGGTGTTTCAAGTGAAAATCAGTTCAATGACCTGGTTTTCGGAACCGTTATACTCAATTCAAGTATGCTGAAGATTTCAGGTGAGGATGCCTTTGAAGAAAAGAAGACAAGCAATTTCATAAGGCCGTCCTCCATCATAGATAAAGTGCCTGCAGAAGATATACTTATGAATACTCCCATTCAGCTTGTGACACAGATAAAAACACCTGTTATGTCCATATTTGATGTCCAGAACCCGGGAGCTGTACAGCCTGGCCCGG
>JAFGIJ010000125.1 GCA_016929655.1 Clostridia bacterium
ACTGATAGGCCACCACAGTATAGCAAAAACCGGGAAAACTGCCCATATTGTATCAGGTGTAAGAATAATATTTAAAACTGAACAGAACAAAGCAGTTATAACAGTTGCAGCTACCGCCAGGCCAAGAGCCATCTTTCTTCTGCCAAAATATATTCCTATTGCAGCCCATGCATACGGATAAAGGAGATAAAGCGACCAAAAGTGTCCCGGGGAAATGAATATATTCAAAAGCCCATAATATAATGTAAATATTGTTATGCTGACGAATAGGTATGGAAGTGTATTTGCGACTTTTTTAAAAGCAGTTGATACCGGCCACCATACCAAAGGCAGAATCAGGTATAGGATCCACGGATGTCCTTGAAAAATAAACAGGTTCAATCCCAGATAAAAAATAATTCCGATCAGGCTTCCTGCCAGAGCAAAAGGAATCCGCGCTGCATGTTTCCCCATATACATGACGGTCGGCCATAGTAACAATGGGTAAACAGAATATAGGAACCAAGGTGTTCCGGGAACTGTCAGATAGTTCAGCAAAACAAGATGTGCAATTGATATAATTGACATGGCAAGTGAATATATCTTTATAGTATTCTTTCTTGCCAAAAAAATGCTGGCCGGCCACCAAACAGTGGCATAGCTGATATGTATGAACCATAGATATCCCGGGGATGTAATCAAATTCACTGTTATGAAAAATGCATTAATCAACAAAAAACCAAGCAATGAAAACAATTTTGCCCTTCCTCTGCCAACAAGTACAGCCAAGGGCCACCATATTACAGCAAATGCGGGATAAATAAACCAGGGATGCCCTGATGCTGTTATAAAGTAGGTCAACAAAAATAACCCGATTATCATTACCGATCCTGCTATCGAAAATGCCTTTGGTTTTCCTCCGAGAAACATTGAAACCGGCCACCAAAGAACTGCAAAAACCGGAAAGATGAACCAGAGGAATCCCGGAGATGTAATTAAGTTTGTAATTACCATTAGGGCTGTTATCAAAAAGCTTCCTATTACGGCAAACCCCTTGCCATTGCCCCTCTTTGAAAAAAACACTCCCAATGGCCACCATAGAACCGCAAACGCAGGAAAGATGAACCATGGAAATCCGGGTGAAGTTGTATAGTTGACAAAAATCATGAAAGCTATGATTATCAGACTCCCTATTATAGAAAAACCAAGAGCTCTGTTTTTCACAATCTACCTCCTGTTTCTTCTGTTAAGCCATCTGAAGAACATTGCCAACGGCCACCATATTATTGCAAACATAGGATACACAAACCATATTGTCCCAGGTGAATAATACATGTTTATAAATACTGCAAGAGCAATTATTATTGCACTTCCACACAGGGAGAAAAGGAATGCATTAGTTGTCTTCCTGTAATTATATTCCACTGTCTTTTTGTCATCTTTCAAAGTTACCGGAGATGTATCAACTGATAGTTCACTGATTATTTCATCAAAATCACCGAAATCAACAATTGCCTTGTTGATAGCATCTTCCTCTTCCTTGCCGCTCTCCATCAGATCCATGACCTTTTCCTGCAGGTTCTCGATAATTTCCTGTCTGATGCCAATGGTTTGTTCATTTTCAGGTATATTTTTGAACATCCTGTTCACATACTCTTGAATAGTTATCATTTCAATCCCTCCATAAATGTATCGATTACTTTCTTTGTGGTTTGCCACTCTTTTACTTTTTCAGAATAATATGCTTTGCCCAGGGTTGTTACTGTGTAATACTTCCTGACTCCTCCATGGGTCTGCTCTCCCTTATATGACTCGATTAATTCCTTTTTCTCAAGCCTTTGGAATACCGCATAAAGAGTGGCTTCCTTTATTCCGAATTGATTGTCTGTCCTCATACTGATTTCCTTGGAGATTTCATAACCATAGCGGTCCTTCTCAATTATCAGCCTGAGGATAATAGCATCCAGATGCCCGCGGATTATGTCGCTGCTGATCATTTTGCACCTCCTTTTCTTTTACTCTGTCTGATAGAGTAATAGTACAGCAAATTACTCTATCTGTCAAAGTAATTTTTAAATTTTTTTTATAACAATTGCACTAAGTCGTGAATATATATTAAAAAACAGCACTAAATTTAACATTTCATTGACAGAAAGCTGGAAATTAGGGTAAGTTATTGTCAATAGCGGAAAATAACAAAGGCAGAGTAGGATTGTGCGCGTACAGTGTCCGGAGGACGGGAAGTTGTCTTCGGAACGAAGGAAATGGTATCCGCGGTGCATATTCCGCATTCCGCTGCCACATAGAGATTAATCTTCTTTACGTGGTTTGCCATAAAAAAGGAGATTTTTTTATGACAAACACTAGAAAATTGGTAATCCTGTCTTTTCTGACAGCCCTGACCATTGTACTTGCACGGTTTCTTTCATTTCAGGTACAGATTCTTCGAATCAGTCTGGAATTTATACCAATACTGATTGCAGCGATTCTTTTCGGTCCAATAGCCGGTGGAATTGTGGGTGCTGTTGCTGATGTAATTGGCTTTATGATGTTTCCTACAGGAACATTTTTCCCGGGGTTTACCATCAGCGCATTTACAACAGGTATAATTTACGGTCTTTTCTTTTACAAGAAACAGATAACCTGGTTCAGAGCTATTACAGGAACTTTGGTCAAGCTATTGATTGTAGACCTACTGATGGTAGGAACCTGGCTGGTTATATTGTACAAGATGCCATTGGCAGCTTTGATACCAACAAGGCTGCTTAAAATAGCAGTAATGCTTGTGTTTGAAACTGTTTTTGTATACTTCGGAGTACGTCCTATTCTTTCCAGACTATCCGGTTTAAGTATGTTCAAGCAATCCAAAGCAATGGAATAACCCCATCAAAACATAATTATCGAGCAAACACCCCTCGGGTGTTTACTCGATTTTCAGGTATTAACCCCTCGGGTATTTACTCGATTTTCGAGTAAATACCCGAGGGGTGTTTGCTCGATTTTAGGATACAAAAAAAGCTGCCCCGGAAGGGGCAGCTAGTGTGATGTTTTTGTATTTTTATTCTAGTCGCTTACAGTTGCTGTACTAAAGTCAACTGAACCAAGTACTGAACGATCCCATCCAACAACTTTGTCAGAAACCAACATTGTGTCTGAATAGTGATATACAGGAATTATCGGCATGTCATTCATGAAGATATCCTGAGCCCTGTACAATGCATCAAAGTGAGCCTTCGGTGTTGTAGCTGAGCTTGCTTCATTGAGAGCTGCTTCGAATTCAGGATTGTAGTAGTTCGGGTCATTGTAGGCAACATCAAGATTCTTGAAGATACCTAGCATTCCACTTGGATCCATGAAGTCTGTGAGCCAGCCGCCACGTGAGAGCTCATAATTGCCCTGTGTACGTGTATCCTGGAATACTGCCCATTCCTGGTTTTCAAGGGTACATGTAATTCCGAGGTTTGTCTTGAACATTTCCTGCATAAGTTCTGCAACTGTTTGATGTCCTTCGCTTGTATTGTACATCATAACAAATTCAGGGAAACCTTCTCCATTTGGATATCCGGCTTCTGCTAAAAGTGCCTGAGCTTCAGCAACTTTGCTGTCATCGGTTGCAAGACCATACATTCCGGCAGTTTCAAAGAAATCTCTTCCCTGATCGTCAAGGAATCCAGGAGGTATGAATCCGCCAGCGGGAACCTGTCCTGCTGCAAGTGTTTCACAAATAACTTCACGGTCAATTGCCATTGCCATAGCTCTTCTAACTCTTACATCAGACCAAATTTCAAGATCCATATTGAAATTGTAATAGTATGTTCCAAGAAGTGGGAATACATAGAAGTTAGGATCTTCTGCTATAAGTCTGGGCACTTCCGCTGTAGGTACATCAGGAATGAAATCCAATTCGCCTGCCTGGTAAGCCTGGTATGCGGTGTTTGAATCATCAATGAATTTACCATTGATAGCTGAAAGACCTACTTCCTTTTTGTTCCAGTAGTTTGGGTTTGCTTCGAGTCTGAGTCCGTCACCTATTGTGTATGCAGTAAGAACGAATGGTCCATTGGATACAGCAAGTTCAGGAATTGTTGCCCAAAGTCCTTCTTCTCCGCCGGCAGCCTCAACAGATGACTGTTTTACAGGCATGAAGGTATAGAAGGACATGAGTGATACGAAGTAATCTGTGGGATCAGAAAGCTTGACTTCAAATGTATAGTCATCAACTGCCTTGATTCCAACTCCCTCTGGTCCACCAACTCCATCAACATAATCTTCAGCACCAACAACATTAGTGTAATGCCAGAGCCAAGCATACTCGGAAGCTGTATCCGGATTCATTGCTCTCAGCCATGCATATACGAAGTCATGAGCTGTAAGGTCAGATCCATCGGACCATTTTGATTTCCTGAGATTGAAGGTAACTGTTTTTCCGTCTGCGGATGTTTCCCATGTTTTAGCAATACCGGGCTGTACAACTCCACTTTTTTCTCTGATAAGACCTTCAAATGTGTTGTTGATAACATCTCCGCCATCACTTGCTCCACAAAGGCCCGGGTCAATGGTCTTAGGACCTGCTGAGCCTATGTTCCAGTTTAGCTCCCCACCCTTTGCTCCGGCTGAACATCCGGCCATGAGGCCAACGACGAGCGCCAATGCAAGGATTGTAACTAATACTCTTTTCATTTTTCTTCCTCCCTTTTTAATCTAAATATATACCAAATGGATAAACCATCTGTATATCAAAAACTATGAATTCATTTTTGCCAATTCTCCCCCATGAGTCATCCCCTGCTCTACTATATATTAACTAAATAACATTACAAAGTAAATATATTATACTCCAAATAATCGGGTTTTTCCAATATCACACAATGCCGTTGATTTCCTTATATCTATGACATGCTATGTAATGACCATGGTTTGCTTCTTCGATTTCAGGGGTTACTTCCTTGCATATATCCTTGCAATACCTGCATCTTGAAGAGAATCTGCACCCCTCTCCGGGATTTATAGGACTCTTGACGTCACCCTCCAGTATTATTCTTTTTTGGCTCCTGGTGAGTTTTGGGTCAGGTACCGGAATAGCAGAAAGCAATGCCTGAGTATATGGATGAAGCGGGTTGTCATACAATTCATCACTTGGACATACCTCCATCATTTTTCCCAGGTACATGACTCCTATTCTGTCGGAAATATGCTTGACCATGGAAAGGTCATGGGCTATGAACAAGTATGTAAGACCCATTTTATCCTGAAGATCATCCAGCATATTGACTACCTGTGCTTGTATTGAAACATCAAGGGCTGAGATTGGTTCGTCACAGATAACCAGTTCAGGTTCCACAGCAAGGGCTCTTGCAATACCTATCCTTTGCCTTTGACCACCTGAAAATTCATGGGGATATCTGTTGGCATGTTCACTTTTTAAACCTACTGTATGCAGGAGGTCATATATTCTTTCCTGTCGTTCCTTGCCCAGATACAGCCTGTGAGTATCAATACCTTCACCTATTATATCCGTAACAGTCATTCTTCCGTTCAGTGAGGCATATGGGTCCTGGAATATCATCTGCATTTTCTTTCGGTATGGAAGCATTTCCTTGCCACTGAGGTGTGTAATATCATTCCCATCAAAAATAATCTGACCACCGGTTGGCTCATATAGTTTTATAATAGTTCTGCCAGTCGTTGACTTTCCACAGCCGGACTCGCCCACCAGGCCAAATGTCTCACCTTTTTTAATAAAAAAGTTAAGTCCATCGACGGCTGTTACTATCTTACGCTTACTTTTACGCAGACTATTGTTAACATTAAAGTATTTCTTTAAACCAATTACTTCAAGCATTATATCTTTGTCCTTGACATCATTTCTGCCAAAATTATTTTCAGTCATCCTGTTTGCCTCCCTTGGTATAACCTTTGACTTGAGGAGCATCCTCATGAAGCAGCCAGCAGGCAGAAGTGTGAGTATCGCTCAGTTTGAACATAGGGGCTGCCTCTTCAAGGCATATCTGCATTGCATGAGGACATCTTGGTGAAAATGGACAGCCTGTTGGAGGTTTCATTAAATCCGGAGGGGATCCTTTGATTGGAATCAATCTGTCCCTTTTTCCGGACACAATATGAGGAACGGAATTGTGAAGACCATTTGTATATGGATGATTTGGTTCATAGAAAATTTCATCCACAGTACCTTTTTCCATCATCATTCCACCATACATAACAATAATATCTGTACAAACTTCAGCAATAACACCGAGGTCATGGGTGATTATAATAATTGATGTATTCGTCTCATCCTTTAATTTCAAAAGCAATTCAAGTATCTGTGCCTGGATTGTTACATCAAGAGCAGTCGTTGGTTCGTCGGCAATCAGAAGCTTGGGATCACATGAAAGAGCAGTGGCAATCATAACGCGTTGCCTCATTCCACCGGAAAACTGATGTGGATAGGCGTTTATCCTAGTTTCAGGGTGGGGTATACCAACCAAATCCAGCATTTTAATGGCATGGGCAATGGCTTCTTTCTTTGACATATCAGTATGACGGAGAATAACCTCTGTCATAAGATTCTTTATAGTAAAAACAGGATTCAATGATGTCATGGGGTCCTGGAAAATCATTGCAATTTCACTTCCCCTGATTTCCGTCAATTCACTTTCGGTAAGTTTGGTCAAATCTTTCCCATTGAAAATAACAGAACCTTCTTTTATTTTGCCCGGGTCTTCAATAAGGTTGATAATTGACATGGCTGTTACACTTTTACCACTTCCTGACTCTCCCACTATACCGAGGATATCTCCCTCGTTCATTGAAAAGGAAGAACCTCTGACAGCCTGTACTTCTCCCAGGTGAGTAAAAAATGATGTTTTCAGGTTGTTTACTTCAAGTATTTTTCCCATTGAATTCACCTCAACCTTTCCTAAGACGCGGATCCAGTGCATCCCTGAGTCCATCACCCAGGAAATTGAATGCCAGCATTGTTATTGCAATTGCCGATGCAGGGAAGAATAATTGATAAGGGGATGAAAGTATCCCTGATAAAGCATTGTTTGCTAGTGTACCCCAGGAAGCCATGGGAGCAGAAACACCCAGACCGATGAAACTCATGAAGGCTTCTGTAAATACTGCACTTGGTATCATCATGGTCATTGAGATTATAATCGGTCCCATTGCATTTGGAATCAAGTGTCTTGTGATAATATTTTTTCTTGCTACGCCAAGGGCTGTTGCAGCCAGAACAAACTCCTGCTCCTTTAGAGCCAGTATCTGTCCTCTGACCAGCCTTGCCATTCCCACCCAGTAAACCAATCCAATGGCCAATATTATTGTCCAAAGACCCTGATTCCCAATAAGCACCATCAACAGAATGATTATCAGAACAAGAGGTACCGAATTAATGATGTCAACTATTCGCATCATCACATTGTCAACACGGCCGCCCTCATATCCTGCAATGGCACCATATGTAACTCCTATAATGAAGTTTACCAAGGAAGCCACAAACGCAACGGTGAGAGAGATCCTTGCACCATACATAACCCTGGTCAGAACATCGCGGCCGAGATTGTCAGAACCGAATGGATATTTTTTATTCCACACTGTCCTGAATTTTTCATTTGTAACAACACCTTTGTATGTGAATACATATTTATAATCGAGCTCTTTATCCACAGCTCCGGAATAATCAAGATATATAAGTTCGTCATTATATGTATAAGCCTTTATCAGAGTTTTCTTGGCTTCATCATTGCGCTTTTTCTGTTCCGCGGGTGAAAGAACTTTTGTTAAATCGGTTCTTTCTTCACTTGTTATTACCGAATCAGTCAATTCAAATATTTCTAGTCTTTCAATCAGATTTCCCTTTTTATCAACGAGAATCAGACTGTAGTCAGCAGTCAATGTAACATAAGTTTCAGGAGCCACTTCATAAATGGTCAATATGGGCGAAAGGTTCTTAAAATCATTGATCTGGTCTGAATATGACATAGTGGTAAACAAGGGTCCGATTATGGCAAAAAGAATAATCAGAATAATACCAACAAGCCCAACCATGGACATCTTATTCTTTTTAAGACGCCTCCAGGCATCCTGCCAGTAGGTAAGGCTAGGCCGGAATTCTTCGAATTCCTTTTCCTTCTCTGTAACAAATTTAAATTTACTTTTATCTATGCTACTCATTATTTTGCCCCTTTTTCAAATCTTATACGTGGATCAACCAATGCATATGCCACATCCACCAGCAAAATCATTATGATGTAGAATGCTGCGTAAAATACCGTTATGCCCATTATAGTAGTATAATCCCGGTTGGTTATACTCTCAACAAAGTAACCCCCCATACCGGGAAGCGCAAATATTCTTTCAATAACAAAGGAACCGGTCAGTATTGCAGCAACCATTGGACCCACATAGGTAATTACCGGTATAAGAGCATTTCTGACTGCGTGCTTGCCCATGACAACAATCTCCTTGATACCATTTGCCCTTGCAGTTCTTATATAATCCTGGCGAAGAACTTCAAGCATTGAGGAACGGGTCAGCCTGGTTACAAATGACAGGGAATACCCACTTAGTGCAACTACAGGTCCTATATACCCCAGGGGATTCTGAAGCCCGTAGGTGGGAAGCCACCCCAGCAATCCGGCAAAGACATATATGATAAGTGTTGCTATTACAAAGCTTGGAACAGTGACCCCCAGGGTTGCCATGAACATGACAAAATAGTCTATGGGTTTGTTCTGTTTAAGTGCTGATATAATTCCAAATGGGATTCCCAATATAATTATCAGCACTGTTGCCATCAGTCCGATTTTTGCAGAAGTCGGGAACCCTCCTTTTATAAGATCAATTACATCCTTCCCGATAATGGAAAAAGACGGACCCAGGTCCAGGGTTACAAGCCCTTTCATATAATCCAGATATTGAATGAAAACAGGGTCATCCAGATGATATTTCTCATTGAGCCTTACCATTATTGAATCCGGAACAGGTCTTTCTCTTGTAAAAGGCCCACCGGGAATTGAATGCATCATGAAGAAAGTTATTGTTGCAATAAGCAATATTGTAAGTATCGCAGCCGCAAACCGCTTCAAAAAATACTTCCCCATACGAATTCCCTCCTACTTTTCCAACACCGGTGATGCACCTTTGAAACCCGTATCTGCACAGAAAAACCGGTATTTGTACTGAATGATTATACACTGATATATTATCACATTCAATATTTACAATTATTTAACACGAAAACCCTTGTTTTTCTGCTTATCTCAGTCAACAAGCATTTCAATCCAGTCAAGCACAGCTTCATCAAGCCCTGAATCAAGTTCAATGACCTGATAACCGTTCTTATGTGCTTCCTTTGGAACAATCCATGCATATAATGTGTCAATTGGCCTGGGATTTTCCGTATAATAGGCTCCGATGAACTCACATCTTTCACCATTTATAAAAACTTTTATATCGTTTTCCCCAAGGTCATAAACGTCTTTGAAAGACATAAGCACAAGCCGTGTTTCATTTTTCAACATATTACCGGTATGAATTCTGAATCCTGCGAAAATATTCTTCTTAAGTTCAAATGGAAGTATTTCATCAGAAACAACCCCTTCGGGTCTTCTGTCACTGAAAGTAAGCACATGTCTCCTTCTCTTTCCTTTCATTGATTCCACATCGCCGGTTTCCGTAATGATTTTTTTGTATCCTTCATCGTCATATGCATATCTCTGCATATCCATATAATTGAAGGTATATATTGCATCCGCTCCCCTGTCTATAAAGGAATGTGCCGCTCCCCTTATGGTTTCTATGCTGTTGAACTGAAATTCATTTTTACATTTTGGGAAAGCATACTGCCTCAGACATATTTCCAGACACGGAGCTATCAGACATCCTGTTCCTGCTACCTGACGCTTCCATCTTTCGACGGGAATATCCGCCTGACTGGTATGCCAGAATGGAGATGGCACAAGATTTGCTACATACCCTGCCAGTGCCCAGCCAACACCATCCATTCCCATATCGTAAGCATACTCAGGACTGACAGGCACCCTGGCTCCTATTTCAATCCTGTGGCCCCTTACTTTTTCATATTCATCGGCCAGTTCCCTTGCTGATTTCATGAATCCATCAAGAACAGTCCGTCCTTCATCCTCATAGCCGACAGGAAAATGATTGCCAAAACGCATCCAATCCAGTTCTATTCCATCAAAATCATATTTCTCAAAGTACTCCCTAAGTATTCCAAAATGGTACTCACGGACATCCTCAATCAGGTAATTAAGCTGACGGTCCTCCCATTTTTCATCTCTGTGCATGGCTCTTCTGTAATCCAGGTGCTGCTTATAAAACATACTATGCATAGGATCATCCGTATTATCGGCATTGTGAACATCGTTCATCCTCATGCTCATCCATGGAGAAATATTTATTTCCCTAAGCAGTTTTATCCACTCTGCATAAACATCAATCCCGCGTTCAACCAGAAGCCTGACTGCATTGCTCCAGTTTTTGAAACTCTGCAGTCTTTCCGAAGCAATCATGTCATCGGTAACATTATCATAAATAATCTCACCTGCTTTAGTTACATAGCTGGTCTTCTGTGCATTACCGTTCAATAGCATTCTTTCTACATTTGTCCCCCTATACTGCATAATAAAGTCCCTGATTTTATCAGGGTCTGCAGCATTCGCTCCACGTTTGAAAAAGTAATGTGAGTTGTCCTCGTTCAACCAAATACCGGCCATAATCAATAATCCTTTCTAAGCTCTTTGAGATATGGGAAATCCTTCCTGATTTCGGGAATCGACTCTATGTTCACGTTACAATATAAAATTTCCTCTGTATTTTCGCCGGCCCGTGCAATCAGCTCACCTTTTGGGTCAAATACCTTTGAGTCCCCGAAATAAACAACATTGCCTTCCGTGCCCGTTCGGTTGACTCCGGCCACAAAAACTGTGTTTTCAAGGGCTCTTGCAGGAAGATATATATCCCAGAGATTCCTGTGGGTCGTTGCCCAGGCTGCAGGAACGAAAATAATTTCCGCACCCGCCAATGCCAGGTTTCTGCATGTTTCGGGAAAATCCACATCATAGCAGATTATTACTCCGAATTTCCCAAAATATGTTTCATATACCCTGTAGTCATGGCTGCCGTATTTAAAATATTTCTGTTCCTTGTCCCAGAGATTGTTTTTATGGTAAACATTCAACAGCCTGCCATTGTTGTCTATGACTGCAGCTGAATTATATAAACCATTCTCATCTGTGTATGCCAGAGATGCAATAACATGGATGTTCCCCAGTTTGGCTTCACTTGAAGCCAGTTTAATGGTATCTCCATCTGAAGAACATGCCATGTCGTAAATTCTGTCACCGATTATATCCAGGTTATAACCAGTTGAAAAAAGTTCCGGAAATACAATGATGTCCGCATGATTTTCAGAAGCCTGTCTGATCATGCGAACCATCTTCATGTTGTTTTCATAAACATCATTTATAGTGCTGTCAAATTGAGCCAGGGCTATTTTTGCCATGGTGTTGTCTCCCTGAACCATCCGTTAAATGTATCAATGACCTCTTCAAGTGAAGCAGTACCGGTCACACCTATTTTCCTTATGGTCACCGCAGCCACCATGTTCCCTATGAATGCTGCTTCAACTTCATCTGCTCCGGCTGCCAGCGAAGACACAACGGAGGCACTGACCGAATCACCTGCACCGCATATATCATATGGTCTTGGCACATCTTCTGTAGGAACCACTACGACTCCTTTTTCCCCAAAGGTCATTATTCCGTTTTTCCCCATGGTAACAAATGTAGGCCTGCCATTTTGTTTATAAAGCCTGTTCCCGCATTCCTGTACCATTTCATCTTCAGGTTCACTGTTAAGTTCAGGATAAAATGCCCTGCAAGCTTCATAGTTATTACACTTGATAGACATCATCTTGAACATATGTATCTTCGACCTTGAATCAGCATAAATGATTTTATCTGTATGTTTTGCTGCAAGCCTGATCAGTTTATCCCTTATCCTGTCTGTTATCACTCCGCAGTTACTTTCCACCATCTGATCCAGTATTATTACAGCATCCATTTTTTCGAATACATCATCAAGGGTTTCAAGCAATTTACTTTCCAAGACTTCAGGTGTGTTTTTGAAATTTTTTATATCCAGCCTGTTGCTTTCGACTTCTTCTCCTTTACCATCCCACATCATTGGCTTGACATAAGAAGGGGTAATCATTTCATCGGTGTCGATTACATAGTCAAATTTCATACCCCTTGCCTTCATTTCGCATCTGAGTTCAAAGCCATTGCCGTCATTTCCGATGAAGGTAACCGGATATACTTCTCCAACACCTAGTTCGCAAAGATTATTGGCTATGGTACCGCCGGCTCCGGGATATTGCCTGGTTTTTACTACCTGATACGCATCGTGGGGTGTTTCAAGTGATGGTTCATTCAGACGTGTATCAATTCTGAGATACTTGTCCAATACAAAATCACTGACCACTGCTATTCTAAGCTCTCTGAATTTTTTAAATAATTCTCTGATTCTTTCTTCTGTCATCTCAATCACCGCTCAATAATTTATATGCTAGATTTGCCACTGTATCCTTGTGTTCACCGTTGATATAATAACCTGTTCCGCCATCGGCAACTGTTCTTGCCAGAATTGTTTTCCATGGTCTGAAATAATATCTTGGATCGGATTTCGGCGGTGCACCGACTGTATTATCCTCAATGGGAAGAAGGTCAAAGACCGCTGTTGTAAAATGTGCAATCTTCTCATTGTTTTGATGTGCTACATTCCTTGCCATTGAGAGTGCCTTAAGGTATACTTCCGGCCCGGTCACTGCAGAACCGAAATTCATGAATACACCGTTTTCCAAATTCTGAATTGATTTTGCATAAATCAGGAAGTCCGTATAAGAGGCCTTTCCGAGCATTTCTCCATTACAATTGGGATGCTGATGTATGAAATCGAGTCCAATGCCCACATGGACTGTTACGGGAATCTGATTCCTGTAACCTGCTGCAAGAAGTGAATACTGTTTATGAGGGAATTTTCCCTCCTCAATTGCCATTCCGAGTATTTCACCATGCCCCAAACCCCGTTGTGCTCCTTCGTTGATAAAATCATTTATCAAACCGGACTGTTTCCACAGACCAAACTGACCCTCACTTATATATTTTGCAACACTCTCTGTAGTGGCACCGATCATGGAAAATTCGAAATCATGTATTGCCCCTGCTCCATTGGTGGCAAAATGTGTAATCCATCCTTCTTCCATCAGCCTGATGAGCCATGGCGTAGCACCTGCCCTTATAACATGGGCACCCATCATCATCATAACTGTGGCATTGTTTTTCCTGGCTTTCCTTATTGCTTCTACCAAAGCATCAAGTTTTTCATTTCCATAGGCAGCCGGCTTTTTATATGGGTCCTGCATGACACTTAAATCAAGGTCATGTTCCCTTTCTTCCAGATTTTTCAATAGAAGTTTGCTTCTGTCAAATTTCCCAAAGGGCATGTCAACCTCCGAACAAATAGTTTTCCAGTGCCTCTAATTCTGTAAAATCTGCAATAATAACATCAGCCCCGGCTTTAATCAACCTCTGTCTCTTCCATTCATCTATGCCCTCCATGCGTTCTTCATCAGTAGCAACTCCGATGGCAATCCCGCCGACTTCCTTTATATTTTCTATTTCAACATATCCATCACCGAATCCGGCAAGACTTGAACCATGAAGGTCATTCATTTCAATGATTCTCTGTATAACCATAGCCTTTGAAAATAATTTATATTCATCCCGGGCACCATAGATACGGTCTTTGAAATATCTGTCCAGTTTAAGGAGAGCAACTTCTTCCTTCACATACATTTCATCTGTTCCGCTTGCCAGATATATGTCCACACCATGGTCAATCAGACATTCAATGATACCTACCGAACCCGGAACAAGAAACTCTGCAGGTTGAATCGTACCATCTGCAAGACCTTTTCTCCTGTATTCTATTTTCTCCAGAAGTCTTCTGTGATATTCGTTCTTATAAATAAGCGGATCCAAAGATTTACCGCCTCTTTTAATGACTTCCTCATTGAGTCTGATGCACTGGTAAATTGTCTGCTTTCCCGTTAAAAAATCGATGAATTCCCTGGCACATGAGTTTTCGTCTTCAAGTGTTCCTGCACCCGGGGTGCCCATGAGCACCTCTGTAAAATATGGTGTCATTATCTCCTGCCAGCCTTTTCTGATAAGACTCAGGGTACCATCAAAATCAAAAACCACCGAATGCAGATTGACTGCAGCTGTCTTGCTTATAAATTCCATTCCTCTACACCTCGTTGCCAATCTCTTCACGCAATGTACATATTACACAATGTTCCCAGAGCATATGTATGTCTTCTATTTCCTCCATACCATCAACGGGAGCTATAACCGACAGATCACAAAGCTCCTTCAGTTTACCGCCATCCCTGCCTGTCAGTGCTGCAGTTCTGATGCCATGTTCCCTGGCATATTCACAGGCTTTGACCACATTGGGACTGTTTCCGCTTCCACTTATCACAATAAGCAGATCTCCCGGCCTTGCATAATTTTTCAACTGTTCCTGAAAAATTACGGAATAATCATAGTCATTTGCCAATGCTGTTATAACAGGCACCTGGTCAACCAGGGAAAATGCCCTGAACCTCTTTGGATTACCGGGTGAAAGTCCTTTGACCAAATCATTTGTGAAGTGAGAAGCTGTAGCTGCACTTCCACCGTTTCCGGCAAAAAATACAGCCTTGTCCTCTTTTCGCGCTTCCATGAGCATGCCGCATAATCCTTCCACAGCTTCATATGGTGTTTTTCTTATGGCAGCAGATTGTTTTTCCACATATGCCTTTATAAATTCAAGCATCAGCGTTCCATTCCCTTCTTAATAAACCATAGAGAAGCAGGTTGTGCCTCTTCCCGTCCCTAAGAACCGCTTCCCTATATACACCTTCTTTAACAAAACCAATTTTTTCATATAACTTTATTGCAGCTTTATTGTAATCTATAACATTGAGCTGCAGCCTATCCAGATTCAGTTCATTGAATGCAAAATTCACAGCCATTGACAATGCTTCATATCCAAAACCTTTTCCACGATGGCTTAGATTTCCAAAACCGATTGAAATCCATGCAAAACGATTTGACTGGGATATGCCGTCTATTTCCAATAGACCGATCATCTCACCGGTTTCAATCAATCTTATAGCAAAAGGAACAAAGGTATCGGTTCCTCCTGTTTCATATATTTTTTTCAGTTGTTCCCTGGTTTTCGGTACTGCCGGATGGAAATCATAATAACGCAGAAAATCCGTATTCTCATACCAACCCGCAAGGATATCCACATCCTTTTCCTGCAATGCCCCCAGACTTAAATTCTGACTCTTCAGTAACATAACCCCCCCTGAATCATGAATATTATACAGTAGTAAAACAACCCGTACAATAGAATGCCCATCTATTCATGCCAGTCTCCCAAGCTGACCTGGCAGAACCTCAAAATCAATGCTGCCATTATCCATGAATCTTCCTATTTCTTCAACAACAAGTGCACCGATCCTTTTCCTTCCATTTGTGACTGCACCTGCGATATGAGGTGTCAGAATGACATTGGGTATCAGCCTGAGTTCATTGAGTTCCGAAGGAGGTTCCGGATCGGTTACATCAATACAAGCAGAAATTCTTCCTTTTCGCAATTCAGTGATAAGGTCAGCTTCATTTATCAAAGTTCCGCGGGCAGTGTTTATCAAAATCGCACCATCCTTCATCATGGAAAGATTTTCAGCGTTTATCATATGCCTGGTAACAGGAAGTGAAGGAGCATGAATTGAAACCACATCACATACTGACATTAAATTCAGTAGACTCGATTTTTCAACTCCCATGGCAAGACAGCCGGCATCATCCACTGTAGGATCGTACAAAAGGATTTCAACTTCAAAATTCTTCATTAGCCTGATATAATGCCTGCCCGCATGACCTGCACCGATTACACCTATTTTTAAATCATAAATATCCCTCACCGTATGGTTCTGACTGTTCCATCCCCCCATAGAAGTGAGTGTGTTGAGGTTGAATATATTTTTCAGCGATGCCAATGTCATTCCAAGTGCCGTTTCTGCCACCCCTTTTCCAAGTGCAGATGCTGCTGATGTAACTCTGATTCCTCTGGCCCATAGGTCATCAGTAACCAACCCTTTAACTGACCCCGCCCCATGAACAACTAGTCCAAGACCGGGAGCTTCTCTTAGGATATCTTCCGTCAATGCCGGGCAATTCCATGATGTTATCGCAATATCTGCATCTTTTACCAGAAATGCAGCTTCTTCTGCAGTGGGACCCTCTGCTCTTTGATTTACTGAAAGCTCTCCAAATGCCTTCAATTGCCTGAAATGACCTTCAGTGAATATCTGATCCTGTCTTTCTTTGTTTGCAAGAATTGCTATTTTCATTTAATCAACCAATCCCTTCCAGTTTGTCCATTGTTCTGAATTTTCGGTCAAATACCATTTCAATATATGCTGATGAAATGTTTTTTAGTTTAACGGCTGATTCCTTTGGAATTTCCAGCGAAAATAAAGCCCTGCCTTCTGATTCAGATATTTGTTCAATTGCCTGTCTTACATATACATCTGTCTCAATGCCCTGTATACAGCATGCAAACCCTCCTGAAGCCAATGAGAAATTTGTGCTTCTTGTTTTTTCCCCGCATACTGCACATTCATATAAAGCCGGAGCAAAACCCGATATAACCGCCGCCCTAAACTCATATATTCCCCTTAGAAGAATCTGGTTTACATTGCCTCTGGTCATTACATGAAGAGAATTCAGCAAAAACCGGATCATTTCTTCATCAGGGTGCTTTTCCATGATTATAAAAGAAGCGATATCAATAAAGTGGCAGGCAAGATAATACTTTTCAATGTCTTCAGCGAGCCCCGAATAATCATAAAGCCTTGTAGCTCCAGTAAGCACATAACGACCTTTGCTTTCTACAACCTCAAAGTACCCACAGAAAAACATACCCGATGCAAATGCAAGCTTTGCACCTTTTTTTCTTACACCTTTTGCCTTGATGGTGGCGGATCCCTCCTCAATTGTCAGCACAGTCAGCAACCTGTCACTCTCAAGGTAATCATTGGCTCTGACCACTATGCCCGTGAGCTTTTTATCCTTCATTCACGATATCCCAGATCCTTTAATACTGTATTGCTGTTGCGCCAGTCCTCCTTGACCTTTACCCAGAGCTGGAGAAAGACAGGAACCCCGAACAAAGCCTCAAGATCTGCCCGTGCCATGGAACCTATTTTCTTCAGCATAGAACCTTTATTACCAATAATTATGCCTTTGTGTGATTTTCTTTCACAGTAAATCGTCGCATCAATATCTATAATATCCTTGTCTTCCCTGTCATGGAAAAGAGTTATTTCCACACCGGTTCCATGGGGTATTTCATCTCTGAGCAGCTGCAGTATCTTTTCTCTTATATATTCGGCCGCAACCATCCTTTCAGGTTGGTCGGTGTAATCATCACCGTCAAAATACATGACGCCCTCCGGAAGCAATTTCCTGAGAATACCCGGCAATATATCCGTATTGTCTCCGTTCAAAGCACTTATTGGTACCACTTCGTGGAATTTCAGACTTGAGGAAAATGAGGTTATGGTGCGGAATACCTGTTCCTCACTAGCCTGGTCACATTTGTTCACAACCAGAATGACAGGGGGTTTTATATCCCTCAACCGTTCAATGATCATGGAATCCGTTTTACCCGGACCAAGATCCGAAGCTTCGACTACAAAAATAACACCATCGGAATCATTCAATGAATCTATGGCTCTTTTTACCATGAATTCCCCAAGTTTACTTTTGGGCTTATGGATGCCTGGAGTATCCATAAGGATAATCTGGCTTTCTGCGTCAGTGATAATTGCCCTTACCGTATTTCTTGTAGTCTGAGGTTTTGCTGAAATTATTGAAACCTTCTTACCTGTCAGGGTATTTATAAGAGTTGATTTTCCAACATTCGGCCGTCCTACGACGGCTATGAAACCTGATTTAAAAGCCATTCAGTCATTACCTCCGACATTGAATTCAAATGCATGGGGCAGTATTTCATCCATCCCGAACTCCTTGATTTCCCTATTCCTGCCTGATACAGCTATCTTGATATCAGCCACTGCAAATTCCTTGATGACCTGCCTGCATATGCCGCATGGCCAGGCATAATCATCTATATCACCGGTTATTGCGATTGCGGTAATCTTTTTTTCACCCGCAGAAACAGCTGATGTGATTGCAGACCTCTCAGCACATATAGTAGCTCCATATGAAGCATTTTCAACATTGGTTCCTGTATAAATCCTACCGCTTTCACATTCTACTGCGGCTCCTATTCTTATACCTGAATAAGGCGAATATGAATTTTCAAGTGCTGCTTCAGCGGCTTTCATCAATTTTTCCATTTTTGCTCCTATCTTATATATCCAAGTGACACCAGGATATCTTCCTGCATTTCAATCATTTTATTTTCATCAGCAGCATTCATGTGGTCATAGCCAATGAGATGAAGCATGCCGTGACATACCAAAAATGCAAGTTCCCTCTCTTCAGAATGACCGTAATCCTCTGCCTGTGACTTCACCCGTTCCATTGATATAATCAGATCTCCCAGCATAATGCATCCTTTTTCCCTGTCTTTATCAACTTCAGTATAGTTCAGTTTCCCATTTTTTGAATCAAGCAATGGAAATGACAGAACATCCGTAGCAGAATCAACTCTTCTGTACATAAGGTTCTTTTCCCTTATTCCGACATCATCAGTTAAATATACCCCTGCAAACAGGGATTCACTGTAAGCACGGGTACATTCATCACAAACCCTTTTTATTATTTCCTCGGTTTCATGTTCAATCAGAATCCCATCATCCTGATATATCTCCATTAACAGGCTCATTTTTTATATTCTCCTTTGGTTCAGGATAATCAATTCTTTTATGGAAATAGCCACCGAATACTCTCAGAAATGCATTCGATATGTCATCGAAATCCTTCAGAGTGAGGTCGCAAAGGTCAAATTGTCCATCGTCAAGCTTGTTTTTTATCGCTTTTCTTATTATACCCTCTACCTCTCCCCTTGACAGGTCTTTTCCTGCCCTTACTATTGCCTCTACAGAATCTGCAAGCATGACAACCGCAGATTCCTTGGATTTCGGCCGCTGGCCTTCATATCTGAATTCATCAGGATCCACATTCGATCCATACTGCTCGACCGCCTTGTTATAGAAATACCTGACCTGGGTGGTTCCATGATGCTCATTGATAAAATCTCTTATTGCATGGGGCAGCTTATATTTTTTTGCAATTTCATCGCCTTCTTTGGTATGACTTGTAATAACCAGCTTGCTTAATTCCGGTTTCATCTTGTTGTGGGGATTGTCCTTGCCCTGGTTCTCAGCAAAATATCCCGGTCGGCTCATTTTACCGACATCATGGTAATATGCCCCAACTCGTGCAAGAAGGCCGTTTGCACCTATTTCGTTTGCTGCTTCCTCTGCCAGATTGCCCACCATAAGGCTATGGTGATAGGTTCCCGGTGCCTCCAGCAAAAGTTTCTTGAGCAGAGGTTGATTGGGATTTGAAAGTTCGAGAAGCTTGAATGGTGTAATTATGTTGAAAACTGATTCAAACAAAGGCATAAGACCGATTACCAGAATAACTGAAATAACTCCTCCGGCAGTCAACGCCAGATAATCCATTACAATTTCAGTAGGATTGCTGTTGTGTGCCATTGTCAGTAAAAATAGTATAAGGGAGGACGCCAGACCCAATATCAACCCTGATGACAAAAGACGCATCCTGGAACTTAGCTTTCTTGCAAAGTATGCTGACATTGTTCCCGCACTTATAAGTATAGCAAGATATATTGTATCTGTTTTATAAATGAAGCTGATGAATACTGCGGTAACTGCTCCTACGATTATTGCAATTTTTTCATCTACCAATATTGAAACCAGCATCGGCAGTACAAAAACCGGCAGATACAGGTAATATGTTCCCGGGACAAGATAAACAATGGCAAACAACATTACCTCGATTACACATATTATAAGGATGTGTCTTTTTGTATAACTCTTTTTCCCCGAAAACAGCATCTTGAACATTATTACCGGAACCAAAAGAATAAGCAGCAGTCCGGAAAGCCCGATAAAAACTATTATATTAAAGGAAGCTCCCCCCATCAGGTTCATTTCAGTGAGTAATCTGATTGTCTGGGCATCAGCCTTTTCACCCTGGCGGATGATCAAATCGCCTTCTTCAATTACAATAGGATTATTTTCGATGACATCTGCCCTTGCAGCTTCCCTCGCCGCTTCTGTTTCTTCTATATTTACTATACTGTTTATCCTAAGAAACGCAGCTGCAATATTATATGAGAATGTCCTGAGTCCGCTGTTGATGATGGCATATTCTGTTTCATCCTTGAATTCTTCAAGCAAATCCTCCCTGTTGGCATCAAATACATTCCTGTTTTGTATGGATGAAAATGCCTCTGTTACTATTGACTTAAAATTATTGTACTCAGCTTCACTTATTCCATCCAGCAACGCCCGAACCTGCTCATATTTGATTGTTATTCCATATGTCATGCAGATGCTGATATATGAACTGATTCTGTTGTCAAGATACTTGGCAAAATCTCCGCCCTGAATCTTGTATTGCATTATCTCGCTTCTGTATGTATCTGTCCTGTCAAAGAAAATTGAAATGTCTTCAAATGAAGAAAAGGTTGCATCATGCCTGCTCACCAGGACCGGCTCAGTTTCAGCAGCAGCTTTTTCGGCAAGGGCCGTTGTTCCTGTTACATCGTAAAACTTGAAGGGTGCATAAACATCCTTGTTGGCATAACCCCCTTCGTCAAGTGTCTTCATAAAAGGAATTACCTTGAAATAGGCAGTGAATGCAAGTATTGCCAGGGTAATAAAAATAATAAGGGCAGCCAGTATATTATTTTTATTGAAAAATGAACCGATTTTCTTCATGTCAACCCTTCTTCCCGCTTCTGTTTTCATATTTGTCATAAGCCTTTATAATCTTCTGTACAAGCTCGTGACGCACAACATCTCTTTCTGTAAGATATGAAAAACCAACACCTTTAATATTCTTCAATATCTTTTCTGATTCAAGAAGGCCGGATTTTTTATCCCCAGGCAGGTCAATCTGTGTTATGTCTCCGGTAACAACCACCTTGGAATAGAAGCCCATCCTTGTAAGGAACATCTTCATCTGTTCCTTGGTAGTATTCTGGGCTTCATCAAGTATTATAAATGAATCATCCAGAGTTCGTCCCCTCATATAGGCAAGGGGTACTATTTCTATCAACCCTTTTTCCTTGCATCTTTGGAAAGCCTCGGCCCCCATTATTTCGAAAAGTGAATCGTACAGCGGACGCAGATATGGATCAATTTTACTTTGAAGGTCTCCTGGTAAAAAGCCAAGTTTTTCTCCCGCTTCAACAGCCGGTCTGGTCAGGATAATGCGTTTGACCTGGTCTGATCTGAATGCAGTCACTGCCATTGCTACAGCCAGGAACGTCTTGCCGGTTCCTGCAGGCCCGATACCGAATACTATATCATTGTTCTTGATGTTATCAACATACTGCTTTTGGCCATATGTCTTGGATTTGATTGGCTTGCCATTTGCGTTGAGACAAACATAATCTGCAGGATACTCCCCGCTTTCAAAGGCACCTTCCCTTAACAATGTTGCAATATAAATGGAATTCTGCCTTGTGATTGCATCGCCGTCACGGGCAATTCTCATAAGCTTTTCAATGACTTCAGTTGTCTTGAGGACAGCATCCTCTTCCCCGATTATTTTTATATCAGTTCCCCTTGGTACAATATTAACACCCATTATTTCTTCAATGGCCTTTACATTTTCATCCTGGCTGCCGAACAGATTCATAACATGGTCAATGTTATCGAAACCAATTGTTTTTTCCATCCAATGCTTCCCTTCTCCTGCATCTTTACCGCCTAGACATTATATTATATATACCAGACAATGGCAATTAAGCTAACTCTATGCAAAAGGCACCTCGTCGGTGCCTTTGCTGATATCAGGGGGGTTGGGTCATTTGTCATTTGTGATGATATTCTCATCTGTTTCTTATAATTATTTGACGCAGATAAATGAATATTGTTCCGCATGCCAAATAAATGATATTTCATCCATCTGAATGATGTATAATTATTTCTGCAAAAACAAAGGGGGAACTGCAATGAATAAAAAGCAACGGGTCATCAACTCACTGAACCATAAAGAATCGGATATTATACCCTACGAAGTAGGTTTCACGATCCCACTCAGGGAAAAACTCGTCAGGTATTTCAATGATCCGGATTTTGATTCAAAAATTGAAAATCATATAAAGACCATTGGTTATTCCAAGGGGCACCGTGAAATAATCGGCAAGCCTGGGCATTTCGTGGACATGTGGGGAGTTGAGTGGAACCGCAGCGGACCCGACAAGGATATTGGAATCGTTGAGAATAAAATTCTTCAGGGAAATGACCCGACTGCTTTTGATTATCCGGATATAGATTTTGATGTCCTTGGTTCAGATATAGAAAAATTCATTGCTGACAATCCCGACACCTTCAATATTTTCTGTATAGGCTTTTCCCTGTTTGAAAGAGCATGGACACTCCGCGGAATGGAAAACCTTCTCATGGACATGATAATGGAACCTAACTTTGTCCATGATCTGCTGGACAGAATATGTGATTTCAATGTTAAACTCGTCAAATTTGCATCACAGTTTGATATAGACGGAATCTATTTCGGAGATGACTGGGGACAGCAAAGAGGTCTCATCATGGGGCCGGTCATGTGGAGGGAATTCATAAAACCGCGGCTGAAACGAGCTTATTCAGAAGTTAAAAAAGGCAGGAAATATGTTCTTCAGCACTCCTGCGGGGATATCCTTGAGGTTTTTCCCGATATTATAGAATGCGGTCTTGATTGTTACCAGACATTCCAGCCGGAAATATATGACATTGAATATTGCAAGGCTGAGTTCGGCAATGACCTTTCATACTGGGGTGCAATCAGCACCCAGGGTATGCTACCTTTTGAAACGCCCGAAGGCGTCAAACGGGAAATGACCCGGATCATGAGAATACTTGGAAAAGGCGGTGGCTATATAGCCTCTCCAACCCATGGAGTACCCTATGACGTTCCTGAGGAAAATATAAAGGCAATGCTTGACGTATTTGCCCATCAGGATAAATATTTATAGGAAGCTTGGATATAAATGGACTACAACGAATATGAAGAAAATGAAATAATTAAAATGGCCAACAGCGGGGATGACAGAGCCATGGAGTTTATCATGCATCGTTATGGAAATCTTGCGAAAGCCAAGGCAAGAGCCTATTTTCTTATCGGTGCTGATAATGAAGATATCATACAGGAAGGTATGATAGGTCTGTATAAGGCGGTCAGGGATTTCAATCCAGAAAGAACCCCTATGTTCTACCCCTTTGCAGAACTTTGTATTACAAGGCAGATAATCACTGCAATAAAGACTGCTACAAGAAAAAAACACACCCCTTTGAATACATATATATCTTTAAGCAAGCCTGTCGGTACCGAGGGAGATGCCGACAGGACACTTGCTGACACGCTTTTTCAGTACGGAAACAGGAATCCGGAGGAACTGCTGATCAGCAAGGAAAATACAAGGGACATTATGTCGGAGATAAAGAACTCGTTGAGCAAGCTTGAAAACAGGGTGCTTGATCTCTATCTCAAAGGTGAGGATTACAGGGAAATATCCAAGAAACTCGGAAGAACACCAAAATCAATGGACAATGCACTGCAACGCATAAAAAAGAAGATATCAGTGATCATTGAAAAGTATAAGGTTTAGAATTTTATTATAGACTAAGAAAAAATGTTGTGTTAAAATACTATTCGCTGATTATGCCGCTATAGCTCAGTAGGTAGAGCACTTCCATGGTAAGGAAGGGGTCATCGGTTCAAATCCGATTAGCGGCTCCAGACAAAGTCCTGAGGTAACTTTTAAAGTAATTTCAGGACTTTTTTATTGGTATTCACTGTCCCTGATCATCATATTTTCAACCTTGCTGAATTATATGGACAATGTGTGGTTTATGATATAGAATATGCAGGATTTGAGAACAAGGAAGACAAGGTGTGCTTAAGAGATATATTGACCGTTTAAAGGTAGAATTCAGGAACTACAATACCAGGCGTTTTTCGAAAGATATGATGGCAGGTATTACTGTCGCTGCCGTTGCTCTTCCACTGGCACTTGCATTTGGGGTAAGCAGCGGAGCCGATGCAGCTGCAGGGCTCATTACAGCTGTTATTGCAGGATTTGTAATCAGTATATTGTCGGGGGCATCTTTTCAGATTTCCGGTCCTACCGGTGCAATGGCTGCGATCCTGATATCCATTACTTCAAAGTACACAATGCAGGGGGTTTTCATTGTCAGTATTCTCGCAGGCATTATACTCCTTCTTGCAGGAATCCTTAAGTTTGGAAAACTCGTAAATGTAATACCCAGACCAGTTATAACAGGATTCACTTCTGGAATTGCCATAATAATCGCACTGGGACAGATAGACAATTTCTTCGGAACAACTTCTTCAGGCGAGAATGTTATTCAAAGGATATTTTACTATGTTCAACAGGGATTTGATGCGGACCTGCAGACAGTTGCAATAGGGGCTATTGTTGTACTCACCATGATATTCTGGCCCAAAAAACTGAATGCCCGGGTACCTTCCTCTCTTGTAGGTCTCGTTGCAGCCACGGCAATCAGTATTGTTTTTAAGTTTGATGTCGGCACAATCGGCGCAATCCCAAGGTCATTGCTGCCCGAAATACGTTTTAGTTTTACTGCATTTCAGATTTCTTCCCTGCCGGCTTTTATTTCACCGGCCTTATCCGTAGCAGCACTTGGAATGATTGAAAGTCTTCTCTGCGGAACAAGTGCAATGAGGATGAAACAGGGTGAATCATTCGATGCAGACCAGGAATTGGTGGCACAGGGAATCGGGAATATCATAGTTCCTTTCTTTGGTGGAATCCCCGCAACCGCAGCTATAGCAAGAACCAGTGTTGCAATAAAATCGGGAAGCGTAACACGTTTGACTGGAATTATTCATGCACTTGTATTGTTGGCTTCCATGTTCCTTCTCAGTGATATCATGGCATTGATACCCTACCCTGCTCTGGCAGGCGTACTTATTGTTACTGCCTGGAGGATGAATGAGTGGTCTGCAATAAAGAATATATTCAGGAAATATAACAGAAGTGCAGTTTTCAAATTTCTCATAACAATGACGGCAACTGTTGTATTCGATCTAACCGTAGCCATTCTCATCGGAATTATAGTTTCTGCATTTATATTTGTCATGAATTCATCCAAGCTGAAGGTTACTACTTCCAGTGTAAGGAATGAACTTCTCCACAGCGATGAGAATGACATTGAAGAGGGTCACGAGAAAACAACAGTCATCTACATCACCGGACCCCTGTTTTTCGGCAATGCAGAAAAACTGAACAGACAAATACAAAATGAAATCGACGGAGCCGGAAAATTGATTTTCTCAATGAGAGGTGTTCCTGTAATTGACACAACCGGCATTGAAGTTATGATGGATATAGTCAGGGAATGCTCTGCCAAAAATATTACAGTCAATCTGTGCGGTCTGAATGATGATATTCAGAAACGGCTTGATCTGGCAGGTATAACGGAAATCATTGGTGAAAATGCGCATTTCTTCAGTGTCGACCGTGCACTTCTTGCAGCCAGGGTGCTAAAAGAAATTTAACCCGACGGAAAATTTTTGAATTAAAAACAAATAACAAAAAAGCCGGCAATATCTGAACTACCGGCTTTTTGTATTTAGTGTGAACTTTTTACTTTACTTTTTCTTTAACAAAATCATTCAGGATTTCATTTAGATTCGGGGAACCAATTTCCTGCAGGTCATAGTGAACCCTGGTATTAGGCTTTTTGATTTTAATGATTCTGTTAAGATCAACAGGTGTGGCAATAACCACAGAGTCACAGTCTGTGTTTTCAATTGTCTTCTCCAGGTCCTTTACCTGCTGTTCTCCATAACCCATTGCCGGCAGCAGTGTCCCGATATTGGGATATGTCCTGAAGGTGTCCTTGAGCTTACCTGTTATATATGGCCTTGGGTCAACAAGTTCAGTTGCTCCAAGTTTTCTAGCTGCAACTACCCCTGCGCCGATTTTCATTTCTCCATGGGTGAGGGTAGGTCCATCTTCTACTACTAAAACCCTCTTTCCCTTTATGACTTCAGGTTTGTCAACTGTTATTGTTGAAGCTGCTTCAACAACCAGTGCCTTCGGATTTGCCATGGCAATGTTTTTTCTTACAGTCTGGATGTTCTCAAAATCTGCTGAATCAATTTTGTTGATTACAACAACATCCGAAATTCTAAGATTGACTTCACCCGGATAATATGAAAGCTCATGACCCGGTCTGTGAGGATCCACTACAGTGACCATAAGGTCAGGTTTATAGAATGGGAAATCGTTGTTTCCGCCATCCCAAAGAATGACATCACAGCCATCAGGATCGTTTTCAGCCTGTTCTAGGATTGCTCCGTAATCAACTCCGGCATAAATTACATTTCCACGGGTAACATATGGTTCATATTCTTCCATCTCTTCAATGGTGCAGTCATGCTTTTTGAGATCTTCCAAAGTTGCAAAGCGTTGTACTGTCTGCTTGACTAAATCGCCATAAGGCATAGGATGACGTACTGCAACAACCCTAAGTCCCATAGCTTTAAGTGTTTCAACAATTTTCCTGGATGTCTGGCTTTTCCCGCATCCGGTTCTTACTGCACAAACTGCAACAACCGGTTTAGTGCTTTTTATCATGGTATCTTTTGTACCCATTAGAAGAAACTGAGCTCCTGCAGCATTGACCCTGGCACTTATTCCCATTACAAATGAATATGGAACATCGCTGTATGAGAACACACAGATATCTATATCCAGTTCCTTTATCAATTTTTCCAAATCATCCTGGGCATGGATGGGTATTCCTTCCGGATACAACTTTCCTGCCAGTTCAGCAGGATATTTTCTACCGTCGATGTCAGGTATCTGAGCCGCAGTGAAAGCTCTCACATCAAAACCTTCATCATCTCTGTAGTAGGTGTTGAAATTGTGGAAATCTCTTCCGGCAGCACCAAGAATCATTACATTTTTTCTTTTCATATAGAACTCCTTGATTGATTTATATACCCATTGTGCTTCCTAAGACATCTAATGTCAATATACATCCAGTGCATAAAACGGATATAACAGAAGATAATCGCCTTAAATCGGAGTTTATATGCAATTCAACTCCCCTAATAATTACGACAGACGTAAATATTTACGTCTGTCGTAATTATTAGGGCAATAAAAAAGCCCGGTGCATTTTCATGCACTGAGCTTTTTTATTCAAAGTTTATTTCAGTGACTGATCAAATGTGTCAGACGACTCTTGTCAAAACCTACAATAATCTGCCCATTGAAATCAATGACCGGAACCCCTCTTTGTCCTGATTTTGTTACCATCTCCATTGCCTGCTGCCTATCCTTGGATACATCTATATCCTGAAAGGTTACATTATTCTCTTTGAGAAACTTCTTCGCCATGGTGCAATAGGGACACGTTGGTGTTGAATATACTTTTACTGCCATTTCTTCCTCCTGATTATTCATCTTCAGATGATATATATTTTTCTGCAAATATCGCCGCTATAGCTCCATCTCCGACGGCATTCGCTATTTGCCTCACATATTTTCTTCTGACATCACCACATGCATAAATGCCGGGAATGTCTGTTTCCATATTTTCATTAGTTAATATATACCCGTTTTCATCAATATTAACATGTCCTTTGAATAGTTCTGTTCTGGGTATCATGCCAATCAGCGTGAAGATTCCGTCGACAGCCATTTCACTCTTTTCACCTGTCTTGTTATTTTCTAAAATTACTCTGTCTATGAACATTTCTCCCTTTAGTTCTCTGACTTCCGTATTCCATATGACATCTGTTTTAGGATTATCAAAAAATTTCTTCTGACCTGATTTTGTTGCTGAAAAACCATCACTTCTGTTGATTAAAGTTACTTTCCTGGCAAATTTAGTAAGATTGACAGCTTCTTCGACAGCTGAATTTCCTCCGCCGACCACTATAATATCAGCATCCTGATATAATGCCCCGTCACAGGTAGCACAGTAATGGAGTCCCCTTCCCCTGTATTCTTCTTCCTTTTCAACAGGCAATGGTCTTGGTTGTGCTCCTGTTGCTATTATTACTGCCTTTGCATAATAGTCCGTATCCTCAGAAACAACATGTTTCAATTTCCCACTAAAATCCACTTCTGTAATCTCATTCAGTTCAACCAGTTCGGCACCCTGTTCTTCAACCTGACCCACCATATTTTCGACTAACTCAGGTCCGGTTATGGACCCCTTTGTTCCCGCATAGTTCTCAATTGTAAAAGTTGTTGCCACCTGCCCTCCGGGCATAGCTCTGTCAATAACGATAGTGTAAAGTCTTGCCCTTGCTGTATACAATGCCGCTGAAAGGCCAGCAGGGCCAGCTCCTATAATAACTACATCTGCTGTTACCTTCTTCCTGCTCTCCTTTGGACATATACCGCCAAGTACATTCTCAATTTTCTCTTTAAGGTCAGAGGGTTCTATATAACCGCTCAGCCTTGAACATGCCTCTTCACCCGCCTTCATGAAAATAACAGTCGGCATGCTTCTTACCATGAGTCTCTCAGAAACCACGGGAATATCCTTGATATTGAAGGACAGAAAGTTTATATCTTTGGAATAACCCATTGAGTATTTGTCAAACACAGGTTCAAAGACATCACATGGCGGACAGTTATTCGAATAAAACAACACAACCGCAGCTTTTCCATTTTCATGAATTTTTTTATGAAATGCATTCATTTCTTCTATTTTTGCTTCATTATCCATATGACAATTATACCCTTTCATTTGTTTTATCAGCAATTATTTATAGAAATATATATTTAAATCATTCAATTGGCTCATCAAAAACCCCGGGTTATGTATATAATAGTGTCAGTGACAAGGGGGTATGAATGAACACATTTGTATTTTTTGATGATTTCATGATCAGTTCCAGGCGTGGCGTAAGAAGACGTATTTTCAAACCGATCAAATCAGGAAGCTTTTATCAGGATGGAATAACTGTGGGGTCTTCCGTTGTCTATATACCTGAGAAAAAATTATTTTATCTGTATTACAATTTTCTTCCGGACCGTTCAAAGGACTGGGACCGGGAATCACATTATGCGCTCAGCAGCGATGGCATTGATTTCAAGCCGATTGGCAGAGTTCCAAGCGTAGCTCAGACAGGGGCATACATTGTCTACAGGGATGACTTTACGGATAATCCGGACGAGCGGTACAAATGCATAATCATGAAAGTCAACAAAGAGGACACCACAAAAGGCCTCGGGTATGTTGCAGTAAGCAAAGATGCCCTGAACTGGAATACTGATACCGATTATCTTATCAGCAGGCATGCTTCGGATACCGCAAATAACATTTTCTACAACGAAGTGCTGGAGAAATACCAGATAATCTGTCGTGGAGCCCATGTTGACAGAAGGATAGTTTCACTGTTTTCCGAGGACCTTGTCAACTGGTCCGCACCACAGGTTATACTATCACCGAATCCATTTGATGTAGAATACACTCAGTATTACGGTATGACTACATTTCAGGACAAGGGGTACTTTCTGGGGTTCCTGCAGCTTTACCAAACCGATGAAGATGACACGGTATATACAAAAATGGCAGGTAAGGTTGATGTAGCCCTGACCTACAGTTATGATGGAATAATCTGGAACAGAGTTTCCCACGAGCCTATGGTAGAAAGACCCATGCCACCGGAATTCGGCTTTACAACTATATATTTCTCCAATATGAATGAATCCCCTGATGGAAGGAATTGGATTCTGACAGCCGGCGGAGGCCGCACTGACCATGGCTGGGGATTTAAACCTGCTTATCCTGATTCTGAATTATCCGACTTTGTCAGAGAACACGGAAACAACCAGCTTATGTTCTATAAAATCAGAAAACATGGTTTTGCAGGAATGGAATCATACGGTCTGAAAGCCAGGCTTAATCTAAAGAGAATGCTTCTGACAGGCCCAAAACTCTCTTTCAATATTTGTGCACCTACCGGAACGGTCAGATATCGCATCGTCGATCCCCAGGACTTCACAGTTTATGATGGTTTTGATTTTGATGATTGTATCCCTTTTACCGGAGATGAAATAGAATTTAGTCCGACCTGGAAAAACAGAAACCTTGCACAATTACAGGGCAAATTCATTAGCCTGGAATTTGAAATGCATACCGCCATATTGTTTTCAGTGTCAGGAGACCTTGCTCCGTCTCCTGGAATGCAGCCTGTATCCATGCTTGGCGTACCAAAACCACTTGAAAGGACATAACAATGAAAATATTGATTGAAAAAGAAAAACTAATATCACAGGCACCTGCAGACATACGCGACTGGGGTCCATGGCAGTTTCCCAGGGCATTTGTTGCAGGCCCAAAAACATATCTTGAGTTTCACATTTCTTCCGACAGTGCACTTTCTTACGGAAAACCCAGGGCATGGTTCTGCTCTGAGGACATGTGGGAAACATGGCATGAAAGCAATCCCTGTGGTATGCAAATATCAAACGGAGACATTGTAAAGCCTTATCAACCCAAGGCTCTCCCAGAATCCGAAATAGAACTGCCGGAGGTCATTGGAAAGTTCTCCAGCTATGGATTCGCAAGGAATTATTTTGATTATGAAAAAGTACATCATGATTACCGGCATTGGTATATCGAAAGGACAAAGCCCGGGGAGGCAATGCAGGTTGATGAGGTATCCATAGAACTTCCGGGATACACAATGAATACCTCCGAAGGGGTTTTTCCCCTGCCTTATTTTCATCAGCTTAAGAGAGGTCCCGGAAATTCCATATGGACTTTTCTCTATAAACATTATGTTGTAGATGGAAAAATCAGCAAGTACGGAGCTTCATGGTTTCATAAAAGCACTGACAATGGAAAAACCTTCAAATTTATAAGTAGAATTCCTTACACATATGATCTTGCCATGGACCCGGGTGCAGAAAAGCGATATGGCTATGGTGAACCGGATATGTGTTTCATTGATGAAAATACAGCTTTTTCACTGCACAGGACAACTGATGGAACCGGGATAGGACCAATGTATATAGCCTGGACCTATGATGGTGGATATACCTGGACAAAACCGGAATACTTCGATGACAGAGGTGTATGGCCCCAGACTGTAGCATTGGAAAACGGGGTTGTAATTGCCGGTTACGGACGTCCTGGTCTGTTCATCCGTCCATATTACAACGGAGAATGGCACGACAGAACCGCCATAGTTGAACCAATGGATTACCAGACTGATACCTGTTCATACTGTGCAATCATTCCTGCCGGTCCTGATTCAGCATTGATATTCTATTCAGACTTCAATTATCCCGATGACAAAGGAATCCCCCGTAAGAGCCTCATGGTCAGAAAGATCCGGGTGGTCGTCTAATGCCCTTTGACGGTGTTGCAGTCAGAGCCCTTGCCATTGAGCTGCGGGGCAGAATAATAGATTCTAGAATTGAACGCATTTCAATGCCTTCAAGGAATGAAGTAGTTCTCATCATTAGAAATTACAGAGGGTCACAGCGGCTGTATATATCTGCAGATCCGTCACTCTCTTCTGTATTTCTAACCGAGGAATCGGTTCCAAATCCAGCTGTCCCTCCTAACTTCTGTATGTTTTTAAGAAAGCACATAGGTGGTGGTGTTATAAGTGATGTTACTGATTACGGATTTGAAAGATACTTGTCAATAGGCATCAAGTCCAGGACTGCTCTTGGAGATTTGCAGGAAAAAAGATTGGTCATTGAGTTGACCGGCAGAAACTGCAACATTGTACTCTTGAATGAATCAGGAGTTATTCTTGATGCACTTAAACACATAGATTCATCCGTAAGCAGCGTACGCGAGATAATGCCTGCCCGAAATTATATATTCATTCCTTCACAGAACAAAATGGCACCCGATGAGGCCAACCCGGAAGATCTGCATTTTGATGAGGAAATACCTGTCGAAAAGCTGCTTTTATCCAACCTAACAGGCTTTTCACCAATTCTTTGCAGGGAGGTCTGCCACCGCTCTTCACTTGACCCCGGGCTTTCTGTCAGGGATATGTCAGATGAAGACAAGGACAGGTTCAAATGGAAACTTGGTGAGTTTTTAAGTGAAATCAAGGCCAATGAATCAAGACCATGTATTGTTCTTGACAAAAAAGGAAACTACAGTGATTTCCATTGCATGACTTTGACTGTAAGTGAAAATCTTCTGTACTGCAGAGATTTCAACGAGGCAGTCTCTCTATATTTCATGAAAAAAAGGAATAAAGCAAGCTCTGACCTTGGTAAATCAGATCTTGTAAAGGCAGTTGCTCGAAATATAGAGCGTTGCAGAAAAAAGGTTGCCATTCATGCCGCTGTTCTTGATAAAGAACGATCAGTGGGTGAGCTTCAGTTGTTCGGGGAGTTGATAACTGCCAATATTCACTTGATAAAGGCAGGAAGTGAATCGGTGGAACTTCTGAACTATTACACAGGAGAACAAATAAAAATTGCACTTGACCCACATAAGAATGCCGTTGAAAATGCACAAAGATATTATAAGAGATACAAGAAGACCAAAAGTGCAATTGATAACTCGAGGGTTCAGATGGAGGATTCACAGGGTGAACTTGAATATCTTGAAAGTGTTTCACATTGGTTGGATTTTGCAAAAGACCCGGAAGACATAAAGGAAATAAGACAGGAATTGGCTGCCCAGGGTTATATAAAGAAAAAGCATCAAAAGTATAAGAAAAAAGAAGAGGTCCAAAAGTTCCATCCACACAAATATATTTCGTCTGAAGGCTATGAAATATATGCGGGCAGAAATAATATTGAGAATGACCATCTGACCTTTAAATTTGCCAATTCAAGGGACCTATGGCTGCATGCCAAGGGAATTCCGGGTTCTCATGTGATAATTCGAAGAAAGGACAAGCATATGGAGTTTTTCCCTGACCGGACTATAACCGAAGGGGCTATGATAGCGGCATATCACAGCAAGGCACGCAGCAGCGGTCAAATTGCCGTTGATTACTCTGAAGTACGGAATATAAAAAAACCGGGTGGTGCAAAACCCGGTATGGTCAACTATTTCGAGTACTTCAGTGCTTACATAACCGTAGATGAAGAAACTGTCCGCAAGCTGAGAAAAGACTGACTATTGTTTCATGGCAACATCCTTGATTGATTTTATCTTTCCGTATACAACAAGCTTATCACCGACATCCAAAATAGTATCAGGACCCGGGAAATTATAAACATGGTTTCCCTTGTCAATTTTTAAAACCTGAATGAATCTTTGTTTCAGCCCTGATTCGCGAAGCATAAGACCGTCAAGTCCTCCGTTTTCATCAATGACTATTTCATACATACCAAAATCCTGATCAACCTTCATGACCTGGGATATAGGATTTCGTTTGGTTGCCCTGTTTATTCTTCGCTCTATGATGCGCTCTATGAATTTATTGAATCTCGATGAAAGGAATTTGCTTCTTGTAAGAAGATATAAGAAAACCAGCAGCACTACAAGTGCTACCCCTATGCTCAGCATGGTATTTGTATCAGAAAGCATTACATTGATCAGAACGGTAATCAACGTTATCTGGGTCAGATAGCTGATTACCATCATGAAGCTTGCAATCTTTCTTCTTACAGGATGCTGGGTAATGAGTTCCGACTCCCTTGTTGTAAATCCGGTATGCGTAAGAATTGATATGGTCTGGAACCGGGCTTTATATAGATCCATTCCTGTACTTTTAAACAATATGGAGACTACTTCAACCACAACCCATAAAAGAATTAGAATTACTGCAAAAATTATAAGGCTCATATGTTCACTTCCCCTCGATTTCAGTAAAACTTGCTGCACCTTCTGCCTTTGTCCGGAATTTAATCCCACTGCTTATGGCATTTGTAGGACACACGGGCTTGCATTCCCCGCATCTTATGCACTCCATGGATGTTGGGTTCTTATATATCTCTATATCCAGTTTGCAGGCAACCCGGCATTTACCGCATTCAATGCATTTATCTTTGTCTACCTGCATCTGGTACATTGAAATTTTATTCATCCATCCATAAATCAACCCGAGGGGACAAAGCATTGTACAAAATGGTCTGTAAATAAAAATTGATGCTATGACAACCACCGCGGCAATTGATGCCTTTAAGATGAACAGTCCACCCAGACTGCCGAACTGGTCCGGAGCCGCCAGTATAAGAGGAAGGGCAGCTTCTATGGTACCTGCCGGACATACATATTTGCAAAATGCAGGACTTCCGTACCCTGCTATGTTGACCACAAAAAGAGGAAGGCCTATAACAAATACAAAAAGCATTATATAGCGTATCCAGGAGAGTTTTTTCCAATTTCCCGAAATCCTGATTTTCTTACCCGGTACTTTATGCAATAGTTCCTGTAAAAGACCAAAAGGACATATCCATCCGCAGATCCACCTGCCCAGAAAACCTCCGAACAACAGAATAAGTCCGGTGACATAGAATGAAAATCTATATTTGGCACTTCCAATGACTGCCTGCAGTGACCCGATGGGACAGGATCCAAGCGCTCCGGGGCATGAATAACAGTTCAGTCCGGGTACGCATACATTCTTCAGTTTACCCTGATAGATGGTACCTTTTAAAAATCCTGTTATATATGAATTTGAAACAACTGCAGTCAGAGACTGTACTATTTTCCTTACCATGGCAGCCACCCGATTCCTATGCATTCAAGGCATATCCTGATGGCTTTGTTGAATACATCAGAAACTTCGGTTCTGTATATTCCAAACACAACCATGGCAATGGCAATTATTATTACAGCTATGGAGGCAGCTTTTCTATGGAACACTTAAATACTCCCTCTCAGCTGAAGATTTCAGCTGCAAGTCTTTCAAAAGCAGGCAATGACCTCTTTATTGTTTCCAGTGAAACGCAGAAAGCCATCCTGAAAAATCCCGCCCGTCCAAAACCTCTGCCAGGCACTACCAATATATTATATTTCTGTGCAATCTTCAAAAATTCCATTTCGTCATCCATAGGTGCTTTGACAAACAGATAGAATGCCCCGGCAGGTTTTTGGCATTCGAACCCAAGTTCAATGAGTTTATTGTAAAGCAATTCCATTCTTTCCCTGTAGATTTCAGGATCAACGGAAACATTGACTGCTTTTGCTACAAGCCTTTGGGATATAGCCGGTGCATTGACAAAGCCAAGGGTTCTGTTGTTGAAAATAATGGCTGCCATCAGAAGAGCACATTCGCTTATAGCCGGACTCACTGCAATATATCCGATTCTTTCCCCTGGAAGAGCCAGTGATTTACTGTAGGAGTTGACTACAACAGCCTTTTCAAAGATGTTGAAGACAACAGGCAGCTCCTCATCTACATAGATTATTTCATTGTATGGTTCATCGCTTATCAGGAATATGTCAGACCTGAACTCCGTTTCCTTTTCCTTTATGACAGATGCAAGTTCCATGAGTTTTTCCCTGCTGTAGATGACACCTGTAGGATTGTTAGGTGAATTTATCAACACCGCCTTTGTCAAGGGAGTCACTGCTTTCCTGAATTGTTCGATGTCTATGTCAAACTCCCCATCTGTCTCAACAACAACAGGAACTCCTCCTCCATTGCCGATATAGAATTTGTATTCCGCAAAGTAGGGGGCAAAGATTATGACTTCTTCTCCCGGATTAAGAATTGATTTCAAAACAACATTTAGACCGGCTGCTGCTCCGCATACCATGCATATGTTGTCTGCCGGGACTTTCATATCATAATCAATGGACAACTTGCCTGCGATGGCTTCCCTTACAAAGGAGTATCCTGCATTGGGCATGTATCTGTGGGTTCCCGGTGTTCTGTCATCGGCTATTTCATGAAGTGAATCATAGACCTCCCTGGGAGGTTCCACCTCTGGGTTTCCAATGCTGAAATCAAAGACATTCTCTTCTCCATATGCAGCCCTTAGTCTGTTGCCTTCTTCAAACATAGCCCTTATAAATGAAGAATTTCCTAGGTTTTCCACTATTTTCCTGGATATCATCAATCATTCCCCCGGTTTTTTAGATGATTATAACACAACACAATATATTTATAAAAAACAGAAATGTTTTCAGTTGTCTTCCACTTCAATTACCAGCAGACACCCCGATTCAATGGTCAATGCGGCCGTATCGGATATAATTACATTGCTTATTCCGCTAACCCAGTCGAGACCAGCCTCAAAGTCTTTCAATGGGTATTTGAAACCTTCAAGGGTTATTCCACGGGTCACGCAGTCCATCGAAACCAATGATACAGTCCTACCATTCTTGCCATTGAACTCAATTCTGTCACGGCACAGATACATAGTATTCATGTCATCGATAATCCTTCCCTTTGACCCGCTGTTTTCTATATGGATAAGAAGTCTGATATTTGCCAGGGCATGATCGCTCCTAAGTCCTGTTGCACACAGAATATCTATTTTGTCACAGCCTGATTCGAGGGCTTTTTGAACTGCCAGGTGTGTATCTGTATAATCTTTTTCAGGTGACGAAAACACTAGTCTTGAGGATTTGATTTTATCAAAGGTCTTTGGGTCAATCGAATCCATGTCGCCTATGACATAATCAGGTATAAGGTTGTACGACAACGCATGGTCTGTACCCCGGTCAGCACACAGGAGCAGGTCACAATCCTTCATAACTGACATGACTTTTTCCTTTTTTACCCTGTTGCCTCCGGATATTATTACAGCCTTCATTTTTCGGCCAGCTCCCTCATCCGGCTGATGACATATGCCGGGTCCTGCGCTTTATATATGCTTGATCCGGCTACAATTACATTGGCTCCGGCTTTTATGATTCTTTCCACGTTTTCAAGGGTAATCCCTCCGTCAACTTCAATGTCCAGGCCGGGATTCAACTCATCTGCCATTTTACGAAGCTCTGTGATTTTCCCTGTGCTGGATTCAATGAATTCCTGTCCTCCGAATCCCGGATTTACACTCATAAGAAGAACCATGTCAAGTTTATCCAGAACATATTTCAAGGTATTGATGTTGGTTGCAGGATTCAGTGATACGGCTGCTTTTTTGCCAAGTGCTTTTATTTGACCGATGCTTCTGTCAAGGTGCAGGCATGCTTCCTGATGAATGCATATGATATCCGCACCTGCTTCAGCGAATTCTTCTATATACCTGTCCGGGTCATTTATCATCAGATGAACATCCAGCGGAAGGTGAGTTATCTTCCTGACTGCACTTACAACAGGTTGACCTATTGAAATATTCGGCACGAAATTACCATCCATTACATCAACATGGATATAATCAGCCCCGGCTTTTTCCACCATTCCAATTTCTTCTCCAAGCCTGCTGAAATCAGCTGCAAGTATTGAAGGTGCTATCTTGATCATTCAGTATCCCCTTCTCTTTATCTCGGCTTCCTTTGCCTGCATATATATTTTAACATATCTTGAATGCCTGTCCCTTGAAACAAGATTTTTCTCAACTGCTTCCTTGACTGCACAATCAGGCTCATTTATATGAAGACAACCGGAAAACCGGCATTTACCCTCATATTCCCTGAATTCTCTGAACAAAAATGCCAATTCCTTATGATTCAGTAAGCCAGGATCAAGACTTGAAAAGCCTGGAGTATCCACGATATATCCATCTCCGGCTTCTATGAACTCAGCATGGCGGGTAGTGTGCTTTCCCCTGCCGATTTTTTCACTCAAACCACCGGTCTTCATTCTATAGTCACCCATTATTTTATTTAGTATGGTTGATTTGCCTACACCTGACTGTCCGGAAAATACTACTATTCTGTCATGAAGCATTTTTTCCATTTCCAAAATGCCACTCCCTGTTCTGGCGTCGGTAACTATGGTATCATAACCAGCGTTTTTATATAGTTCAGATATAGATTGTATATCATTCTTTTCAGCAAGATCAGCTTTATTGATACAAATAACCGGTTCAATGTCTTTGCTTTCATATATGCAGAGAAGCTTGTCAACCAGTAAAAAATCAGGTTCAGGGTCCACCGGTGATACCACAATAAAAGCCAGATCCACATTTGCTACTGCAGGCCTGACCAGACTGTTTTTTCTTTTACATATCTCAGACAGATAACCTTCCGAGTCATTTTCATCAGTGACATCAAATATAACTCTGTCCCCGGGCAAAGGTGTTATTCCTTCTTTTCTGAACAATCCCCTGGCACGGCAACCATAAATCCCCTGAGGGCTTTTTACGGAATATAATCCTCCGACGCCTTTTAGTATCATACCTTCAGGCAAACAATCACCTCATGAATATTCTCAATCTACTCTCCCGGAACTGCAGGTGTCTCCGGATTTGCGCTTTCTTCGGGCACAACCGGATTGACAGTTATAATCTGTACTCCGGGCATGTCCTTGTAATCTTCATAATAAAGTGTTACTTCATATTTCAATGTGTTATTCAGGAGCACCCTCACTGCTGTGGATCCATTTTCCGGAATCTTTACTGATATCATAACAGGGAAATCTCCTTTATTATGTGTCTGCGTGTAAGCAATTTCGGATATCCCCGTATCATCAGGCTCGGCTTCCACAAGAAGCTTTATGGGTTCTATCTGATCATCAAGACCAGTGGGGGTAACATAATATGGTACCAGCAGTTTGTTTGCTGGAACGCTGAATCTGAATTCAAGTTTGGTTCCTTCATATACCGACTCTCCAACGGCCGGAATATGTTCAACTACAACAGAATTTGTCTGTAGTTCATTGGGAACATAACCTCCCATCTGAAGGTTTGAACTATCAAGAAGAACAGCAACTTCTTCAAGTGTCAGTCCCCTGAAATCAGGAACCTGGACTTCCTCCAGTTCCGGTCCCAGGCTCACATAAACGGTGACTGTATCTCCGGGATTTGCAGTTCCGCCTTCAGCAGGATCGGTTCTAATAACCTGTCCTTTGGTAACTGTATCACTGAATATTTCATCTTTAACCGGCTTCAGCCCGGCATCTATCAGATTCAATTCGGCAATCCTGTACTCAAGGCCATCGAATTTTTCAATGATGATGGCTTCCGCCCCAAGACTTACGGTAAGTCTTATTTTATTGACCGCAAGTTCTTTTAAAATAATGCCCTGTTCCTTGTCCTGGGCTATTATTATCCCTGCAGGCACTTCTTCACTGTAAACTCCGTGTTTTTCAACAATAATATTGAATTCTTCCTCCAGCTTATCCTTTGTATCATCGTAATCAAGTCCCCTGTAATCACCAAGTATGTATTCAGCCGGTTCCGGTAGAATTGTTGTCATCAACTCAGTTATGCCAAAGTAAGCAAGAAGAACCACAAGAATCAGTGCCGACATTACTCCGATAGCTGTTGAAAATCCATGTCTTTTTCTATATTTTGTCAAGGGTACATCATACTCCTCTCTTTTTTCTTTTGTAATTTTTATGGCAGCAAAGTCCTTGGTTGCATCCATTTCATCCATTGCATTTGGTGTTCCCAGTATGAAATCAAGATTCAGGTTGAATTCAGACGGCAGGTCCTTTCCCGACCTGAATGCTTCCAGTTCACCAAGCATGGAGGATGCAGTCTGATATCTGTCATCCGGACTCTTGGACATTGCCTTTGTTATTATGGTATTAAGACCCTCGGGTATATCAGGATTCAGCAATATGGGATCAATCAATTTTTCCTGCAGGTGCTTAACTGCCACAACAACGGGTGTCTCTCCATCAAATGGGGGGCGTCCGACAAGCATCTCATACATTACAACTCCGAGCGAATAAATGTCAGCCCTTGCATCAACATAGCCTCCCCTGGCCTGTTCGGGTGAAAAATAGTGAACTGAACCGACTGTCTTGCCGGAAAGTGTAAATGTTCTGGTTGTTGCAGCCTTTGCAATCCCAAAATCTGCAACTTTTGCTATACCTTCAGCCGACAGCAATATGTTGTGGGGCTTGATATCCCTGTGTACTATGCCGCTTTTGTGTGCTGCTACAAGGGCAGATGCAACCTGAATGGCAATTGACACTGTCTCCTGTACATTTAGATGCTCCTGTCTTCTGACATAATCATTAAGTATTACACCATCAATAAGTTCCATGACAATGAAGTGATACTCTCCGTCAACTCCAACATCATGCACAGCTACGATATTGGCATGTGACAATTTTGCAGCAGCCTGTGCCTCTGCATGGAAGCGCTCTACAAAATCACTGTCTTCAAGGTATTCTTCCTTAAGGATCTTGACTGCAACAATTCTGTCAAGCTTGTTGTCCTTGGCTTTATATACATGACCCATCCCGCCTGTTCCAATCAGGCTGATCAGTTCATATCTTCCATTCAAAATGGTTTTTTCCATCAGTTCCTCCGGCAGTTAATCTATAAAAACAAGCAAAGCAGTCACATTATCCCTGCCGCCTGATTCGTTGGCTTTTGCAAGAAGACTTTCCACGGCTTCCCCTGGTTCCTTTTCGTCTTCAATTATTTTCAAAATTTCACTATCATCCAATTCATTGGTCAGACCATCAGAGCACAAAAGGATTCTGTCACCTGATTCAAGTTTTTCACGGCAGTAATCCGAATCAACTTCCATATCAAGGCCCAGGGCCTTTGTTATTATGTTTTTATCCGGATGTGTCTTGGCCTGTTCCCTGGTGATTCTACCTGTGTCAACCAGATTTTCAACATAGGAGTGATCTTTTGTCAGCTGCTTGATCTGACCTTCACGCATAATGTATATCCTGGAGTCTCCTATATGACCAATGTTAATCCAGTTTCCATCTACGCAGCACAATGACATGGTTGTTCCCATGCCTGCGACAGATTCTCTGTCATTGCTTTTATTTATTATTTCAATGTTGATTTTCGAAAAAAGAAGTCTGAAAGATTCCCGGACTTCATTGATTGTTTTACCAAAGCCGTCACATCCCCTGCCCATGTCTTCCAATATCTTTATTGCAGTTGCACTTGCAAGATCCCCATAATCCATTCCACCCATGCCATCAGCAACAGCAAAAACAATGAAGTCCTTTTCCCGGCAATCAATTACCGTGAAGCTGTCTTCATTTTGTTCCCTGACCCTTCCCGTGCTGGTTCCGGTTCCGTACCTTATCTGCATGGCTCCTCCTGAGCTGTCCGCAAGCTGCATCTATGTCATTTCCAAGTTCCCTGCGAACTGTAACATGAATGTCATGATTTCCAAGTATATCATAAAACATCCTGGTATTTTCCGTAGGATTCCCCCTGTAGTCAAATCCATCTATTCTGTTGACCGGTATAATATTAACATAGCAAAGCATGCCTTTCAATAATTGTGCAAGCCTCAGTGCATCTTCCCTTGAATCATTTTTACCTGGTATCAGGGCATACTCAAAGGATATTCGTCTGTTGGTTTTTTTAATGTAATATCTGCAGGCCTTCATCAGTTCGGATATGGGGTACTTTCTGTTGACCGGCATTATGCTGCTTCTTTCTTCATCGAGTGTCTCATGAAGTGAGATTGAAAGGTTTACCTGACTGTCATAATCTGCAAATTCATAAATTGCCGGAACAATTCCACAGGTTGAAACAGTTATCCTTCGCTGGCCTATTCCAAGGCCTTCAGGTGATGTTGCAAGTTCAAGGAAATTTATAAAATTGCTATAGTTATCAAATGGTTCTCCTGTACCCATCACAACAACCCTGGCAATTTTTCGTCCTGAATACCGTCCGGCAGAAATAATCTGACCTGTCATCTCACCGGGAGTTAGATTCCTTTCAAGACCGTCTTTTCCAGAAGCACAGAAACTGCAGTTCATCCTGCAACCCGCCTGGCTCGAAATACAGATTGAAGTTCCATAGCTGTAATCCATCAGAACACACTCGACCATATTTCCATCAGCCAGTTCCATAAGGTATTTGGTTGTACCGTCCTTTGATTTTTGTTCAAGGGCAACCTTTGGCAGCCTTATTGAAAACAAATCCACAAGTATTTGTGCATCCTTTTTCGATATGTTTGTCATATCCTCAAATTGATAAACTTCCTTTTTATAAACCCAGTCAAGAATCTGATTTGCCTTGTATCTTGGAAAACCGGCATCATTCAGAGCTTCTTTTGCCTGTTCGATTGTCAAATCCAGAAATTCAATCATTTTGATTCCTCAGCTCTGCCATATAGAAGCCGCCTCGTTTTCCATCGGGCAGTATAGTTTTTTCCTTTATGAGTTTGAATCCGGGGTTATCTTCAATAAACCTGTCAACCTGAGCCCTGTTTTCACTGCAGGTCAGTGTACATGTTCCATAAACAAGTCTTCCACCGGGTCCAAGGCTTTGAACAGTTGCATCCAGTATTGCAGCCTGAAGTACCAAAAGGCTGTCACTGTTTTTATACTTCAATTTTATTTCGGGTCTTCTCTGAGATGTCCCCAGTCCACTGCAGGGAACATCAAGCAGTATTGCATCATATAAAACCCCGTTGTTGAGGGCAGAGGACATGTCTCCTATCATTGCCCTTACCCGGTTTGCTCCCAGCCGATCCAGGCTTTCTTTCATTCTGGTAATTCTATCATGGTCAATGTCATATGCATCAATATCAGGCCCACCTTGTGTCAGAAAGTCAATATAGGCCGTCTTTCCACCCGGGGCAGCACAGGCGTCCAATATTCTTTCACCTTTTATAGGATTCATGAATTCCACCATTTCCTGTGCCCCTTCATCCTGAATTGCAATCATACCTTTGGTATATAAATCAGTATCACTGATATCCCTTCCCGGGTCAACGTAATATGCATTTTGGCCAAATGATCCCTTTTCAAATTCAATTCCTTCTGCTGTCATGAGTGCCTCAATGTTTTCATGTGTATTGTTTCTTATACACATGGCGGGTGAGGCATTCAACCCTTCCAAAACGGCTTCTGTCTTTTCATTTCCTGCAAATCTTCTGATCTCCCTCACCGCTTCCGGAGAAAATGAATACTTTGCTGAAAGAAGGCTGTCACCCGTAAGTCCTTCGAGGACTCTGCCAATATCATTCTTGTTCCTTGAAATATTCCTTAAGATACCATTTACAAACCCCCTTGAACCCGAGCCCCCGAATCTGCCTGCAAGCTTGACGGTTTCATTGCAGGCTGCACTGTCCGGAACCCGGTCCATAAAAAGTATCTGATAAGTTCCAATTTTGATTGCAGTGAGCACCGAGGGTGAAATTTTCTTTAACTTGATATTTGAAAAAGAGGAAATAACAGTGTCAAGATAGAGGCTATTCCTCAAAGTACCCATTGCTATGTTAGTTATGAATGATGAGTCCAGGCTGTCAAAACCATGGTTATTCCTTATATTCTCCAGAGCAATGGTGGAATAACCGTCATTGTACAGGACTTCATATACAATCCGAAAGGCCGCTTCCCTTGGTTTCATCGGCGGTTCCTTGAAAGAAGTACAAGCCTGAGCAATGTAAGTATCGCGGACAATGCTGCAGCCATATAAGTCAGAGCTGCTGCATTTAGCACTTTTTTTGCAGGTATAAGTTCATCCCTGGTCAGTATTTCCTCTCTTTCTAGAACTTCAAGTGCCCTTTTGCTTGCATTCAATTCAACCGGAAGTGTCACCAAATAGAAAAGTACTGCTGCTGAAAAAAGCACAATGCCGATCTGCAGGAAAATCTCAAGGCTGAAGATAAGTCCAAAGATTACAATATAGGGTCCTGCCATTGAACCGATGTTTGCAACAGGAACCAAAAATGATCTTATCTTTAGCGGCATATACTCATCTCTATGCTGAAGGGCATGTCCTGTTTCATGGGCTGCAACACCTACCGCTGAAATGGATGATGATGCAAATACTCCCTTTGAAAGGTTTACTGTTCCCTTTGAAGGATTATAGTTATCCGTGAGGTTCCCGGCAGTTTCCAGTACATCAATATCAGACATACCGTTGTCGTCAAGTATTTTCCTTGCAGTATCCCTGCCGGTCCAGCCGCTTTGGGGCCTTATCTTGGAATACTTGCCAAAAGCCGATGTGACCCTTGACTGTGCATATAATGACAGCAGCAGTGCTGGTATCATTATCCAATAATAGTAGAACATATCATTTTCCTTTCCCGAACGCTTCGCCGGCTGTGAAGTTGTGCCAGCAGTCTGATATATCCATTCTTCTGCCGTTTTCGAACTGAACACCCAAAATTGTCAGAATTCCGGATCCACAGGCCACCAAAAGACCATTCCTTCCGGTATATATCAATGTACCCGGAGCTTCACTGCTTATGTCCCGGCTGAAGGTGCTCTTTGTAATTCTCATTCTCTTTTCATTGTATTTCGTAAAACATCCCGGCCATGGGTCAAATGCCCTGACTTTGTTATGTATTGAAAAACTGTCGTCTAGCCAGTTAATTATACTTTCTTCTTTTTTCAACATAGGTGCATGGCTGGCATCAGCGTCATTCTGCGGAGTTCCTTTCAGTTTGCCTTCGGCAAGCATATCAAGGGTTTCTGACAAAACATCCGCTCCCAGCATCTTAAGCCTGTCGTGGAGTTCACCGGCAGTCATCTCATAAGGAATTGCGATTTCACTTTTCAGCAATATATCCCCTGTATCCATTCCCGCATCAGTCATCATCGTAGTGATTCCTGTTTTTTCATCACCATTCAATATACATCTTTGTATCGGAGCTGCTCCTCTGTATTTGGGAAGAAGGGATGCATGGACATTTATACAGCCTTTTCCAGGTATTTCAAGAAGATTTTCCGGAAGTATCTGTCCATATGCACAGGTAACCAGCAAATCCGGGTTCAGAGACCTGATAAATTCGATGGCTTCCTTTCTTTTAATCCTTTCAGGCTGATAAACTTCCAGTCCCAGCTCAATGGATTTCTCCTTTATGGGAGAATAGGTAACCATTTTACCCCTTCCCCTTTCTTTGTCGGGTTGGGTGATTGAACATACAACCTGATGACCGTCAGAACAAAGCCTTTCAAGGATTGGAACTGCAAATTCCGGCGTGCCCATGAAGATTATTCTAAAGGATTTCTTCATCAGATTCCCCCGATGAATGCATTTCTTCAATTTCCACATCAGTCAGGTATTCTTCCACTTTGTCTGTAAAAAGGATACCATCCAGATGGTCGGTCTCATGGCAGATGACAACTGCTTCAAGCTCCCTGGCTGTCTTTGTCAGCTCGTTCCCATTCCTGTCCTGATAAACAACGGTAATCAAGGCAGGTCTTCTTACCCGTCCATATTTACCCGGCACACTGAGACAACCCTCTACTTCCACCTGTTCATCTTCACTGTCAGTTATAACCGGATTTATCATTTCAACGATTCCGTCACCGGCGTCATATACAATCACCCTTTTTAGGATTCCAACCTGTGGTGCTGCAAGACCCAGGCCTGGTGCTGCATACATTGTTTCAGCCATATCCTCAAGAAGAATTTCTATTCGCTGGTTTATTTTTGCCACTGTCCTGGCCCGTTTTCTCAAAACCGGATCTTCATCAGTCCTTATGTTTCTAAGTGCCATAGTCCACCTCTTATATCATCGGCAGGCTTTTCAAGCACTGCCCATTCATTTCTTTACAATTATACAATACCCGATGTGCCATATTCAAACAGAGCTTGTCATCCGATTGGAGAATCTCCGTGGATATCAACTGAAAATACAACATTTGAAGGTTTCTTTAAAACAACTCCAAGATACATCCGGTTAATGGATTCTCTAAGAACCCCGGTGATATCACCTCTTGCCACAACCCTATATCTATATTTTCTATTAATTCTGGCCACCGGTGCAGGTTCGACGGCAGAAACATAAATCCCTGATTTGGACAGAAAATCCGCACATTTGGAAGCCCACTTAATTGCTTCCTTCCCATTTTCCGATGTAAACAGCATTATTGCGACATGTCCGAAGGGGGGATATCCAAAGGCTTCCCTCAGCTTCATTTCTCTTTCATAAAAGGCCTTATAGTTCTGTTTGACCCCTAATTCAACTGCGTATGAATCAGTATTATATGCCTGAATTACAGCACTGCCCGCCTTCTCTCCCCTGCCTGCCCGGCCGGCAGACTGCGTAATAAGCTGGAAAGCCCTTTCCTGTGATGTATAGTCAAAACCGGTCATCAATGTGTCAGCAGCCAGTATTCCCACCAAAGTAATATCCGGAAAATCATGTCCCTTGGCAATCATTTGGGTGCCGATTAGAATATTGATTTTTTCTTTTCTGAATTTGTCCAGAATCTGCATGTGGGAGTTTTTAAACCCTGTAGCATCAGAATCCATTCGAATTACCGAAGCTTCAGGAAATTCCTGTCTTATTTCTTCTTCTACTTTCTGGGTTCCGGTTCCGTGGTTCTGTATTGAAGAGGATCCGCATATATGGCATTTCTTTGGAACCGGTTTCATTCTACCGCAGTAGTGGCAGACCAGAGAATCTATATTCCTGTGGTATGTCATTGACACATCACAGTTACCGCAGATATTGGTATTGCCGCAATCTTTGCAAAGTATGAATGAAGAATATCCCCTTCTGTTGAGAAACAGCATTGACTGGTTGCCCTGTCCAATGTTTTGTTTTAACTTTTCTTTTAGGGTCCTGCTCAGCAAACTATGGTTACCGGATTTCAGCTCTTCCTTCATATCAACAACTTCAACATCCGGAAGATTACCTGATCCTGCTCTTTTAAGTAGCTCAATCACCCTGTTTTTTTGCTTGAAATCATGGTAAGTAACCACAGACGGGGTTGCTGAGCCGGCAACCAGCACCGCTTTTCCAAGCCTGCACCGCATGGAGGCTATATCAAGGGCACTGTATCTCGGGGTATTTTCACTTATAAATGACGGTTCATGCTCCTCATCGATTATCACCAATCCCAGATTGGCAAAGGGTGCAAAAATACACGATCTGGCTCCCAGTGCAATGGACACCTTCCCATCCTTTATCAGCATCCATTGATCGTATCTTTCACCCATTGAAAGCTTGCTGTGCAATACTGCAAGTTCACCTGGGAATCGTGCAAGGAATCTTCTTATCATAAGAGGAGTCAGAGATATTTCAGGCACAAGCACGATTACCTGCCTGCCCATGGAAACCGCTTTTTCAGCAAGGTTCAAATATACTTCAGTCTTACCGCTGCCTGTAATACCATGAAGCAGGAACTCATCAAATTCACCTTTTTCCATTGACCCGGTTATTGTTTTTACAGCTTTTTCCTGCATGTCGTTCAAAGGATGCCTGATATAACCCGTAACATCCCAGTCATCTGTTTCATATCTTTGGATGGCTTTATCAAATATTTCAATGAAGCCCTTTTTTGCCATGCTCTGGAGAACCTGTCTTGATATTGATTCATAGCTCTCAAAATCGCTTACAGTAATTTCCCCATACTCAAGCAAGAGCTTGATTACTTTAAGATGCCTGACATTGCCGATGTTGTTGTCTTCAATCATTTCCGAGGCTCGTTCCAATGTCATTGATAACCTTGCAGCTTTCAGTGTCTTTGACTTTGCCGCTCTTTTAGTCCTGAATTCAATCCTGATGTTTCCGCTTTCCAAACCAGACTTCATTATATCCTTGTCATTGCCGATGGATTCCAGATACTCAAAAAAATCAGTTTCCATACCCTTTGAATCAATTATAATTTTTTCTCTTTTGATATTCATACCCGATGGAAGCATTGATGATATTGCTTGTCCGTAACTGCAGAAATACCTGTCCCTCATAATCTTCGCCAGCCTGAACATATCTTTGTCAAGTACAGGCTCTTCATCCAATATTTCTGAGATTTCCTTTAGATTGCTGTAACTGCTGCTTTCAACCATTGCCAGAAACCAGGCTGTCCTGGGAGCTTTTCCCCTGCCGAAAGGAACGCTGACCCGCATGCCGGTAACAAGACTGTCTTCAAGGGCCTCAGGTACATAATAGTGGTATATTTTATCAAATGACCTTGCTGCATCTTCAAGTATAACAGCACAGATTTTCAATTCCTTCATCACCATGATTTTAACATAAGAGTGTATAAAAAGTGTGTAATATCTCATACTTTGTGGAAACTGAATCACTGCTGTGGTAAATTATATTCAAAAGGCCGGATATACACCTTCGAAGGGCATGAAAACAAGGAACCTGAGGTCAGTTTGAACAAAAAAATAATCATAGTTGATGATGAAAAAAGAATTCGGGACCTGATACGGGCCTATCTTGAAAAAGAGGGCTATTCTGTGATGGATTATGATAATGCGGATTCAGCCTATGCAGCATTTCTTAACTCTCAATGCGATATGCTTGTAATAGATATCATGATGCCCGGAACCAATGGACTTGATCTGTGTAAGAAGATACGTGCAAAGAGCAGTGTGCCGATAATAATAGTCTCTGCGAGAGACGAAGAAATCGACAGGATACTTGGGCTTGAGCTGGGAAGTGATGACTATTTGGCCAAGCCCTTCAGCCCACGGGAACTGGTAATCCGGATGAAGAATATTTTCAAGAGAATTGACAAAGGTGAAGTAGACGAAAATATAGAAATTCATACATTTGAGGGAGTGGAAGTCAATGTATTTTTCCATTCTGTGACTGTCAATGGGCAGGAAGCAAGCTTTACTGAAAAGGAATATGAACTGCTTTTATTGTTTGTAAGCAACCCTCTGCGCGCTTTTTCACGAGAACAACTCATAGACAGGATATGGGGGTATGAGTACATAGGTGATGTAAGGCCTGTTGACGATTTAGTAAAAAGAATCAGAAAGAAGCTTCGTTCCTATGGTTCAGATATGGAAATTTCAACCGTCTGGGGTTATGGGTACAAAGCTTCAGGGGGTACTGATGAAGCTTAGAGGTAAATTAATAATCTCATACATTTTGCTTATCAGTATGGTTTTTCTAATCTTTTATATAATAGCTATGCCTTTGGTCAGAAATTATATCAAAAACCAGGTTTCAGCAGGTCTTGAACAGGAACAGGTTCTTGTTAAAAGTTATCTTGATGAAAATATGGATGATATAACAGACCGGGAAACATATCTGAAGGCTTTTGCCAGGGAGCGGATTGCCATTGAAAGGTTCGGTCTTAGCAGCTCAATCGGCATTTTCTATTATGCAAGGGTAACAGGTACCCTGACTTTTGTTCAGGACATTGAAATTGACAATGAAACCTCAGACAATCTCATTGCAAGGATAATAGACAAAGACACCTCTTCGTTCATAGGTACATTGAACGGTGAAAACCATGTACTACTGGCTTTTCCTCTGAGTTCAGCTCAGGCACAGCAGCGATTGTTCATTTTGATGTATACCCCAGAGACAGCTATCATTGCATTCACAAAAGGCTTTACAAGGATATTGATTTTAGTATTTGGTTTTACCACCGTTCTGGCAATAATCATCTCTCTTGTTCTTGCCGAAAAGATGACCAATCCAATTGAAAAACTGAAGCAACAGGCCCTTTTACTCAGGAAAAGGGATTTCACAGCAAAATCCAGCATCACGGCGAATGATGAATTCAGGGAACTGTCAGTTGCATTGAACCAGGCGGCGGCTGAACTTGAAATCCATAATACTGCCCAGAAGGATTTCCTGGATAATGTTTCACATGAACTCCGAACCCCGCTGATGTCAATTCAAGGGTATGCTGAAGGGATAAGGGACGGAATATTTAAACCTGACGAAAAGACACTTGGTATCATCGTCGGAGAAAGTATTCGTCTAAAAAACCTTGTAGGGAATATTTCATATTTGTCAAAACTTGAGTCAACTCCTGACTTTTATAAGTTTTCCGAAGTCAATGCCGGAGATGTATTAAGGGGAGCTATTGCTGCAGTTTCCGGACTTGAACAAGCAAGGGAAATAGGGTTGGTTGTACTGGCTGCTCCTGATGCACTTATGTACGGTGACGGAGAAAAACTTACACAACTTTTCATCAATATACTGTCAAATGCCCTGAGATATGCAGTCAGCTCCGTAATCATTGAAGCAATTGTTGAGAATAACTTTTATTCAGTAAAGATAAAGGATGATGGACCCGGGCTTCCCGTTGATGATACCGATAAGGTATTCAGGCGATTTTATAAGGGAGAACGCGGAAACACCGGTCTAGGGCTTTCCATTTCCCTGGCAATTGCCAGACGTCACCAAGGAAATATAACTGCACAGAACATCACACCAACCGGAGCTCTTTTTACTGTTCTGCTTCCTTTAAATAGTCAATGAATTCATAAGTGTCTTACGATTTTTCATATTATAATCGCACACATTCCTGCTCCGTCGGATTGTTTTTTGCATTTTTGTGATTATTAAAAGGTAATTGAAACATAAACATGGTAATTTAGATTGTACAATATCCTTTTTTTTAATATAATTGACATAGAATAAAACGGAGGTTTTTAAATGTACTATCCATCGCTTGTAACCACTACTTCAATATTCTCGGCTTTGTCAGTATTGTTTACAGTTATATTCAGTGTTGCCTTATATGTTCTGTTTTCATACAGCCTTTATGTAATAGTGAAAAAGCGGGAAATGCCCAATCCATGGCTTGCCTGGATACCAATAGTCAATATGTACTGTGTGGGTAAAATAACCGGAGATATCAAAATATTCAACCTGTCTCTTACAAATACGGAAATTATACTCCCGTTGGCATTTGCGCTTTTCATTGGCCTTAAGTATATACCCTTGGTTGGATTTATATTGTCTGCAATAGGTCTGCTTGTCCTCGTAATTGCTTTTCACAAATTATATGAAAACTTTGACCCGGAAAATGCATTCCTGTTAACAATAATTACAGCTATACTGCCTGTTTTGGCCGCTCCTGTGATTTTGTTTGTATACAGAAACAGATGACAAGAAACATTGAACTGTACAAAAGTTGAAATTTTATTAAAAAAATATTAGAATGTCATTACTGTGTCCGATTTAAAAAGTCTTTAACCGGACCAGGTATTATTTATTTGGAGAGTTTGATGAAACGACATGGGGCTGACAGCCACAACAAGGAAAAAAGAGGATCCACATTATTGTATATTCCCCACAGCGGGAAGAGTACCAAAATATTGAATATTTCAGCTCCAATGGCCAAGATAGTTTCTGCGTTTTTAATCTTCGCTCTTATTATAGTGAGTTTATCTTTGGTAATGACATATTTTATACGTGAAAATAGAATGCTCAATGACAGGAACGAATATATTGTAAACAAATATCAGGAACAGATAGGTGCAACAAATCTCTATATTTCCAGACAGGCAACCATGCTGGAAGATAAAATGGAGGAACTGGGTGAAATTGAATTCATCCAGACATCCATCTCAGGTGGGATTTTAAGTCTCGCCCAGAAGATTGAAGGGGTATCCACCCAATATTTTTCAGAGCTTCCCGGATCAACTTCTGCTTTAATTGATTATAACAATATGGATAACTTTATCAATGACATCAAGGACATTACAGCAGCCTTGAATGAATTTGATGGTCTGGCTGAACTTTCAGCGTCGGAAATGGTTCAGTTTGAGGATATCAGAGTCAACCTTTCTAATTATCTGGAATATGTACCCTCGCTGTGGCCCACTGAAAGCACTTACATCGGTTCCGATTTCGGTATGAGATGGCATCCAATTCTAAAGGTTTTGAAGGAGCACACAGGACTTGATATCGGCGGAGCCTATAAAGACGATATATACGCAGCAGGTGCAGGAACGGTCACATTCTCCGGATGGAACGGCGGTTATGGATATTTGGTTAAGATTGACCATGGTGATGGAATAGAAACTTATTATGGACACGCTTCAAAACTTTTAGTCAGCAAAGGAGACATCGTGGAAAAGGGTCAGGTCATTGCATTGGTCGGCAGTACTGGCGTCAGCACGGGACCTCACCTCCATTTCGAAGTCAGAATAGATAATGTAGCTGTTGATCCACTGCCATTCATTAATTAAACGGAGGAACAATTATGTCAAAAAAACTGCCCAGACGGGCTAGGAAAATTGATTCATTCATAGGTCCCGATTCAACATTGTCGGGTGATATATTTTCAAAAAGATCACTTTGCATCGAAGGAGTTGTCGAAGGAAATGTATTTGCTGACGGCACCGTAATCTTAGGGAAAACAGCATATATATCAGGCAGCATTGAAGCCCACAGTGCTTCTATTTCAGGAGAAGTCAAGGGCAGCGTAATTGCAAAGGATTATGTTAAATTGACATCATCCTGTACAGTTCTCGGTGATATCCATGCTGCAAATTTCATAACTGATGAAGGTTCTGTATTCAACGGCAAGTGCTATATGACTGCCGGACATGAGCCTGAAGAAGTTGAAGATGAAAAATAAGGGAATCCTTGCAACCCCTTATATAAACCAATGAGGAGCATATGAAGAAAAATATCGGAGAAGATAAAAAGCGGTCTGCCAGCAAAACTGAGCAGACCCCTTACACATATTCCTTCTGGAGTATATTCACAAACACATTTGGAACAACTATAAAAGTATTGATTGCTGCAGTACTTCTTGTTGGAGTTATAATGGGTGGTCTTGGGCTCGGTCTTGTAATCGGTTGGATAGAGACTGCTGAGGCAATTCCTGAAGAGGACCTCGAAATAACCACTGGTCTGACTACATTCATCTATGACAACGAGGGCAATGTTGTAACCAAGCTTACAGGTTCTGACAACATGAACCGGGAAACTGTTGAGTACAAGGATATTCCGATGATACTCGAACATGCCATAGTTGCAATTGAAGATGAACGGTTCTATGAACACAAGGGGTTTGACCTAATAAGGATTCTAAGTTCAGTATATTCACTTGTTGCAAACCGTGGTGAAATAGAACAGGGTGGAAGCACTCTGACACAGCAGGTCTATAAAAACTATACAGATAGGTTTGAGCAGACCTTCGAAAGAAAGTTCCAGGAATTATATAATTCAATCCTTCTGGAAATGAAGTATGACAAAAGCACAATAGTAACAAAGTACTGCAATATTGTTAACATGGGCAATGGATCTTATGGATTCAAATCTGCTTCCGAATTATATTTCGGCAAAGATCTTCTTGACCTTAATCTTGCTGAAGCAGCTTTTCTGGCAGGAATTCCAAATGCCCCGACAACATATAATCCGTATACAGAAAAAGGTTATGAAAACACATTGACCAGAATGAAGAACATCCTTGATAAAATGTATGAACTTGGTTTTATAAACAAAGAAGATCACGATACGTTCAGGACTTATCAGGTTGAGATACAGCCCAGGGATACAACACTGCAGACATATAATCCAACATCCTACTTCATTGAGCAGGTCATTGATGATGTCATTCAGAAGCTCATGGAAATAGATAACTCAACCGAGTTCTACGCTGAACAAAAACTATATAACAACGGCCTTCATATATATACAACCCTTGACCCTGATGTTCAGCAGGCAATGGATGAAATTTATATGGATTCAAGTTACTTCCCTACTCTTACGGCAACAGGCGAAATAATGAACAAGGATGCTTATAAGTACGGTGAACTTCCCCAGTCCTCCATGGTGATAATAGATCAATCCAATGGACAGGTAGTCGCCATGTATGGCGGAAACGGCGAGAAGACCAGCAACAGGACCCTCAACAGGGCAACTTCAATTGAACGGCAGCCTGGTTCCAGCTTCAAACCCATAGCAGTATATGGTCCGGCACTTGAACTGGAGCTAATAACTGCTGCAACTGTTTTTGATGATGTACCGTCGTACCTTGACCCCAAGAATCCGGAGGAAATATATCCCAGAAACTATGACAAAACATTCATCGGACTGGTGTCACTCAGGGATGCTGTTAAATCCTCCATCAATGTTGTTGCTGCAAAAGTATGGAGTGAGTATCTTGGAAGAGACAATGCAGTTTCTTTTCTAGAAAAGGTTGGTATTTTCAGAAGCGATATCATTTTTGACGATTCTACGGTATCAACGGCAACCGGTGGCCTTTCAAGGGGGGTCAGCCCATACGAAATGGCCAATGCTTTTGCCACTTTTGCAAATCAAGGCGTTTATATAGATGCATATACCTTTACTGAAATCAGAAACTACAGGGATGATGTCATTTATAAAGCTCAACCGGAGTTTGACACTGTTTACAGAAGTCAGACAGCTTATATCATGACAGATATACTTAAGGAAATTACCAGTCCAATGAACTCCCATTATCCGCATTCAGGTACCGCCTATGGACGAATAAGCATTCAGGATGGTGCCATGCCTGTTGCTGGTAAAACCGGTACCACAAGCGATCATCTCGACAAGTGGTTTGTAGGATATACACCTTATTACACAGCAGCTGTGTGGTACGGATATGACAATAGGATAATGCCCATCGAACTTGTAATAGGTGAAAGAAGGAAAAATGAAGAAACCGGTTCATATTATTATGATGGTGAGTATAATCAAGCGCAGTATATCTGGAATGCAGTCATGGGAAAAGTGCATGAAAACCTTACTGCCAAAGACTTTGAAAAACCCACAACCGGCTTGGTAGAGCGTGAAATATGCATTTATTCCGGCAAATATCCCACTGACCTGTGCCTGCTTGACCCTCGTGATAACTGGGGATATGGAACTGATGCCACCAGGATGGAATTGTTCATCGAAGGAACCGAACCAAGCTATTTTGATCAATGTGATGTGCACCAGGAAGCCACTGTATGTGTCGCCAGCACAGACCCCTATGGTCGATTCCTGCTTGCTACGGATGACTGCCCACAGGATTATACAATGACAATAATAGGCCTGGTACGTCCGGAACCTTATATACCTTATATGCCTGATCCGGAAGCAGCACCAAAACCTTACGATCCGGATGACTGGGTATATCCGATTCTGGTGGAAGACATGCCATATGAAATCATGGTCGGCGAATATTGCACAGTTCATGGCATGCCACCTGTTGAAGAAGAAACTGTAATAGTGGAAATTGATCCTGAAACCGGCTTACCCGTAGTAACTCCGGTTCCATCAGAAACACCTCTTCCATAAATATCCATTAACCAAACAAAAACAACCAAACATCCTTGGGATGATTGGTTGTTTTTTTACATTGTTGTTAAGTTTTCCGTAGGATAACGAGACCAAAGTGATATTTTATTGCATTATCTGATTTGGCCGTTTCCGGTTATTACATATTTGTATGATGTGAGTTCTTTGAGCCCCATGGGACCTCTTGCATGGAGCATCTGTGTGCTGATGCCTATTTCTGCTCCCATACCGAATTCGCTTCCATCAGTGAATCTGGTTGACGCATTTACATACACGGCCGCTGCATCAATTTCGTTTTGGAATCGGATACCCTTTTTAAAATCTGTTGTCACTATTGCCTCTGAATGCCCCGTTCCATGGAGATTAATATGATCTATTGCTTCATCAATTCCAGAAACAACTTTGACAGCCATGATATAATCCAGAAACTCAGTATCGAAATCCTCAGAAGAAGCTTTGATTGCATTGGATAGAATATCCAACGTCTTCTGACACCCTCTTAGTTCAACATTGAACTTACTCAATCCTTCGTTGACAAGTGGCAGAAATTCTCCTGCAATGCTTTCATCCACCAAAAGCACCTCCGCGGCATTGCAAACACTTGGCTTTGATGTCTTTGCATTGACAGTAATATCCACTGCCATTGAAATGTCTGCATCACCGGATACATATATATGACATATACCAATACCTGTTTCAATTACAGGAACCGTTGAGTTCTTAACTACTTCATTTATTAGGGATGCAGTTCCCCTGGGTATCAATACATCAATATATTCATTGAGCTGCATCAGGGCAACAGCTGTTTTTCTATCGGTATCCTTTACTAGCTGAACACAGTCTGCCGGAAAACCAATTTTATCAAGAGCTTCCCTCATTATGTCTACAATAGCTATATTTGATTTCAATGCCATGCTGCTGCCTCTTAGTATTACAGCATTTCCTGTCTTGATGCAAAGGCCTGCTGCATCGGATGTTACATTGGGTCTTGACTCATATATTATTCCTATGACGCCAAGAGGAACACGGCGCTTTTCGATTATTAATCCGTTGGGTCTATTTATGATTTCCAGGGTTTGTCCGATTGGATCTACCAGTGCTGCAGCATCCCTAAGTCCATCAGCCATTCCCTTGATTCTGCTTAAATCAAGTCTCAATCTATCAAGATATGCAGCAGTCTTTCCTCCTTCTTCTGCCAGAGCAAGATCAATTGCATTGCCCTCCAATATTTTTTCAGTATTAGATTCAAGGGCATCTGCCATGGCCAGAAGAGCCTTGTCCTTGTTCTTTGTTGTGACAGAAGCCAGGAATTTTCCCGCAGTTACTGCTTTTTTCCCCAATTCAATCAAATATTCCATTTATGCTTTTCCTGCAAACAGTGTGCCAATTTTATCACCATTTATTATTCCTTCAATATTATCCATATTGTCACCATTGGCAATTACTACATTAACACTATTTTCCATACATATTTTAGCGGCATTTAATTTAGTTATCATTCCACCGGTACCCCGGATGCTTCCATTTCCTCCGGCAAAGCGTTCAATTTCTCCATTTATATCGGTTACTGTCTCAAGAATCATTGCCTGCTTGTCTTTTCTTGGATCGCTTGTGTAGAATCCATCTATATCTGACAGAATAATCAGTAAATCAGCTTTTGTAAGTATTGAAACCAGTGCTGCCAGCATATCGTTTTCACTGAAAGTGCTGTTTTCGTCAAATTCAAGTTCTTCAGTTGATACAGAGTCATTTTCATTGACGATAGGAATTATCTTCTTGCCTATAAGACTATCAAATGTATTGATAACATTTTTCCTCGAGGTTTCATGTGCAAATACATCCCTCGTCAGAAGAATCTGTCCTACGGTGATACCGAACTCAGAGAAAATCTTTGAATAAAGATGCATCAGTTCCGTCTGGCCTACCGCTGCTATTGCCTGGCGTTCCGTTACTTCAGCAGGACGCCTTTCAATATTAAGTTTTCCCATGCCAATCCCTACAGCACCCGATGATACGAGAATTATTTCCTTGCCTCTGTTTGACAGGTCTGCAAGCTTTCTTACAAGCTTTTCAATACTGCCTATGTTGACTTTGCCGTTACCATAGGTAAGACTTGATGTTCCGACCTTTATTACTATTCTGTCTGCTTTTTTAATTTTACTTCTCATAGCATTTCCGTTTTTTATTTATTCTATCCTTGATTTGATACCTTAGCAAGTTCAATGTTGCCAACAGCCCCAACTTTATCTCCAATAATTGCTACAGCACCTATGATTCCATCAATGTTGATGGCAAAATTCAGAGCAGTTTTGACATCATTTGAATTTTTAATTTTGTTCCCTGTCGCCGTTGCTACTGCGTCAGCCAGTGCAGCATCTTTAGAAAGGACGGTCACTGCATCTGCCTTCCCAAAACTCAATGAATGACCTACGGTTCCTGAAGAAGTACATATCCCAAGAGGAAACATGTCCTTGGGAATTTTTACTGCAATCCTGTTCGAAAGTGGCGAGTTTCCCGCAAAGATACCAATTGTCCTTGGTTTATCTGAAAAAATGTATATATCTCCTCCATTTTCAACAAAAACCTGTTCCGACTCCTTTAAAAGAGCTTCTCCGACAAATTGGGAAATTACTCCTGCAACAGCAGCCATTGGTCCGGTACCTGCCGCCTGAGCGCTTTTTATCATTTTCTGAATAAGAACCGGTGCTGATTTATCCATTGGCACCGGTTCCAGTGTAACAGCAAAGACAGGATGTCTTGCTATGTAATTGCTCAGTATGCTTCTTGCCCGTCGAACCTTGGGAAGAGCCAGTGAAGTAAGATCCTTTGTACAGCCTATCCACAGATCTGTCTCTCCGACACATACTTCAAACATAAAAAGCTCATTTCTGAACAAATTCCTGTATGATCTTCTCTGGTACATAAGTTCTCCGGATTTCTAAAATTCTGTACTGATAATCCTGAGAGGGCAGGCTTTTATGCATAATTCACACACAAGGCACTTTTCCTTGTCAAAGTGCAACTTGTTGTCTTTGTCCATTGTCAGTGCTTCTGATGGACAAACCGCAGTACATGCACCGCAGTGAATACACTCATCTTCCCTGAGAATGATGGATTTATTATACAGTTTATATTTTACACCAACTGAGTCTATATATGTGAGTGAATCAGTGACTGCCTCATCCTCACCTGTAATTTCTGCTATAAGAGTACCTTCACTGTCATAGCTTATGTCTGCATGCAGTATATTAAAGACAATTCCATATCTTGAGATTACTTCAGACATAAGAGGTTTGCTTATCCATTTCCTTGGAAAATGTAATTTAACCTTTACTTTTTTCATAATTTAATCTCCCTGATTTCAAGCTTGTTGACCTTGTTTTCAAGTGGGAGCGGAGCAACCGCCTCCGTCAGAAGGAAATCACCCTTTTCGATCCATTCCTTCAGAATACCTGCAATTTCCCTTGCTTTGCTAATACTTGATAAAGGTGCAGTCTTAACTTTTTCTCCCCTGAACTCCACACTTCCGCTCTGAAGCTGTTCATATGTATATGTCTCAGGAAGTTTTTCGTTACCGCTCTTGTCCGCCAGGCTAGTTTTTATTTCACTGTTTCTTACAGCTGTATACTTCAGCATTTCAACATCAATTATGGGAATCGGAATTCCTATTCCGACAAACAGGCTTACACCATACTTTTCGTAAACTGCCGCTCTTATGAAATCTTCAGACATATCCCTCAGATCTCCGGATACGGCTATGGTTCCTGCCAGGCTCAGAGGAACCCCGTTCTCTCCCCGAGCCTGTCCAGGGTTATGCTGGGTTCCCTGCCATGTAACATAGCCCTGTCCACCGCCAAGGAATATTCTGGTTCCAAGGCCTATGGTTCTGTAATATGGGTCATTAAGCAGTGGGCTCAGTTCTCCGGAAGTTGAATAGGTAATATTACCGAACTCCGGAAGCAGTGTACCCATGTATGTATAAATTGTTTTTTTAGTGGAATTTGTTGCCGCAGGATAATTCTGGTAGGCATTCCTTGGATTATACATGTAAATCTGATTAACATTATATTTGTTTATAGTGGTTTCGATACTTTTTCTTGGATAACAGTCAGTACCATCAGCAAAAGCTCTGAGCTTTACATCTTTCCCAGCAACAAGTTCCTGGATGACATGACCACCGCCGTATTCCATCCCTTTGGTTGTAGATACTTCAGTTGCTCCGATATATGCATCAACAGCCGCAAGACCTGCATACGCAGGTACATCATTGAGTGATACAGTTTTCATTTTAATCGGAGGGTCTGAATGGCCGAAGTTAATGAATACCCCTGATGAGCACATAGGTCCAAAAGTCCCCGTCGTCACTACATCCACTAATTCCGCGGCTTCTTCATAGCCTTTGTCATCAACAATTCCGATGATTTCTTCAGCTGTAACTACTACCGCTTTTCCGTTTTTGATTTTTTGATTTATTTCTGCAATTGTTTTCATCAGCACCCTCCTTTTCAAAAAGTTAAGCTATATAAATTTTTTCAAGTATATTTCAAAGAGCCGCGATTGTAAAGAAATATCTTATCATAATTAATAATATCTTGAACTGCAATTGCTATTAACATGTTATATCAAAGTCATGATTATTGCCATTGCTCCTGATAAAAGCAGTATACCAATTACGAGTTTTTTGAAAACCCCCTCATCAAATCTATGGGAAAGAAAATTACCGAAGAAGGTTCCACCGATTGAAGCCGGTGCGAGAAGAAGTGCATTCAATGTTATCGGAATGGTCAGCATTCCACTAGCCAGCAGACTGATGCTCCCTGTCAGACCTATGATAAGAAAGAAAACAGACAGATTGGCCCTGAATGAGTCCTTTGATTCATTCTGACTCTGAAGGAAAAGAACAATCGGAGGCCCCCCGAATGATATTGCTCCATTCGTAAGACCACTGATAAAGCCTGCAATTGCATAAGCAGGAATTATTCTTCGGAATTTAATTCGTATTCCTGCTGCAAGTATTATTGCGCTGATTATTACAAATATACCCATTACCACCTTGAGTTCACGAACAGGAATGATTTTTAGAAGATAAACACCAACCATACTTCCCGCAACTCCGGCTATTATAAGTGGTAAAACTTTTTTTATATGAGCATTCCTGAATGTCTTTAGAACCATTACAATTGCAGAAATAAATCCCATTAAAATCATTATTATCACGGTTTCATCAGCCGGCATAAATAGTGCTATCAATGGAGTTGCAATCAATGCTCTTCCAAAACCTGTAATGCCCTGTACAGCTGCCGCAAAAAAAAGTATTAACATTGCAAGCAATATAATTGGATTCAAAATTCCCCCAAAGTTCTATATTGGTAAAAATGGGTCTCCATAAGAAGACCCATTTTCTTTATTCTTGATTCCTGATGGCTATATCCAATACCTGATCCATTGATTTTACAGGTATTATTTCCATTGACTCTATTACTTCTTTATGAATCTCAGCAAGGTCGCTTCGGTTTAACTCAGGTATTATAACCCTCTTCATTCCGGCACGTCTCGCTGCTGTGAGTTTTTCCTTGAGCCCGCCTATTGGCAGAACCCTTCCCCTGAGTGTGATTTCTCCTGTCATGGCAACTTCTTTGTCAACAGGGTGATTTGTCAGAGCTGAAATAATAGCAGTAGCCAGGGTAATTCCCGCTGAAGGACCATCCTTTGGGACAGCCCCTTCAGGTACATGCACATGTATATCAAGTTCCTTGTAGAAGTTTTCATCAATTCCAAGTATATCTGCCCTTGAACGGATATAACCATATGCTGCCTTTGCAGATTCCTTCATCACATCACCGAGCATTCCTGTAAGTTCAAGTTTTCCTGAACCGGGCATGATATTTACTTCGATTGACAAAGTATCTCCTCCAACGGAAGTCCAGGCCAGACCGCGTGCTATACCGATTTCATCTTTCTCAAGAGCCATTTCATAATTGAATTTCCTGGGTCCAAAATAGTCTTCAATATTTCTGTTGCTTATGCTTATGGATTTGATCCCTTCTTCAACGAGCTTAGTAACAGCTTTTCTGCATACCGAAGCAATTTCTCTTTCAAGATTTCTTACTCCGGATTCACGGGTATAACTGTTTATAATGTCAATCAGTGTACTGTCTGAAATCTTAAGCTGACTCTTTTTAAGTCCATGCTTCTTCATTTGTTTTGGAATGAGGAACTTCTTTGCAATATTCTGCTTTTCCTCACCTGTATATCCCGAAACATATATGACCTCCATCCTGTCAAGGAGAGGTCTTGGTATCGTATCTGTGGTGTTTGCAGTAGTAATGAACATAACCTGTCTGAGATCCATTGGCACTTCTAGGTAATGATCCCTGAAAGAGTAGTTCTGTTCCGCATCCAGTACCTCGAGCATCGCAGATGCAGGATCACCTCTGAAATCGCTGCTCATTTTATCTATTTCATCAAATAAAACCAGTGGATTCATTGATCCTGCCTGACTTATTGCCTTTGTTATTCTGCCCGGCATAGACCCTACATAGGTTCTTCTATGCCCTCTTATTTCAGCTTCATCACGCACTCCCCCAAGGGACATTCTGACATATTTTCTATTCACTGCTTCTGCGATTGATTTTACAATTGATGTTTTCCCAACACCCGGAGGACCTACCAGGCACAGTATTGGACTATTGAAGTCTTCTGCCATTTTTCTAGAAGCAATGTACTCTATTATTCTCTCCTTCACTTTAAGGAGTCCATAATGATCTCTTTCAAGGATCGACCTGGCTTCAGCCGGATCAAGCTTTTCTTCGGTTGTTACGTCCCATGGAAGATTCAATAACCACTCCACATAAGTTCTGGAAACAGTAGCTTCAGCAGAAATTGGACTCATCCTGACCAGTCTTGAAAGTTCCTTCTCAATCTTTTCCTTAACTTCCTCAGGATACTTATGTTTTTCAAGTTTTTCATAATACTCTGAGAGTTCATCATCACCATCAATGTCCGATTCGCCGAGTTCCTCTTTGATTATTTTCAGTTGTTCCTTAAGATAATACTGCTTTTGCATTTCATCAATCTGACCCTTGACCTTTGATGAAATGTCTTTTTCAAGTTCAAGGATTTGTATTTCGCTGTAAATTATAGGCAGAAGTTTTGTCAGTCTTTTTAGGCTGTCTTTTTCCTCCAGAAGTTCCTGTCTCTGACTTGTCTTCAGATTCATGCTGCCTGCAATTAGATCAGAGAGTTTGTTGGTATCTTCAGTTGTTATTATAGAGAAAACAGTATCCGGAGATATTCTACCGGCCAAAGCTGCATATGATTCAAATGCCTCGATGGATTTTCTTCTCAAAGCTTCTTCTCTCTCCGAAGAGAACCCGGCAACCTGAATTTCAGTTCTTATTACAGTCCTGAAAAAGGGTTCCTCTGCTTCGAATGATACAATTTCTCCTCTTTCAACACCTTCAACAAGAACCCTCACGGTTTTACCGGGGAGCCTCAGCAACTGTTTAACTCTGGAAATGGTGCCCGTTATAAAAATATCGCCTTCGGCAGGTTCCTCCATCATTGCATCTTTCTGAGTTGTAAGGAAAATGAGCTGATTATCTTCCATTGCACTTTCAAGGGCGGCTATGGACTTTTCTCTTCCCACATCAAAATGGATGGTCATATGGGGGAATACAGTAATTCCCCTCAATGGAATCATAGGATATATATTTTCAATGTATTTCTTTTCTTTCATCTTCTCTCCCTGTGGTTAAAAAAACAGGTTGCTACCTGTCTTAAATATGCTCTGCGAACCTAAAAATATAATATTTTATCCGGTCCTTACACATTATATTGACGCTCATGTCAATTGTCAAATAACAGAACAGCGGTTTTTCTGTTCTATTTTTTCTCTTCAGTCATGGATGCTATGGCCTTTTCGAAGCCTTCGCCCTTTTTAATCATGTTCTCTTCAAGAGCTATATTCTTTCTACCATATCTTACCCGCTCATAGCTTTCGGTAAACTCAGCAAAACCCATTTTTGTAAGATTCGCCCCATTGCCGGCTGCCTTTACTTTATCAAGTACTTCTTCAGGTGTATCACTGTCTTTGATTGAAATATGCCTGTGATACAATCGCTCTAAAACAAACCCATAAAGGTATCTTACTTTATCTGAAGCCAATGGAATCTTTCCGAGATCCCTAAGGTTGTATATCATTTTCTTTTTTCTGGCCCTGAGACTACTGTTGTTTCGTTCTTCCTTTACAATTTCAGTCTCTTCGACATATTCATCCGACGAGGTCCTTGTTTCATTGGCTTTTCTGTTGTAACTCAGTCTCATGCTCTCGCGTATCTTCTTTACCAGTTTTACTATGAACCCTATTATGGCAAGCAGCAATACAATACAAACAGCAGCTAACAATGTATACATGAGAATCTTCATGAACATTACGACCCATGCCGGGCGAACCACCACTTCACCTTCAACCAGATCTTCAACCTGGTCCATAGGTTCCCTTTCTATGAATGGAATGTCTGCTATCAACCAGTCCGAAATTTTTTCAAGAACCATGAAGAACCACGATATAAATCTTTCAATCATTTCACGAGTAATGGTAACCATTTTGCGGAAATTAAACAATATCAGATATATACTGTAGTAGGCAGTTATCATTATGTCATTCTTGACTCTGATCTTTCTGCTGTCTTCTATGTTTACAGATTTTCTGAAGAAAATAATTGAATCCAACTGCATTCTGTTTATGAATAGAAGGTATGTGTATAGATATAATGATCCAGTCATCCATGCAAGCCTGATTGCATTTTCAGAATTATTTAAATAATATGAATATATAAGAAGCATCCCAATGGGGACCACCCCGCCGTACAACAGGTTTTTTGTTACACTTTCCCTGTAATCAAAAATTCCATTGGTAATTCCCATAAGAAAATTGAAACCCAGGAACAGAGCTGCAACAATGGCAAATCCTACTCCTGATTTAAGATTCATCAAAAGAGCTGCAAGAACAGCGAAGCCGGCCAGTAAATACGCCGGTTGCTTAGTTATCAGCAACTCCCCCTTTTGGTTACGGGCAACTATCTCCGCTCCCTTTTTTTCGAAGAATTCCGTTAAAATCATGCCTGCCAGAGTGCCAGCCAAAATATATATGAAACCAATGATAAGATTAACCCATATGCTGGTCTTTGACCCGGCAAGTTCCATTGCAGCTGCTGACAACCCACCGACAGAGGCAGTTATCGCCATCAGAGGAATGAATTTCCTTATAATTTTATTTTTCATTTTCACTGCGGTAATTCCCCTTCGGTTTTCCATGGTGTTCTTCTCATGTAAAAAATATCCAGCCCGGGATATTGATTGCCTCCATCATCTTTGGTATCCAGTACAAGGATTTTAACTGTATTGTCAAGAACGGAAAGACGTCTGGCTTCATCGGCTATTTCATCACACATATATGCTGTAACCATGTACACCTGTGTATCCCTTATCTGGCTTTCAAGCATTGAAAGATAGATTGCAAAATCCCTGATATTCTTCATTCTTACCTGTGCCAGTTTATAAAGCATATGCTTCATATGTTCCTGGCCAGAGCCGGATTCAGTAATTATCATGCTGGTTTCATCATCATATGTGCAGGCATTGCTTCCGAATCTTATGGGAACTGCCTGTTGATATCCTCTGTTCAGAATTGTTGATGACACTTTGATTGCAAGTTCGATTACATCCTTGCTCTTTACAAAATCAAATTCTTCATAGTCAGACTGTACATTCATCAGTACAGTAATTCCTACCTTTGTAGTAAAGTCATTTTCATTTACCATCAACCCACCTGTCTTTGCTGTCGCCTTCCAGTTAATTCTATTGATGGCATCCCCTGGCACATAACCTCTTATACCTTTTACTATAAAAGGGTCATCGAGAATAAACCTCTTTACAACTGCATCTCCCAGAATATCCTTGGTAGAGAAAAACATCTCATCAATCTTTACAGTACCTGGATATACCACAAGCCTTTTATTAACAGGTACAGCCTTTGACTCAGTTATCAGACCCAGAATATCACCACAGGTTACTGTTGCATTGTCTATATCAAATACACCACGTTTGGTGCACTTCATATGCCAGCGTCTCTTAGTCTTCTGGTAAGCCTTAAGAACAAATCCACTTGTAACAAATCGCCTTTCATCAACAACCGATGAGCTTGCACCGGCGAATTCAAGCCATTTTGATGAATGTATATCAGCCTTGACCCACGGTACCGGGAAAGGTTTTTTATTGTAGATCTCTTCATCCACGAACATATCCTCTCCCTCAAATGCTTCAAATTTGCTGAAAGTAAGTGAATAGTGCAAACCCCTCTTTAAAATCAGTTTGAAAAATACGATCTCAATCATAAAGAAGATCAATAGAAGAAATGCAACTATAACTATTTCCATCAGTCTGTCCTTTCAACCTCTTCCGTCGGTGCGTTGACTGATGCCAGAATTTCGTTCATTGCCTGGATTGTTCCTGTTGTCCCGGATGACATGGCATGGCCTTTCAGCATAATCCTGTGGGCTGAAACTGGCACTGCGACTGCCTTGACATCTTCAGGAGTTACAAAGTCTCTTCCCTTAATAGCAGCATGAGCCCTTGATGCTCTCATAAGAGCAAGACTTCCCCTTGGACTCAGTCCAAGTGACAGTCTGGAACTGTTTCTGGTTGCTTCAGCTATATCAATGATATATTCCTTTATAACATCGCTTACTAGAACATCTTTAAGTGCAGCCTGTGCTTCCAGCAGTTCTTCTGCCGTTGTTACATGCTCCAGATTTTCCAATGGCTCAGCGCTCTCAAATCTGTTCAATATTGCTATTCCCTGTTCCTTATCAGGATAACCAAGTGACAGCCTCATGAAAAATCTATCCATCTGAGCCTCCGGAAGTGGGAATGTGCCCTGAGTTTCAAGTGGATTCTGGGTTGCTATTACAAAGAAAGGTGCATCCAGCTTCCTTGTTTCACCTTCGACGGTAATCTGACGCTCTTCCATGCATTCAAGTAGTGCTGACTGTGTTCTTGGTGTCGCTCTGTTGATTTCGTCAGCCAGAACTATGTTAGTGAAAAGAGGACCCTTCCTGAAATTAAACTCAGCTTCCTTCTGATTGAATATGCTCAACCCTGTAAGATCGGATGGGAGGAGGTCAGGGGTAAACTGTATTCTGCGAAAATCACAGTTGACTGACTTTGATAGAGTTTTTGCAAGAACTGTCTTTCCAAGACCGGGTACATCTTCCAAAAGAACGTGACCAGCACATAGAAGTGTTACAAGCACAAGATCAATTATGTCGCCCTTCCCGACAATGACCTTTGAAATATTTTCCCTTACTTTGTCGGAAAATCCCATGATGTTTTCAGCTTTCATTAATTTACTCCTTTATTTCACCTGTTTTGTTCAAGTAGATCCAGAATAATAGTTTTTGTATTTTCGGTTAGTTCGCCAGTTTCAGACAGGCTCACAAACTCCGGTGCCTTTCCATTTATGCCCTCAGTAAAGATGCTGTTGCTTCCAAAATGTATTGCAGCAGCAATTTCCTCCTCATCTTCCTGATACCAATATAAAACCCTGTCATCATCTTCTGCAAGACCAAGTTGAGGCAGATATTGCCCAAGGTCGTTCAATGCTCCTTCATATGACAGGAATTTTGCAGTCTCCTCAGTAACCACGAACAAGTCAGCTTCACCTGATTGAAAATATCCGAATAGTTTATTCATTCCCTCTTCTGTAAGTGAACCGTCGGCGGAATCCGCCTGAATCAGAACGTAGTCAACCAATACATTGTCCACGTCAAGAAGCTCTTGATAGTATTCAGCCATTACTGCCTGGTCCCTTATATTCAAGGAACCAATCAATACGATGGTGTAGTCATATCTGACTTTTCCAAATAAAATCATGGCCAGAACAGTTATTACAATGGCTGCAACAGCAATGCCATATACAAGATTTCTTTTATAGAGGTAAAAGAAATTTTCAATTTTTTTCTTGTTGATACCCTTTTCCAAATAAACCGGATCGGGTTCAAAATTGCCCCATTGGTAACCCATCAATGTATCATAAGCCTTTGTAACAAGTTCCTCATCAAATGAGTCATCAAACTTGGCACGTCTCATGAAGTTTTCGTATTTCTTTTTTATTTGTTCCGTAGTAGCAGATGGTTCTAGCTGAAGTATTTCAAGTGCCTGTTCTTTGGTCATCTTATTTTCCATAGAAATCACTCCTTCCGTAGGGTAAAAGTATATCATCTAACCATGGCTGAAATTATGAACAAATTGTTAAAAACTATGTTCAGGCTTCTCAACGATACATTCAGCTCATTCCAATGTCATCAGCAATCCTGGACATGATGTCAGCCTCGGCTATATCCTGACTCTCTTCATCTTTTCGAAGCTTATATTCAACAAAACCTTCTGAGGCTCTTTTGCCGACGGTAATCCTGACCGGTATACCTATGAGGTCTGCATCATTGAATTTGACACCTGCTCTTTCATTCCTGTCATCAAGAAGCACTTCAAGACCCAATGACAATAAGTTTTTATAAATTCTTTCAGCCATTTCCATCTGTTCTTCCTTTGAAGTGTTTACGGGAATAACTATCACTTTGTAAGGAGCTACTCCTAATGGCCAGATTATACCTTTTTCATCACAATTCTGTTCAATTACTGCAGCCATTGTTCTGGCCACTCCAATACCGTAACTGCCCATGATCATGGGCTTTTCCTTACCGTTTTCATCCAGGAATCTGCAACCCAGGGCTTCTGAATATTTTGTTCCAAGCTTGAATATATGACCGACTTCAATGCCTCTGTCAATTTTAACTGGTTCTCCACATACCGGACATTTATCTCCCTCTACAATATTACGGATATCCCAAAAAACTTCAATATTGCAATCGCTGAGATTTACATTGCTGTAATGATAATCTGTTTCATTTGCACCGGTTATAAAATCTGCCATATGCTTTACTTCAAGGTCGGCTATCGTCTTGATTTTTAGGCCTACCGGACCTGCAAAGCCAACCTGTGCCCCAGTAACCTTCATTACAGTTTCAGCGTCTGCCATTTCAAGTTCAACACAGCCCAGAAGATTTGTAAGTTTGGTTTCATTCAGCTCCCTGTCTCCTCTGACTACTGCTGCCACCACTTCATCATCTGCTTTGTAAATCAGGGTTTTGGCAAATAATGCAGGTTGACATCCAAAGAAATTACACAGGTCATCTATTGTTCCAATATCAGGAGTTTTAACTTTTTCTATACTTTTCGTGCTGACTATTTCTGTTCTTGGTTCAACACACTGTGCCTTTTCATCATTCGCTGCATAACCACAGGAATTACAGTATGCAATGGCAGCTTCTCCGACTGCGCTCTTAACCATGAACTCTTCTGACCCTGAACCTCCCATTGCCCCAGAATCAGCCTGAACAACAGTATAATCAAGTCCGCATCTGTCAAAGATTGCACAATATGCATCATGCATTTTTTTATATGATACATCGAGTCCATGTTCATCGGCATCGAAACTATAGGCATCCTTCATTATGAATTCCCGGCTTCTCATGACACCGAACCTTGGTCTTATTTCATCCCTGAATTTAGTCTGAATCTGATACAGGATCTGTGGGAGTGCCTTGTAGGACCTTACTTCATTTCTAATGCTTACTGTAAATGACTCCTCATGGGTCGGCCCAAGGCAAAACTCCCTGTTGCTGCGATCCCTGAGTTTGAACATTTCAGGTCCAAACACATCCCAGCGTCCTGACTCCTTGAGAACCTCTGCCGGAATCAAAGCAGACATATGAAGTTCCTGTCCGTCCTGCTTGTCCATTTCTTCACGAATTATATTTTCTATATTTCTAAAAACCTTGTAACCAAGCGGCAGGAAATTATATATGCCCGATGCAAAACGTCTGATAAGGCCTGCCCTTATCATCAGCTTGTGGCTTTCAATTTCCGCTTCTGCGGGAACCTCCCTAAGTGTAGGAACAAAAAGTTTTGAATATCTCATTTCAACCTCCATTTATATATTTCACTGCCTGTGCATCAATAAAAAATCGCCCCATATCTAACATACGGGACGACTGAATCGCTGTACCACCCTCCGGAGTTCCGGGTACGAACCATAACGCTGTCCTGCGCATTCCTCAAAGGTGGGAAGAAGACTGTCCGGAGCTTGCACCATCCTCCGTCGCTTTATCCTGTCCTCGTATTCTTTTCATCAGAATGTTTATATTGCATATGAATGATAATACACTTAAATATCAATGTCAACATGATGACATCATACTGTTTATTTCATACCGGTGAATGGAAATCATATTCATTGAATCCTGCCTTTTTAAGCATTTCTGATGCTTCAGGCAAGTCAAGGTCATAGAATTCGTTGTGGCAGTCTGACCCAATGGAAAATTTAACACCAAGTTCCTTCATCAATATAAGGTAATCAACGTACATTTCCTTGAACTTTTTTGAATAGTTCCTCGACAATAGCATTGCAGCAATATTTATCTCCATAAGCTTATTGTTGCTTATGCAGGCTTTGGCAAATTCCTCGTGATATGAATAAGGTATCATGCCAAAATCCTCTGTCCAGCCGTCTGTACATGGGCCGTAATACCACCAAGGATGAGCTATTATGTCTACCAGTGGGTTTTCTGCAAGAAACATATTCTGACGGTGGTAATCCTTTATTATTTTACTTGCTTCATTATCTGTATACATTGCCCAGTGGGTTCCACCCACAACAAACTCAATAGAATATTTTTCAATAAATTCTTCATCAATGGCAATTGCAAGTCTGCACCCTGGAGTACCTCCCTGTCTGATACCATATGTTATGTCACCTGCATAATTTTTTGTTTCTACCTTTTCAAGTTCCCACTTTGATACACAGCTGACCTCAACACCAAAATGAAATCCTTCAATTCTGTTTTTTTCATAGGATTTCCTTGATTCTTTTATATCAGGGTAATTGAACTGTGTATGTATATGGTCTGTAATTCCATATCTTTCAATGCCGGCAGCAGCGGCTCCTTTAACCAGGTCCTCAATCTCCATACATGCCCCATCACAGGAATGTATGCTGTGAATATGCCAGTCATCCTTGAATATCATATTACTCTCCTGCAGCTTCAGCCAATGCAACCCCGGCCCTTACACATTCTTCCAGAGCTTCTTCAGTTGGTGTATAACTCGTCTTTATTGGTTCATGCACCGGTGTTAACCCCGCCTTGACAAGTGTTTCTGATATGTGTGCAGGTGCTTCACCGCTCCATCCATAGCTTCCAAAGCTTACAAAGGGTTTCCCTTTCATCTTATGTGCAGCTATTTCATGTGTTAGTGCCACTATTGATGTAAGTGCATTATTGTTTACCGTACAGCTGCCTATAGCCAGAGCCTTTGCCTTGAAAATCTCTGTCAGAAGGTCAGACATATCGCTGACTGATGAATTATATAGTTTCACCTTGACACCTTTGCTCCTGAGTCCCTTTTCGATTGCTTCTGCCATTCTGAGGGTGGCTTCATACATGGTGTCATATACTATTACTGCAAAATCCTCTTTGTAATTATCTGACCAGCTTGCATAGGCTTCAATTATCTGCAAAGGATTCTCCCTCCAGATTACACCATGGCTTGGAGCAATGATTTCAATGTCCAGATTCAATTTGAGTACTTCATCGATCTTTCGTGCAATCAAAGGAGAAAATGGAGTCAGAATATTTGCATAATACTTAATTGCCTCCTGGAAAAGTTCATCTCTGTCCACCTCGTCATTGAACATTGACATGGCACAATAATGCTGGCCGAATGCATCATTTGACAGCAGCACCTTGTCATTGTCCAGATAGACCATCATGCTGTCCGGCCAGTGTATCATTTTCATTTCAATGAATTTCAGGTTGTTCCTTCCAATATTGATGGTATCCCCGGTTTTAACAACATTGAAATTCCAGTCCTTATGAAAGTGAGCCTTTATAATTTTTTCTCCGTTTGCAGAACAATAAATCGGAAGTTCTGGTCTTTTTTCCATGATTGCCTTCAGAGCACCCCCATGGTCAGGTTCATTATGATTGATGATAATAAAATCAATGTTATCTATACCAACATCATGTTCTATTCTGTCTATGTAAGAATTGGTGTGCGGAAACCAAACTGTATCAACCAAAACCGTTTTCTCGTCCTTGATTATAAATGAATTATAGGTAGAACCCCTATGTGTCGATAGTTCATGGCCATGAAAAAGTCTTAGGTCCCAGTCTCTGATACCATCCCAGTAAACATGTTTTGAAATTTTCAGCATATTCCCTCCTTAGGAATTTTCTATCCCACCAAAGGCAGGTTTTATTGTTTTACACAAGAATCATTTTAAAAATATATCATTTACTATATACCCTTTGGACTAAAAAGTTATAGAGTATATATGCAGAAAACTGTCAATATGGCACCGTATCGGGCATCAATGTTATGTTACCTGCCTGAAAAAAAATAATATATAATATTATACCTATGCAAAATAAAATCCATACAATGAACCCGACCCTCAACTTGTTTTGGAAAATAAAATTACTGACCTTTTTTCTGTTGATTCCCTTGACTTTGAGTAATTCGGCATCACCATTGAAATAGTCAATTTTATTTTCTGCGATTATGCTGTCGTAAGCCTTTGTAATGCCTTCTATATCAACCGTATCATCGTGGAGGGATCTTTTCATAAGCATATCGTACCTATGCTTCACTTCATCTAAAGTTGCATTGGTACTAAGATTCATTTTTTCATAATCCAGTGGATTCATACGTTTTACCTCTAATACAATTATACATTAATATTTTCCCCTGTCGTAAATATTTTCCCCTGTCTAAAATATTTACCTCTGTCTAAAATATTTACCTCTGTCTGAAATATTTACCTCTGTCTGAAATATTTACCTCTGTCTGAAATATTTACC
>JAFGIJ010000126.1 GCA_016929655.1 Clostridia bacterium
GATAATTTCATTGTCTGATATTTCAACTGAAACAACCAGCCCCGGTCTGTAACCCGTTGCCTCACCCATATAAGTTCCATCTTCATACATGCTTTCGTATGAAGATTCCGGGGCAGTAGCTTGGGAGGGTTCAACTGTCGGTTGAGTACTGATGGCAGTTCCTCTGTGTCTCTTGCCGCCTGATGTTATTGCCTCGGGTGTTTCACTTTGTTGTGCGGTTTCTGCAATAGTTTCGTTTAGGATTTCAGATGAGGTGACAGGTGCCTTTTTAAGCAGGTTGAAAACCTGTATTCCGCCGACATCCACAACATGTATTACAATTGAAAGAGAAAATACAATTACCAGAATACGATGATAGAACATCCATCCTTTGAATTTTATCAGCTTTTTCCGAAGCATCCAGTTGATTCCAAGGAGTATGGATAAAATCCAGCTGACAGTTCCAAGGTTTATTGAAAGGACTTTTTCGGATGAAAAAATACCATGTACCAGTGCTGTAACGATAAGTATTATTCCGATAAGCTTATGGTGTTTTCTAAGTGCCTTGTTCAGTTTTACAAATGTTTTTCTAACACTGGGAAAGATGACAATTGATTTTCTGGTAAAATATGCCAGAAGTAGAACAATTGCAGCCAATACCGATATCCAGGCCAGACCAATATTTAAAAACAATTCCATCGTTACCTCTTAGTATCTAAGCCGATAAACAGCTATTTTTACACCTATATGTTATTCATGCAATCTGTCATTTGTGTGTCAGATTGAAAGAAATTTATAATATATGCAAAGCTTTTTCAACATTATCATAGAATGAATATATCAAAGTGCAATGCATATTGATTGTAATAATTATTAATAATATATGAACATTGCCTCGAAAAGTGAAATTTAAACCCACTGATGTTAAAATAGCAGTACAGGTGGTGAAAAATGTTTGTACAAGGATATGAAACAGCAAGGGGATTTACCCATCCGGTAATAATTTCTACCCGCAGATACGACGGCAATGTAGAATGCGGCCTAGGTGCATTTATGACGGTCAATGATGAGGGCTGGATAATAACCACTGCCCATATATTTGAATCTTTCTTTAATTACAGACAGCATCATGAACAAATCCAGAATTACCAAAAAATGGTTGATGAAATAAATTCCAATCCGGTTATTGACCAAAGGCAGAAGAAAAAGAAAATTGAGCATCTGAAACAATATCCGGGATGGTTGATAAACCATTCGTTTTGGTGGAATCAGGATGGTGTAAATATAACCGATGTCAAGATTCTGGGAAAAGCGGATCTGGCGGTTGGCAGACTGGAACCTTTTGATAAAAACAGATTTTCAAATTATCCCGTTTTCAAAAGACCTGATAGAATGAATATAGCAAGAAGCCTGTGCAAACTGGGATATCCCTTCCATCAGGTCCGGGCATCGTATGACAATGAAAACAAACGTTTTGTCATAGATCCGGCTACTTTCCCAATACCCCTTTTCCCGATTGAGGGAATGTATACAAGGAAACTTACAATGGGGAAATCTGATGACGACAAATATAATCTTCTTTTGCTGGAAACATCAACACCGGGACTCCGGGGCCAGAGCGGTGGCCCGATATTTGACAGTGAAGGAAAGCTTTGGGCAATGCAGAGCAGAACCAGTCATCATCCGCTCGGTTTCAGTCCAAAGATAATAAGAAATGGCAGGGAAATTGAAGAGAACCAGTTTCTAAACACAGGAATTGGAGTTCATGGTGAGTTGGTCATTGAATTCCTGAGGAATAATGGTATAAAATTCAATCTGGAAGATTAAATAGAGATAGAGGTAAAGAAATGTTAAACAAATGGCTTAACTGCGATATGCCTGCAGTAGCGGATATGCTGGAGGAACTTAACACAGACTATTATTTCAAGGAAAAAACCATTGGGTTTGCCGGAAAGGAAAAAGTGCGCAAGGTTCTTTTTTTTCTCAGGGCAGCACTTTTCCCCGGGGTATATGAGAAATATCCAATAGACGAAGACAAGATAAATATAACTATAGTCAACAATATCAGGGCTGCGGCAGTTGAACTCGCGGATTTGGTTGAAAAGGCATTTAAAAATGAATGCAGCGATGAGGTGCTAAGAGCAACAGGTTGTATGGTTTGCAGGGATAAAGCCAACAGAATAGTTAAGGAATTGGTGGAAAATCTTCCGAAGATCAGACGGTTGCTTCACACTGATATTGAAGCAGCATTTGCAGGAGATCCGGCAGCCGGTTCCAACGAAGAAATACTGTTGAGCTATCCTTCAGTTGAGGCAATGAGTATACATAGGATTGCACATGAGCTATATAAAAACAAAGTTCCTATGGTGCCCAGGATAATGAGCGAATATTCTCACCATCTTACCGGAATTGATATACATCCAGGGGCCAGTATAGGTGAACACTTCTTCATTGACCACGGAACCGGGGTTGTAATCGGTGAAACTTGTACAATCGGGAAAAATGTTAAGATTTACCAGGGTGTGACCCTGGGAGCCAAAAGTTTTCCTCTTGATGAAAAAGGTAATCCTATCAAGGGTATCAAAAGACATCCTGACATTGAAGACAATGTTGTCATATATTCAGGTGCTTCAATCCTGGGTGGAGATGTATTGATCGGACATCACTCGGTTATCGGTGGAAATGTATGGTTGACTCATTCGGTGGAGCCTTATTCAAAAGTATATAACTCACAGCCGAATCCAACGATTAAACCTGGAAACGGTGAAAGGTAGGGTATAACCATTTGGTCATTGTAAAAGATATTACAAAAACCTTTGCTTTAAGTAAAAAGCAGATGAAGATGAACGGGACGAGGAATAAAAAGAAAGTTGCCGTGAAAAATGTTTCATTCACAGCAGTTCCCGGAGAAATCTATGGCTTGCTGGGTCCCAATGGAGCAGGCAAGACCACAACACTGAGGTGTATATCTACACTGATAAAGCCTGACAGCGGCAGCATTAAAGTAGATGGATTTGACACGGTAAATGAATCTTCTACGGTCAGAAAAAGGCTGTGCCTGCTGACAAATGAACTTAAAGCCGATCCCAATTTTTCTGCTGATTATCTTTTCGCTTTCTTTGGCAGACTTCATGGAATGACTGATGAAGAAATTGAAAAACGAAAGAAATTTCTATTTGAAGTCTTTGGTATCAGTGAGTTTGCAGGAATCAAGACTGTGGACATGTCATCCGGCATGAAACAAAAGCTTTCAATTGCACTGAGTCTGGTGCACGATCCACAGGTGGTTATATTTGATGAACCAACCAATGGACTGGACATAATAACAGCAAGGGTTGTACTTGATTATTTAAAAAGACTGAGAGACGAGGGGAAGACAGTAATCATATCCACTCACATAATGACGGTTGCAGAAAAACTTTGTGACAGAATAGGCATGATAATGGATGGCGGCATTGAGGCTGAAGGTACTCTTTCAGAAATCCTGGAAATGACCAAAGAAGAGGATCTTGATGATGCATTTTTCAATATTTACAAGAAATCAAGGGAGCGGTTGGATGAGAAATAATATCTTTACCATATTGAAAAAGGAATTGAGAAGAGTTTTCCTGGACAGGAAACTGGCATTCACGGTATTTATTATGCCGGGTCTTACTATCGCTATACTATATTCTGTGATGGGAGGCATGATAGAAAAAACCGGTGATGATGCAATGGATCATGTTGCCCTGGTAAAGACAATAAATGTACCGTCTGCTTTTTCAGATATAGCTTCTGAACTATATGGTGATGGAATGGATGTCTTGCCCATAAGTATTATGGACACTGAAGTGGCAAAAAAAGAAGTTGAAGCAGGGGACATTGACGTTCTGGTTATATTCAGGGAAGGGAGCCCTGCTGCCATTGAAAGATATACAAACAGTGTCAAGGATTTTTCTGTAAGAGCAGGATATATGATTGATGGAATCATAGATTCCATGAGACTGGAAGTACTTGGTGAAAAGTTAGGCGGAATTGAAGAAACAATTATTTATAATTTCACACAGATTGATTTGGCAAAAGCAGAACAACGTGCCGGAAAAGCTATTGGAATGCTTCTTCCAATGCTTCTGACAGTGTTCCTTTTTGCCGGCGCAATGCAGGTAGGTATGGATATAATTGCAGGAGAAAAGGAAAGAGGAACTCTTTCAACAATGCTGCTGACGCCGGTAAAAAGAAGTCATATAGCAATCGGAAAAATGCTCAGTCTTGCAATAATATCACTTGCCAGCTGTCTTTCATCACTGGCGGGGGTTCTGCTTTCACTGCCTTTCTCAAACAGCATGTTCGGAGGCGGCTTCAATGTCAGCGACATCGCATACAGTATTTCTGATTTTGCACTTCTAATAGTACAGATGATTTTTATGGCTGTTTTATTTGTATCGATAATATGTGCCATGTCTGCACTAGCCAGAAATATCAAGGAGGCCGGAGGATTTATTGTGCCTGCATATATGATTGTTCTTCTTATGAGCATGAGTTCAATGTTTGTAAGACCCGAGGGGCTCTGGGGCTACTTTATACCTGTATATGGCAATCTTTTATCCATAAAAGATATCCTGATGTTTGAATATAAGGTTGTTCCTGGTTTTGCGGCAATTTTTTCAACGCTTGTTTTTGCGGGAGTCATGGCTTTTCTTATGGTGCGTACGTTCAACAGTGAAAGAATCATGAAATCTGCATGACAGGTAATTTATGCATCAGATGAATAAAACAGTTCTTGATTCTTTTTATTGCACAATAAATGTTATATAATATCCTGTGTATCCACCGAGAGGAGAATGGCTTTGGCAGAACTAAGATGGCATCCTTTGATCAAGGATTGGGTGATGATAGCATCACATAGACAAAACAGACCGCAGATGCCCAGGGATTGGTGCCCATTCTGTCCGGGAAGCGGAAAAGTACCGGATGACTACGAAGTATACAAATATGACAATGATTTTCCGGCTTTGAGTGAAAATCCACCTGTTCCGGATGATGTTGCTGTAGGTATCTATAAGACCCGTGAAGCCTATGGGAAATGTGAAGTTATTCTTTATTCTCCGGGTCACACCATAACAATTCCTGAACTCAAAGACTCTCACATGAAAAAACTTGTTGATTTATGGACTGAGCGTTTTTTGGCGATTTCACAGGATGAAAAAATTAAATATGTATTTATATTTGAAAACCGTGGTGAAGAAGTCGGGGTCACAATGCCTCATCCCCATGGTCAGATATACGGTTATCCATATATCCCAAAAAAGATTGAACTGGAGCTTGATTCCTGCAAGGAGCATTTTGAACAAACGGGTAAATGCCTTATTTGCACGATGAATCAAACTGAAAGTGATTTTGGCAGCAGAGTGATATTCGAGGATGAGCATTTTTATGTTTATCTGCCTTTTTTCAGCGAATATCCCTATGGAGTATATATTTCATCAAAAAGGCATGCAGGAACCCTTGCAGATTTTACTGAAGAAGAGAAAATGAGCCTTGGCAGGGTAATCAAGAAAACCGTAGGAACTCTTGATACACTTTTCATGAAAAAGTTTCCATATATGATGTGCATGCACCAGGAACCCGTCAATTCCGGTGATTTCAGTGAATATTATCATTTCCATATAGAATTTTTCCCGCCGCTTAGAAGTGAGGATAAAATAAAGTACAATGCCTCAAGCGAAACAGGGGCATGGGCCCATTGCAATACTACTGCACCCGAGGACAAGGCAGAAGAACTAAGGGAAGCATACAATAAATTTATAGAAGGTAATATCAAAAATGTATGAACATCTGATTGAAAAATTCATCAGGACATATGGTGGCAGTGAAGATGATATAAGGATTTTTGAAAGTCCGGGCAGAGTTAATCTTATCGGTGAGCACATTGATTATAACGGGGGATATGTTCTCCCTGCAGCACTGTCTATGAAGACAACGGTTCTGGCGAGAAAAAGGCATGACAAATTCATAAGGATGCTTGCAACTGACCTCGATTATGTCATTCAGGCAGAGATGGACCGTCTTGAATATTTCAAGGACTATAAATGGGGAAACTACCAGCTGGGGGTTGCATGGCAGATGCAGCAGTTTGGTTATAAACTCAGCGGATGCGAAATGATCTTTGAAGACAAAGTGCCCCTTGGCAGTGGATTATCTTCATCTGCAGCCATAGAGGTTGCCACAGCAATTGCACTGACAGCATTGAATGACCTGGAAATCCCGATGACGGAACTGGCTATAATCGGACAAAAGGCTGAGCACAACTATGTTGGGGTTAACTGTGGAATTATGGATCAATTTGCATCGGCCATGGGAAAAAAGGACAACGCAATAATGCTTGACTGCAAGACATTGGAATACAGATATATACCATTGCAATCCAAAGAGTATAAAATTGTCATAGGAAATACCAGGAAGAAACGCAGTCTGGGGGAATCGGCATACAATCAGCGAAGGAATGAGTGTGAACAGGCTCTGATGGATATCAGGACTGTTATCCCGGGCATTGAATGGCTGTGTGACCTTACCCCGAAGCAACTTGATAAAAATATTAATGTCATCAGGGATGAAACCTGCAGGAAAAGAGCAGTTCACGTTGTCTATGAAAACAACCGGGTTTTAAAAAGTGCTGATGTGCTTACCAGTGGAGATCTTGATGAGTTTGGCAAACTGATGATTGAATCACATGAGTCACTCAGAGATTTGTATGAGGTTTCATGCAGGGAACTTGACATAATGGTTGAAGCGGCACTTGAACAAAAAGGTGTCCTCGGGAGCAGGATGACAGGAGCCGGGTTCGGCGGATGTACAGTCAGTTTTGTGAAAGAAAGCGAAATAGAATCATTTATGAAAAATGTTGGTAAAATATATACGGAAAAGACAGGGATTACACCTGAATTTTATGTTTCAGAAATCAGCAACGGTGGAAGGGAGATAACCTAATGAAAGTTCTGGTTACCGGTGGAGCAGGCTATATAGGAAGCCATATGATTGCTGAATTAATGGAAAATGGCCATGAACCGATTGCCTTTGATAATCTTTCAACCGGCAACCGAAAAGCGGTGTTATGTGACGGGTTCTATCCGGGTGATATAAGGAATCCAGTTGATTTGGACAGGGTGTTTGCTGAAAATAAAATTGATGCAGTAATACATTTTGCAGCCTCTTCACTTGTTGGAGAAAGCATGGAAAATCCACTGAAGTATTATAATAACAATGTACATGGGACTGCATCTCTCCTTGAAGCCATGGGACGGCATGGTGTCAGGAATATAGTATTTTCATCCACAGCCGCGGTATACGGAGAGGCAGATGAAGTGCCTATAAGCGAAAAAACTCCGGTAAAACCAAAGAGCCCGTATGGTGAAACAAAGCTTGCAATTGAAAAGATGATTGCATGGGCTTCAGGTGCCATGGGTATTAATTATATATCCCTAAGGTATTTCAACGCCTGTGGGGCACATAAAAGTGGAGATATCGGAGAATGGAGAGAAAATGAAACACACCTTATACCTATCATTCTTCAGAATTTATTGGGACTTAGGAAGAATTTCAGGGTTTTCGGGAATGATTATGATACTCCCGATGGTACATGCATAAGGGATTACATTCATGTTATGGATCTTGCCAGAGCTCATACTGCAGCCATGATGTATCTGTTTGAAGGTGGAAAATCTGATATATTCAATCTGGGAATTGGAAAAGGATTTTCAGTCCTGCAGATTATAGAGGCGGCTGAAAAAGCAACAGGCAGGAAGGTTAATTTTACATATGAGGGCAGACGGGCAGGAGATCCGGCTGTTCTGGTTGCATCAAACGAAAAGGCAAGGAAAATACTTTCATGGGAATCCGTGGAAGATGATCCGGTTGAAATAATCAAGGATGCCTGGAATTTCTACACCAGACACCCCGGAGGATATTGAAGGTTCGGAGGTGAATATGATAAGGTCTTTCATTTATCAGGAGCGATGCAAGGGATGCGGTCTGTGCATTGTTGCATGCCCGAAACAAATCATTGGAATTAATAAGAACAAGCTGAATCAGATGGGGTATTTCCCGGCTGAGGTTCTTGAACCAGAAAAGTGCATTGCCTGCGGAAGGTGTGCTACGGCATGCCCCGATGCGGCAATTGAAGTCAAGGAGACGGATGATGTCTGAAAAAGTATTGATTAAAGGAAATGAAGCAATAGGAGAAGCTGCCATACGTGCGGGTTGCCGTCATTATTTCGGTTACCCCATAACTCCTCAGAATGAGCTTACAAACTATATGTCAAAGTACATGCCCGAAGCCGGAGGGGTTTTTATTCAAGCGGAAAGTGAGATCGCAGCTATTAATATGGTTTATGGAGCTGCCGGTGCCGGGGCAAGGGCAATGACTTCATCATCAAGTCCGGGCATAAGTCTTAAGCAGGAGGGCATATCATACATAGCCGGAGCTGAAATTCCCGCAGTGGTTGTAAATGTGATGCGCTGCGGTCCCGGTCTGGGAGGTATTATGCCTGCCCAAAGTGATTATTTCCAGGCTGTAAAAGGCGGGGGGCATGGAGATTACAGGAATATTGCGCTGGCACCTTCCAATGGGCAGGAATTGTACGAACTTACGGTCAAGGCATTTGATCTTGCTGACAAGTACAGGATGCTGGTAATGGTAATGGCTGATGGTGCACTTGGCCAGATGATGGAAAATGTAGAATTTCGTGACAGGGAAGAACCACTTATCGTGGAAAAACCATGGGCAGCTACCGGTACAGGGATGAAACGTGAAAAAAATTCAATAACCAGTGTGTACATAAATCCTGATGAACTTGAAACGGTAAACAACAGGCTTCAGGCTAAGTATCATGAAGTTGAAGAAAATGAAGTCATGTATGAGGAGATAAACTGTGAAGGTGCAGATATAGTTATCTGTGCCTATGGCCTCGCAGCAAGGCTCACAAGGAATGTAATGAAAAGTGCATCTGCGGAAGGTATTAAGGTTGGTCTTATGAGACCGATTACCCTGTGGCCTTTTCCAAAGCAGGCTGTTGGGGCTCTGGCAGAAAAAACTGACACAGTGATGAGTGTTGAACTCAGCGCAGGTCAGATGGTTGAGGATGTCAGGCTCGCGATAAATGGAAAGGTGCCCGTTCACTTTTATGGAAGAACAGGGGGAAATATCCCTACACAGGATGAAATCCTTGACAAAATCAAGGAGGTATTGGGAAAGGAGAAAAAATAATGCCAGTAAGATTACACCCCGAATCACTTGAAAATATTACTACGCATTATTGCCCTGGTTGCTCACATGGTATAGCACACAGGGTAATTGCAGAAGTAATAGATGAGCTTGGTATAGAAGGCAGTACAATCGGTATTTCACCGGTTGGCTGTTCATATAATAATTATAAATACTTTACATTTGATATGCTGCAGGCTGCCCACGGCAGAGCTCCTGCAGTAGCTACCGGAGTCAAAAGAGTCCACCCGGAAAGTATCGTATTTACTTATCAGGGAGACGGTGATCTGGCGGCCATAGGAACTGCAGAAATCATTCATGCTGCTGCCAGAGGAGAAAAGATAACAACAATCTTCATTAATAATGCAATATATGGTATGACATCCGGACAAATGGCCCCCACCACCCTTGAGGGACAGGTAACAACAACATCACCACTGGGCAGGGACCCAAAGGTTCAGGGGTTTCCACTGAAAATGAGTGAAATTCTATCACAGATAGATGGTGCGGTCTATATCGAAAGAGTGTCAATGCATGATGTTAATCATATCCTCAAGGCAAAGAAAGCCATTAAGAAAGCTTTCAAGGTTCAGTTGGCGGGACTTGGATTTTCAATGATTGAGGTTCTTTCAACATGTCCGACAAACTGGAGGATGAAACCTGTTGATGCGGCCGCTTGGGTCAAGGACACTATGATGGAATATTACAAATTGGGTGTTTATAAGGGCGAAGACCTGGAGGTTTGATATGAATTATGAAATAATCCTTGCCGGTTTCGGTGGACAGGGAATACTGTCAGCAGGAAGAATAATAAGTGTGTCTGCAATTCTGGAAGGTAGGAATACTACATGGTTTCCTTCGTATGGCCCGGAAATGCGTGGTGGAACTGCAAACTGTCATGTAATAGTATCGGATGACGAAATAGGTTCTCCGATTATCAACAACCCTGACATACTGATAGCTATGACACTTCCGGCTCTTGAGAAATTTGAGAAGGTTGTAAGAAATACCGGTTTTATAATAGCAGATTCATCTCTTATTGAGGAAGAGAGGTTAAAAGAGGCAAAAAGTAGGGTTTTCCCTATAAAAGCTACACAAATAGCAGGAGAAATGGGACATAAGGCCTATGCAATGCTCATAATGATTGGTAAACTTATTAAGGAAACTAATATTTTTAAGCCGGAGACAGTGGAGAAAGCCCTTTATGAAGTATTGAAACAGGAACTTCATAAATTGGTTCCGGAAGAAATGGCTGCTTTGTCAGCCGGATTGGAGATGTGATATGGGGAATCATACAGTTAATCGGGAAAACAGTGAAATCAGAGCAGAATCCAGAAAAATACTTCAGGGCAACTGGGGTCTTGGTGTTGCAATCATACTTGTAGTTTCAATACTTGGAGGAATAGGAGGTTCTTCGGGTTCATCATTCAGTACCAATGGCAAATTTGAGTTGGAAGCCATATTTGCAGTGGGTGCGATGATATTCGGACTCTTGTCAATACTCTATACAATACTAGTTTCAAATGTTATAAACTATGGGTTTTCAATAAGCTTTCTTAATATGGGCCGTGAAGGCAAATTAAGTTTTGAAGATCTTTTCATAGGTTTCAAGGATTACGGCAGGGTAGTAGGAATGGTATTTATAAAAAACTTTTTCATCTTCCTATGGTCTTTGCTTTTAATAATCCCCGGAATTATAAAAACCTACGCATACAGCATGTCAGATTATATTCTTAAGGATAATCCAACACTTGATTCACTGCAGGCAATAACGAAAAGCAAAGAGATGATGAGAGGGTGGAAGGCAAAGTTGTTTTTACTGGACCTGAGTCTAATAGGCTGGTGGTTCCTGTGTATCTTCACCTGTGGAATCGGTTTTCTATGGCTTGGATCATATTATAAGACTAATCACATAGTTTTTTATTTAGAATTGATCGGGGAAGACAAGGATATTTCTGAAGAACCCGCAGAAGATGATTACATCATAGAAGCAGCTCAAAAGGAAATTGAAAAACTCAACAAAGAGCAGCAGGAAAACAACGACTTATTATAATTAATAAATCCAGGAGCCGGATTAACCCCGGCTCTTTTTTTATCCCAAAATATCAACCAACCATCCTTCCTACCAATCATCCCGACCAATCATCCCAAGGATGATTGGATGAAAACAACCAAAGATCCCAAGGATGATTGGATGAAAACAACCAATGATCCCAAGGATGATTGGTTGGAGGATTGCTTTGAAAGAAAAAACCCGGCTGGTTAAAGCCGGGTTTATGGGATATACCCTAATACGGAGACTAGACTCTAAAGAGCAGGTCTGCGTATGTGGGGAAGGGCCATAATGATGCGTCTGTGATGACTTCTAGTTGGTCGGCAATTTCTCTGAGATTATTCATTGCAGGGAAAACCATATCACGATAGTATTCAGCCTGCACTACTGGTTTTGCTTCCAGTTCGTGTGCCTTATGTACCTGTTCAGTAAGGGCATTGATGGCCGATGTCAGTTTTGCATTGAGACTGGATACTTTGATTAAAAGTTCTTCCTGAGAACTTGTGTCAACCATTAAACCCGTTGATTTAACTGCATTGATTGAATCAGCCAAAGTAGTTGCATAATCAATTGTTGCCGGGAGTATTTCGGTTCTTGCCATTTTCAAAGAAGTAAGTGCTTCAATGTTAATTGTTTTTGAGTAATTCTCAAGCCCGATTTCATATCTTGCGTGTATTTCTGCTTTGGTTAGAACTTTGAATTTTTCAAGTACTGCTATGTTTTTCTCATCAAGGAATGTTTTTACAGAATCAACCATATTCTTGATATTGGACAAACCGCGGCGCTTTGCTTCTTCCACCCAATTCTCTGAATAGTTATTTCCATCAAAGATTACCCGTTTGTGTTTGCGCACGATATCCTTGATAAGTGTCTGAACAGCTGTATCAAGGTCGTCTGATCCTTCCAGAATATCAGCAATTTCAGACAGAGTGTCAGCTACTGCAGTGTTAAGCACAAAGTTTGGTCCTGCGATTGAACCTGATGAAGGTGTCATTCTGAACTCGAATTTATTTCCGGTGAAGGCAAATGGTGAGGTTCGGTTTCTGTCAGTTGAATCCTTGGGAAGCGGGGGCAATGCAGTAACACCGATGGTCATCGGTTCTTTATTACCGCTTTCAAGGGGAGTTCCATTTTCAATGGAAGTTAATATATTGGTTAGCTGAGAACCGAGGAACATTGAAATAATGGCCGGAGGAGCTTCGTTTGCCCCTAGTCTATGGTCATTTCCTGGTACAGCCGCTGAAAGTCTAAGTAATTCTGCATATTTGTCAACTGCTTTGATTGTTGCTGCAAGAAAGACAAGAAACTGTGCATTTTCATGAGGTGTTTTTCCGGGATCAAGAAGATTGATACCATCATCTGTTCCAAGAGACCAGTTGTTATGCTTTCCTGACCCGTTTACCCCTGCAAATGGTTTTTCATGTAGCAGGCATACAAGATTGTGTCTTAAAGCAACCTTTTTCATCATTTCCATAACGAGCTGATTATGGTCTGTGGCTATATTGGTGGTTGCATATATAGGTGCCAGTTCATGCTGGGCCGGAGCAACTTCATTGTGCTGGGTTTTAGCAGAAATACCAAGTTTCCATAATTCTGCATTGAGCTCTTTCATATATGCTGAAACACGTTCTTTCAATGAACCAAAGTAATGGTCGTCAAGTTCCTGTCCCTTGGGAGGCATTGCACCAAAAAGTGTTCTTCCTGCAAGCATCAGGTCAAGCCGCTGTTCATAAAGGCCCTTATCAATAAGAAAGTACTCTTGCTCAGGACCAACTGTCGTTATTACCTTTTTAGTTGTAGTGTTTCCAAATGCTCTCAGAACCCTGACAGCTTGGTCCGAAATTGCCTGCATCGAACGAAGTAAGGGTGTTTTTTTATCAAGGGCTTCTCCATTGTAAGAACAGAATGCAGTTGGAATGCATAGTACGCCATCTTTGACGAAAGCAGGTGAAGTACAATCCCACGCAGTGTAACCACGGGCTTCAAATGTTGCCCTCAAACCCCCGTTTGGAAAAGACGATGCATCAGGCTCACCTTTTATCAATTCTTTGCCTGAGAACTCCAGTATTACTTTGCCATCATCCGTAGGTGATATGAAGGAGTCATGCTTCTCAGCTGTGATACCCGTCATTGGCTGAAACCAGTGAGTGAAGTGTGTTGCCCCCTTCTCAATAGCCCAGTCTTTCATTGCTCCTGCTACAATTTCTGCTACGGAAGCATCCATTGCATTTCCTTCTGCCAGTGTTTTCTTGAAAACCTTATAGGTCTCCTTCGGGAGTCTCTCCCTCATAACCGAATCATTGAATACATTTGATCCGAAAATTGTTGATAGGTAGCTCATATTGCTCTTCCCCTTTCAAATAAATAGTTACCATCCCAAGCCCTGATGCAATAAAAAAGGCGTCCACACAAGGTGAACGCCGTTGTCCCTTAATAAGTAAAGCATCGTTGCTTAATTTAATTATAAAAATATTATACACATAAAACCAACCGAAGCAAGAACTATTTTAAGCAATATGTATTCAAAACTATATTTTACTACCAATAAACTAATATTATTTATACAGACATTGCATAATGATGTTCGTTATATTGAAAAATTACCGGATTTACAGTAAAATAATCTGGTGTGACAAGAAATTTTACTCAAGGTGGACTATCAATGGAAAATGCTGCCATGCAGAAAATACTGGAAGCTGAGGCAAAAGCTGATAAAATAATTTCCGACAGTGCAAAAAAAGCAAGGGAAATATCAGAAAAATCAGCTCAGGAACAAAAGGAAATGACTGTCCGTTTTGAAGAAAAACTTGAAACGGATATTAATGCTGTCCTGAAAGCACATAAAGACAAAGCACTCGAAGAGAGCAGGGAGCTCGAAATTACCTTCGCTGAGGAATGTAAAAACATTAAAAAAGAAGCAGCCCCCAGAATTGACAAGGCTGTTGAATATATTATTAAGAAAATGGGAGATGGCAAGTGGCAGTAGTTGGAATGAAAAAACTGACGCTTGTGGGGCTTCATGACGACAGGCACAGGATACTCAGCAGACTGATGGAATTTGGCGTTCTTGATATATCTGATACTGAAATCAATCCTGAGATAGAGCATCTATTCAAAAAGGAAGTTGATTCCGAAGATATCAAGGAACTTGAGGGTAAGATAAGTACCCTTGCAAGTGCAATAGATGTTCTGCGCTCTTTTGATAAAAGAAAAAAACCACTTTTTAAAGTCAGAAAAGACATCAACAGCCATGATTTCAGTGCAATAGTATTAAAACGACATGAAGTTCTTTCAATGGCTGCCAAAATAAACAATATAAAATCAGAACTTTTAGGTGTCAGATCAGATATAAATAAAAGAAACTCTTCTATAATGCAGCTGAATTCCTGGAATGCATTGTCAATACCCATTGAAGCTTCCGATACAATGAAAACTGAAATATGGAAGGGAATGCTACCTGCTGCTGCAGATGTTAACGTTCTGCTTCAGACAATGGATGAAGAAAAGCTGGCATGCAGCATTGATATAACAGGTACGGACAGTGACCAGACATATATTACTGCTTATGTACATAAGGAGGACACGCAGAAAGTGTCTTCAATACTGAAAAGAAATGGATTTTCAAATGTCAGTTTTCCCGGTTTCACAGGAAGTGTAGGGGAGAACATTGAAAAACTGGGCAGGGAAATTGAAGGCAGCAATGCAAAAATAGCTGAAATTGAAGAACGACTTGGAGAGCTGTCATTGAATCTGGATGAACTTGAGGCGGTTTTTGACTATTATTCAATAAGAAAAGACATATCACTTACAGCGGGAGTAATTGCAGCTGGTAAAAGGGCATTTTTCCTTGAAGGCTGGATTCCTGAAAGTCTTGAAAAGCAGCTTTTTGACGAGCTTAATGAAAAATGGATTGTGGATATTAGCACAAGAGAACCCCTTGAGGATGAAGTATATCCTGTCCTTTTGAAAAATGGTTTTGTCGGAGATTCCGTTCAGGACATTACCAACATGTATGATATACCATCCCACAAGGCAGTTGACCCGAATCCTGTCATGGCTCCTTTCTTTATATTGTTCTTCGGATTGATGCTGTCAGATGCCGGGTATGGTCTTTTAATGGCAATAGGATGCGGTGCAGTATATTTCTTTGTAAAGCTGGAAGATACCATGAAGCGCTTCATGAAGATGATGATGCTCTGTGGTGCAGCAACAATTTTCTGGGGTGCACTCTTTGGAAGTTGGTTCGGTAACCTTATACCTATCATCCAGGGCAACCCGGATAAAGATATATCACTTTGGTTTGCACCGGTCAGTGACCCGGAATATTTGCTCATGTGGTCTTTGTTCTTCGGAGTAATCCATATATTTACAGGTCTTGGAATGAAGGCTGCCAACCTGATTAAACAGAAAAAATATCTGGCCGTATTATTTGATGTAGTATTTTGGTATGTTTTCTTTACAGGTGCAGTATTCCTGGTAATGCCATACGTTCCCGGAATATCGGAGCAGCTGGCAAACAGCCTGTCACCATACGGAATGTACCTTCTTGGAGCCGGAGCTGTACTATTGATTCTGACACAGGGCAGAAAAAGCAAGAACATCGGCGGTAAAATAATAGGAGGTCTGGCAAGCATCTATGACCTTATCAATTTTATGAGTGATGTGCTTTCATATTCAAGGCTGCTGGCACTTGGGCTGGCAACATCGGTTATAGCAAGCATAGTAAATGAAATGGGTTCAATGGGTGGATTCAACTTCACCGGAATAATTGTATTCATACTGGTTTTCCTTGTAGGACATTCAATAAACTTCATGCTCAATGCACTGGGAGCATATGTTCACTCAAGCAGACTTCAGTATATAGAATACTTCAGTAAGTTTTATGAAGGTGGCGGTAAGCCGTTTACACCTTTTAAAAGAAATACAAAATATATCAGGATAAAGGATTAGGAGGCTTAAAATGTTTGATGGAAATTTCTTCGCAATACTTGGAGCAGCAGTGGCATTCTTCCTGGCGGGAGCCGGATCAGCCAAAGGCGTTTCAATAGCAGGTGAGGCAGCAAGTGGAGTCGTGGCAGAAGATTCAGATAAGTTTGTATCAGTTATGATCCTGGAGGCACTCCCAAGTACACAGGGAATATATGGATTTGTTATAGCATTCATGATTATGGCCAAGATGACAGACCTTGGAACTGCACTTACTACAGGACAGGGGATAGCGCTGCTGATAGCAGGACTTCCCATTGGTATAGTAGGTCTATTCTCAGCTGTATATCAGGGCAGGGTTGCTGCAGCAAGCATAGGAATCATTGCAAAGCGTTCAAGTGATATGGTCAAGGGCATTATCCTTACACTTATGGTTGAACTTTTTGCTATATTTGCAATATTGATTTCAATATTGATGATAGGCAGGGTTGGTTGATAATGTCGGGAATAGACAGAATTACCGAAAAAATTCTGAGTCAGGCCAAAATGCAGGCCGAAAACAGGATTTCATATGCGGAAGAAGAAGCTGACAAGGCATTGAAAAACCTTGAAAAGCGTTTCGAGAGAACATTTGAGCATGAACTAAAAAGGGCAGAGGACCAGGGAAAAGAAAATGCCGACAGGATTATTGCCAATGCAAGACTTGAAGGACGCAAGAAAAAACTTTCAGCAAGACAGGATACTGTCATGAAAGTATTTGACCTGGTTGCAGAAAGACTTGCGGGGCTTCCGAAAAAGGAATACATGAATTTCCTTTGCAATCTTGCACTGCCGGTTCTTGATGAGTCCGATAATATGATTATTCTAAGTGAGAAGGACAAGAAAGAAATCGGTGCTGAACTGATTAAAACACTTGTTGAAAGATCTTCCGGGAAAAAGGTCGGCTTGTCAGATGAAACGGCTAGGACAATGGGTGGACTTATAGTGAAAAGCGGCGATATCCAGATCAATCTTACACTTGAATCCATATTGAGGCTTGAAAGAGAAAAACTTGAATCCGATGTAGTCGGAATATTATTTGGAAGCGAGTAAAAGTGTTACCAGAAACAAGATATGCGTATGCTGTAGCAAGGGTGCGCGTTGCAGAATTGAATATGCTGAACAGAGCAAGGCTTGAGCGGATGCTTGAATCTGATACTGTCGACGGGGCACTCAGGGTCCTGCACGAAGCTGGTTACAGCGAATCAGGTGATTATGAGGAAATTCTCGCCAGGGAAACAGCCTTCATATATTCTTACCTAAGAGAAATTTCACCTGAACCGGCTATGTTTGATCTATTTTCATATAGATATGACAGTCATAATATTAAGGTTCTTTTAAAGGCTGAATTCAGTGGTCTGGAAGAAACTTCAATGCTTGTTGACAATGGAGTGTTTGATAAAAATAATCTCAGCATTATGATCAGGGACAGGGAACTTGGAAAACTTCCCAGGGAATTTTCTGATGCAATCCATGGAGCAGTGGATGCATTTTCAAGGACAAGGGATCCACAGGTCATAGATATATTGATTGACAGGGCTTATTATATATTGTTCAGCAGACTTGCAAAGGAAGCCGGATGTGAGCTCCTTGAAGAGCTGGCTGCAGCAACGATTGATATTTCAAACCTGAATTCGTTTATCAGAATAAAGGGGAGAATGGAAGACCTGGATCTGCTTTCAAGAATACTTATAAGTGGAGGAAAGATACCGGTCAGGAGGTATCTCGATGCCTTTGGAGCGGATATTGATGCATTCCTGAATGAAGTCAAGGGCCATGGATATAATACTTTGGTTGAAATTGCCATTGAAAACAAAGGCAGGGTAACGGAATTTGAAAAAGCCTGTGATAATTTTATAATCAAAATGGTTGGAAAATTCCGATATAAGGCATTTGGAATCGGACCACTGGTGGGCTATATGCTGGGCAAGGAAACAGATATTAAGAATGCGAGAATTATCCTCGTAGGAAAAACCAACAGGATAAACAACGATATAATCCGAGAAAGACTGAGGGACAGTTATGTATAAGACAGCTGTCATAGGAGACAGGGACAGTATCCTGGGTTTCAAAGCGATTGGTATGGATGTATTTGATATAAATGGCAGAAAACCTTCCGAGGTACTTACAGAATGTGCCAAAAATAATTATGCAGTAATTTTTGTAACTGAGGATATCCTGCATATGATCAATGATGAAATGGAAAAATATTCCGAAGCTTCATTGCCTGCCATAATACCGATACCCGGAAACAAAGGGTCCAAGGGGCTCGGTATGGAAAACATCAAGAAGGCAGCAGAAAAAGCAATCGGAGCAGACATATTGTTCAACGACAATTAGTAAAGGAAGTGATTTAGTGAGTAAAGGTACCATAGTTAAGGTTTCAGGCCCCCTGGTGGTTGCCAAAGGTATGAAAGATGCCAATATGTTTGATGTTGTCAGGGTAAGTGATGAACGTCTTGTAGGCGAGATCATTGAGATGAGAGACGACAGGGCATCTATCCAGGTATATGAAGAAACTGCAGGTCTGGGTCCTGGTGAACCCGTTGAGAGCACAGGCATGCCGCTGAGTGTTGAACTTGGCCCGGGTATCATAGAGCAGATATTCGATGGCATCCAGAGACCTCTGGTCCGAATAAGGGAAATGAGCGGCAGCAATATCAAAAGAGGTATTGAAGTTGACAGCATAGACAGGGAGAAAAAGTGGGATTTTGTGCCGGTAAAAAAAGTCGGGGACAAGGTTGAAACCGGAGATATAATCGGTACAGTCCAGGAAACGATACTCATTGAGCACAGGATTATGGTTCCTCTAGGGATAGAAGGCACCATTGTCAGCATAGAAAAAGGTTCTTTTTCAGTTAATGATACGGTAGCTGTCCTTGAGGATGCAGAAGGGAAAAAACACAATCTCACCATGCTTCAAAGGTGGCCTGTCAGAAAACAAAGACCCTATAAAAGAAAATATACACCTACTGAGCCGCTTATAACCGGCCAGAGAAATATTGATACAATGTTTCCTATAGCAAAGGGCGGCATGGCAGCAATTCCGGGACCTTTCGGCAGCGGTAAAACCGTCGTTCAGCATCAGCTGGCAAAATGGTCTGCTGCAGATATAGTAGTCTATATAGGCTGCGGTGAGAGGGGAAATGAGATGACGGATGTTCTCATGGAGTTCCCCGAACTAAAGGATCCAAGAAGCGGCGAACCTCTTATGAAGAGGACCGTTTTGATAGCAAATACATCAGACATGCCCGTTGCTGCAAGGGAAGCTTCGGTTTATACAGGAATTACCATTGCAGAGTACTACAGGGATATGGGATATGATGTAGCAATAATAGCAGACTCTACTTCCAGATGGGCGGAGGCATTAAGGGAAATGTCAGCCAGGCTTGAAGAAATGCCCGGTGAAGAAGGTTATCCTGCATATCTAGGTTCAAGGCTTGCGCAGTTCTATGAAAGAGCCGGTAAAGTTATGGCTCTTGGACAGGACGGCAGGATGGGAAGTATATCGGCAATCGGAGCTGTATCTCCTCCGGGAGGAGACCTGTCAGAACCCGTAACACAGGCAACATTGAGAATTGTAAAAGTTTTCTGGGGTCTGGATTCAGCCCTTGCCTATGCCAGACACTTCCCGGCAATCAATTGGTTGATAAGTTACTCATTGTACAGCGATAGGATTTCTGACTGGGCTGCTGAAAATATCAACAAGGAATTTCCTAAACTCAAGGCTGACGCAATGAGAATACTTCAGGAGGAAGCTAGTCTTCAGGAAGTGGTAAGACTTGTAGGTATGGATGCACTTTCAAAATCTGAAAGACTTATACTTGAAGCGGCAAGATCAATCAGGGAAGATTTCCTTTATCAGGATGCTATGCACGAAGTTGATACATATTGTGCCCCAATGAAGCAGTATAGAATGCTGGCACTTATATTGAAATTTTATTATCTGGGAACAGAGGCAATTACAGAGGATATTGACATCGAAAAACTATTCAATATACCTGTCAGAGAAAAAGTTGGCAGAGCCCGATTCATTGCAGAAGAGAACGTGGAAAAGGATTTCAATGCAATGGAAGAACAAATGGAAAAAGAGGTAAAAGAACTGCTGGCGGGAGGTGATGACAATGCTTAAGGAATACAGAACAATAAGCGAGGTAGCCGGCCCGTTGATGCTGGTAAAGGATGTTGAGAACGTTAAGTACAATGAACTTGGCGAAATTGAACTTTCAAGCGGGGAAACAAGAAAATGCAGGGTTCTTGAAATTAATGGAACTGAAGCAGTTGTACAACTTTTTGATAATTCAGCCGGGATTAATCTTGCGAGAAGCAAAGTGAGGTTCCTCGGAAGAGGCATTGAACTTGCTGTTTCTGAGGATATGATGGGAAGGGTCTTTGATGGAATGGGGGATCCCATAGATGACGGACCTGCAATCATAGCTGAAAAAAGACTGGATATCAATGGAAATCCAATGAATCCTGCGGCCAGGGATTACCCGTCTGAGTTCATTCAGACTGGTGTTTCCTCAATTGATGGACTGAATACACTGGTCAGGGGGCAGAAGCTTCCCATATTCTCAGGATCAGGACTTCCCCATGCACAACTCGCAGCACAGATTGCAAGACAGGCAAAGGTCCGGGGTTCTGATTCAAATTTTGCCGTTGTATTCGCAGCTATGGGTATAACGTTTGAGGAAGCAGACTTTTTTATTCAGGATTTCAGAAAAACAGGTGCAATCGACAGGGCTGTAATGTTTATAAATCTTGCAAATGACCCGCCGATTGAGAGAATTGCAACTCCCAGAATGGCTCTGACAGCAGCTGAATATCTGGCATTTGAAAAAGAAATGCATGTTTTGGTCATTCTTACTGACATTACATATTACGCAGAAGCACTCAGGGAAATATCTGCCGCAAGAAAGGAAGTACCCGGAAGAAGGGGTTACCCCGGATACCTGTACACCGACCTGGCAACCATGTATGAAAGAGCAGGAAGAAAACTGGGAAACAACGGAAGTATTACTTTGATACCGATACTAACAATGCCGGAAGACGACAAAACCCATCCAATACCTGACCTTACAGGTTATATAACCGAGGGCCAGATTATACTTAGCAGGGAAATGTATAAAAAGGGAATTATGCCTCCCATTGATGTTATGCCGTCGCTTTCACGTCTAAAGGACAAAGGAATAGGAAAAGACAAGACCAGGGGAGACCATAAAAACAGCATGAATCAGCTCTTTGCAGCATATTCAAGAGGCAAGGAAGCCAAGGAACTTGCAATTATCCTGGGAGATGCGGCATTGACGGATATGGACAAACTCTATGCAAAATTTGCTGATGAATTTGAGAATCTTTATATAAACCAAGGATTTAATGAAAACAGGACCATTGATGATACCCTTGATCTGGGATGGGAACTGCTGACATTACTGCCACGTTCAGAAATGAAGAGAGTCAGTGATGAAAACCTTGAAAAATACTATGATGTTTTCTTGAAGAAGGTGACGGAGGAAGATGGCAAGGCTTAATGTAAACCCAACAAGAATGGAACTGAACCGTCTCAAGAAACGGCTTAAGACTGCCAGGCGCGGGCATAAGCTTCTGAAGGACAAAAGGGATGAACTCATGAAAAAGTTCATCACTATTGTCAAGGAAAATATTAAGCTACGGGAAGAGATGGAACTGCGTGTAACAGATGCACATTCCAGCTTTGTTATTGCTAGAGCTGTCATGCATACTGAAAACCTTGAAGAAGCCCTTATGTTTCCCAAGAAACAAATAGGTCTCGGTGTAAGTGAAAATAATATCATGAGTGTCAGGGTTCCTGTCTTTGACTTCGAAGAAACAGCTGAGAATGACACTAACATTTATCCATACGGACTGAACAGTACATCGGGAGAGCTTGATGGTGCTGTATATAATCTTACCCAGGCATTTCCAGTTCTGATTGCATTGGCTGAGAAAGAAAAAACAGCACAGCTTCTTGCCAGGGAAATAGAAAAGACAAGAAGAAGGGTCAATGCACTGGAATATATTATGATTCCACAGCTGGAGGAAACAATAAAATATATCACCATGAAGCTTGATGAAAATGAACGTGGAAACATAACGCGTTTGATGAAAGTCAAGGATATGATGATAGAAGAACAACGGCAAAAGCACAGTGAATACTAAAAAAAGCCTCCTAAAAGGAGGCTTTTTTATTGATGTCATTGTTGATAGTAACTGGGTGGTTTTTAGATTTACAGCAGAGTGTTGATGGCTGTACCAATCCCGTTCAAAGATAAATATGTTCCCTTGACTAGATAATTCTTAATAAGATTTCCTTTTTCTAGGCGAAGTACTGCCATAAGAGCATCTGTTTCTATACCATACTTATCAACTTTCATGGGCTTTTGATTTTCTGGATCATTTAAAATAATTATGTCTTCAATATCGCCTCCATGCCGTATGCAGATTGCTTCAGTAAAAAAACCTGAAGAATGAACTTTGAGTTTTTCTGATGATTCAATGAAAGGTACATCTTCATAAGGTTCCAGTATACCTGTAAACTGGGTACATCCTTCTGATGTTGATTCTATCAATGTTGGAATCCAGACTGCACGGTTGCCAGTTTTTCCTTCATCTGTCTGAACCATTCTGGTTATATCAACCCACGATTCACAAACGGTTGCTGCAACACCGGGTGTGAGTGGGTGGTAGCGAAGATGTAGGTTCCTGGGTTTTTCAAGCACATGGTTTTCATCCTTGAGTTCAAAGTCAGCAAACCACC
>JAFGIJ010000127.1 GCA_016929655.1 Clostridia bacterium
GTGGTGGCCTATCAGTGTATATTTCTTCAAGACCAGAGGCAGGAGAAATTGAATATTTCAGGTAATACAACAAGTGAATAGAATAAAAAAGCGGTTGATTTCTCAGCCGCTTTCTATTTTGTCATTAAAATTTGTATAGTTATCTCATATGATCTGAAATAGAATGTCAATAAGTTAACATGGATTGTGTTAGAATATCTGCGGAGGTATTCATAAATGAAAATAAACGATATAAAAGCCCGTAGACAGCTCTACAACGAAAAATATCTGACGCATATGCTTGATGTAATAAAAGACGACGGCAGCAGTCCTGACCTTGCTGTTCCTGTTGGAGCAAGGGAAGTTATCTGGCACTGTTTTCCATTGTTTGAAATGGGTGGGAAATTTGCTGAAAAAGCAAACTCCATTATAAGAAACATGGAGTTCAGGAAATGCCATTTCATGCCGATGAACCTCACACAATTGATAATGCGTTATGGTGATTCAATAGATGACGATGTCATGGAAAAAATGAAACAATATATTTTAAATATGCTTCCATCGGGAACTGATGAAAGACTTCATATTTCCATGTATAATGACAATTTTGCAGGAATGGCAATATATACACTGATAGTTGCAGGAGAATTATTCGGACTGCCGGAATATGTTGAAGCCGGAATGGAAAAACTTCAGGGAGTAGCAGATTTGTTCATGCGCTGCGGAGCCATAATGGAGTTCGGCAGCAATACCTATACACCGATTGACACGCTGTGTTATGCGGAAATGTCAAATCATATAAAAAATCCAAAAGCCAGGGAACTGGCATTGAAGTGCGAAGAAAGAATGTGGACGGAAATTGCCACCCACTACCATCCGGAAACATCCAGGCTTGCCGGTCCCCATTCCCGGTCATACAGCATTGACATGGTTGGACATCCCCACCTGATGTCAGGACTCTCTTGGTTTATTTTCGGAGACAGGGTATTTGCTAACCCAATCCTTGATTTGTTTGAACCACACCAGAACCAGGTAATGCATGGAGGACTGGAGAACCTGACTCTACCTAACATCGCATGGATAATAAATTGCGACTACCACTGTCCGGATTATCTTGAGGAATTTGCATTCAATAAAAGTTATCCGTATGAAACTGAATATATGACCGAATGCATACCAAGCAATGTATACCATGAAACCCCGGAAGAAGTCATGCATGAATATCCGGGTGTTAGAGGAAGAAACTACACATACATGACTGAGGAATTTGCCATGGGGACTGCCCAAAGCCAGTTTCATGGAGGTGCAGTTTCGGATTCATTTGCCATTACATATAGAAACAAGAATTCTGCAAAGAGGCTATTTGACACAGGTGTAATCTACTCCAGGTATATTTTCAATGACAGGTTTCCCGGTCAGGACAATGAGTACAAATTGTTCGGCAAAGTCAATTATACAGGTTTCAGGGATGAAGGTAGAAAAATATGCCTGCAGGACAAAGGGGCAGCCATTGTTTCCTATAAACCCAAACAATATGAACGTGAAAATATGAGCAGTTCAGGACTGTCAGTAATGATTCCCATTCACTTTTTTGATGACATTGAAATTTTCACTGACAAGGGAAAGATATCGGAATACCCATATTATTCCAATGAAAAATGCAATATATTTGTAAGGATACACAAATCATTCTTTGCTATCATTCCACTTGAGGTAACCGATCTTGGCCGGGATGTTTATTTGCGCATTGAGAAGAGAAATCATCATATTGCCGTTACATTATATAATTACAAAGGTCCTGAAAAATCATTCGGTGAAAAAGAACTTGTTCTTTCAAGAAATGGATTTGTCTGCCTGGCTGAAACAGGGTATGAATCGATGGAAGAATTCATTGGATTTGCAAAAAATCATAAGCTGGAAGATAGAATGGAGAAACAGGAAGGTGCATGGACCAGAAGAATCCGTTTCACAAATTCAAAAACTGACCTGAATCTGATGTACAGCCCTCTGACTGAAGGCATTTTTGTAAGCACTGTAAATAAAAGACCGACCGGTTTATGTATATTGAAAGCAGATGGGCTGAATACTGACATGGTCCCATTATTGTAAATCAGCTAATAATATAATTTAGCTATATTGACAAATCGCCTGAATAAGCATATCATTAAGGTATCAGATCAGGAGGTTTGTTATGCGTGCAACTGCTACAGAAGTCAAGAACAATCTTGGACGATATCTGAAGTTCATAGAATATGAGGATGTCATAATCTCCAGCCATGGAAATGATATTGCCGTTCTTAGCAAGTATGTTGATGACACAATGAAAGCTGAAGAGGAAGCGGCTGTTTATAAAACCGGGAAATGGGTCTCATACGAGGAGTTTCTTGTATTAACTGAGAACAGTGATGAAAGATATGAGCTTATTGACGGGCAGATTTATGTGATTGATTCACCTCTTTTCCCTCATCAGAATGCGTTGCTTAATATTGTTGGAGAAATGAGGGAATGGTTCAAGGGGAAGAAATGTCTGCCGGCAGTTGCTCCTTATGATGTTACTCTTATTAAAAACACCAATAATATTTGCGTTGTTCAACCTGATATATTGATTATTTGTGACAAGGAAAACATCAATCAAAAGGGCAAATACAAAGGAGTGCCGACACTTGTTGTTGAAATACTGTCAAAGTCATCCAAAAGCAAGGACAGAGTACTAAAATTGAATTTGTATATGGAAACAGGTGTGAAGGAGTGCTGGCTGGTTGATACTGACAGACATAAGGTGGAAGTTTTTTATTTCGAGAACAAGCAGCTTGCTATTGATAAAACATATACAGAGGGTTTAGTGAAATCTGAGTTCTTTGAAGGTCTGGCCTTGAATTTATCAGACATCTTTATATAATAGGTAGGCGATGGATAAAAAATATGTTAAGGTCATTGACCTTGGAAAAATGGAATACGGACAGGCCCTTGATATACAAAGGAATGCAAGGGACAGGAGAATTGCCGGTGAATGCGGTGATATTTTGTTTCTTGTTGAGCATACTCCTGTACTTACCATGGGCAGACGCGGTCAGGATGATAATGTTGTTGTATCCGAAGAATTTCTGAAGGAAAACGGCATTGATATTCATTGGGTGGAAAGAGGTGGCGATGTCACTTATCATGGTCCCGGACAGCTGGTGGTTTATCCCATATTCGACCTGACTGCTTATGGGAAGGATATAAGAACTTTTGTCGGTAACCTCCAGGATTCAATAATAGAGGTTTTAAACAATGAATATTCAATTGATGCACATGCAGAAGACGGAAAACACACCGGAGTTTATGTTGGAACCAATAAAATAGCAGCAATAGGCCTTGCCATAAGGAAATGGGTATCGATGCATGGATTTGCATTCAATGTGAATACGGATTTGTCTCATTTCAGATGGATAGTACCCTGTGGTCTTGGTGACAGGGGAGTGACATCGGTCCGGGAATTGACCGGCAGGGAAGCAGATTTCAATTATGTCAAGGGAAAGATAGTGGAAACACTGGCTGAGAAAATTGGATTTGAATATGAATATTCCGAAATTGAAAGTGTGAACATATGATTGAAAGAAAACCTGACTGGCTCAGGGTGAGAATACCTGCAGGAAGTGGTTATCAGGAAGTAAGGGGTATCCTGGACAAATACCATTTGAACACTGTATGTGATGAGGCTATTTGTCCCAACAGGGGACAATGCTTTCAATCGGGAACTGCAACCTTTATGATCCTTGGCAGGAACTGCACAAGAAACTGCAGATTCTGCAATGTTACAGGAGCAACTCCGGAAAAAGTTGATGCAGGAGAACCTCTGAATGTAGCATTGGCGGTCAGGGATCTTGGATTGAAGTATGTGGTCATAACTTCCGTAACCAGGGATGACCTGCCGGATGGAGGGGCCGGGCATTTTGCCGGAACAGTTTCTGAAATCAGAAGGATCAACCCTGAAACAAAGGTAGAGCTTCTGATACCTGATTTCCAGGGAGACAGGGATGCACTGATGAAAATCATTGAATGCAATCCTGATGTGCTAGGGCATAATATCGAAACCGTACCTTCATTATATAGCAGGGTCAGACCCGAAGCAGACTATATACAATCCCTTGAAGTTCTATCCAATGCAAAGGAGATGGGATATACCGGTAAAACAAAATCGGGAATAATGGTAGGTCTTGGAGAAACAGAATCTGAAGTGATTTCTGTATTAAAGGACCTGAGAAAGCATAATTGTGATTTTCTGACCGTGGGACAATATCTGACACCCAGTAAACTTCACATTCCTTTGGTTGAATATATACACCCTGATCAGTTTAAAAAGTATAAGGATAAAGCCTATTCAATGGGATTTGAATATGTGGCAAGTTCACCTCTCGTAAGATCTTCATATATGGCCCATGAGGCTTTGGAACATACAAATACCTGAAAAAATTAAAATAAGTAACCTTACAGCCGGCCAAAGGAGGGTTTATTGAATCTATTTGATGATGTAGAAAAAAAGATCAAACAAAAACGGAGTATTCTTTTCTCACATGACAGCAATTGTCTTAATAAACTTATCAGCAATATTGAATCAAGCAATAGAAAAACACTTGTTATGTGGGCCTTGGAATGTGCAGAATCAATGACTTCAAACATCAAAGACAGGAACCATGACACAGACAAACTTGAAAAAGCTATAAGGATATGCAGAAAATGGGCCGGAGGAGAATTGAAAATGCCTGAAGCAAAAACTGCAATATTGTCGGTTCATGCAGCCGCAAAGTCAGTTGAAGATAAATCAATTGCAGCTTTGCATCACGCAGTAGGACAGGCCTGCAGTACAATACATTCTCCTGTCCACGCTCCGGGCTTGATATATTATGAACTTACATCACTTGTGATAGATGCAGGCTATAGTAACTATGAAGAGTTTATAATTAGAAGGATAGAATGGTATTCATCAAGGCTTGGGTACTGGAATAGAGAATTACAGTCTGAATCACATGCTTGGGCAGATTTTTTAAAATCGTAAAATTTCTAAGAGATATATGCTCTCAACCCACTATACTTTTCGCAAGCTTAGGATTGTGCAAAGAGCATGCTTATATGTTCTTTCATAACTTGCCTATAAACATGTACGCAAGTCACTGTCGCACCTTGGATATAATGCTCCCAAGCACCAAAGACTTGTTTTGTGAATACTCTTGAGGCTTTGGATTGTGCAAAGAGCATTCCTATATGTTCTCTCATGACTTGCCTTTAA
>JAFGIJ010000128.1 GCA_016929655.1 Clostridia bacterium
GATGCAACTACAAAGGAAGACATAGATGCCTATGAGTGGATGGACCCGACTGACCCATCGCGTTTTGAGGACGTTGAAAAGTATATCAAAAAGTATAAGAAAGACTACTTTATCATCGGTGATATCGAGGTAACAATATTTTCACTTGCACAGCAGCTTGTAGGAATGGAAAAGGTCCTTCTCGACATGGCAATGGGAGAGGAATATCTTGAATACTTATTTGAAAAATGTGCAGATTTTCAAACGAAAATGGGCATAGAACTCATAAAACGCGGAGTTGACGCAGTTTGGATCGGCGATGACTTCGGATCCCAGACCAATCTGCTGTTTTCGCCACAGATGTTCAGGGACATACTGAAACCATATTACAAAAAAATGCTTGATGCATTTAAGGCTGAAAAGCCGGATATAGTGTGTATTCTTCATTGTGACGGTGCTGTAAGCAAGCTTTTGGATGACATTCATGAAGTAGGTTTTACAGTGTTCAATCCTGTTCAACCCGGAGTGCCGGGACACGGACCAAAAGAGATGAAAGAAGGATTCGGCGATAAATTTGCCTTCTGGGGTGCCATTGACCAGCAGTATCTTCTTCCCAACGGCAGTGATGAGGAAGTTGAGGCGGACATCAAAGAAAAATGTGAGGTGCTTGGTGCAGGCGGCGGTTATATGATATCTCCCGCACACATCATGCAGTCGGATATCACTCCGGAGCGTGTGAAACTTTTTATTGAACTATGTAAAAAATATGCCGGGTATTGATTTCAAGACCCGGTAAAAAATATTAGTAAAAATGCACTACATATTGTTTAAACAAGCTTGACCGGAAGAAATTTTTGATAGCTCTGTCTGAATATTAATTTTGGGGGATTAATTATGAATGAACGAGAACGATTTTTGAACACCATGCGGTTTAAACCTGTTGACAGGGTTCCTCTATGGCCGCCCATTGCGGTCTGGGATTCAACCTGGAAAAGGTGGGAAAATGAGGGCTACACCGCGATGACAACGGAACTTGTGGGTGAGCACGGGGGAGCGGGATCCCTGAACTTCTGGGATTACTTCGGTTGTGACCGGCAGGATGAAGTTGGGATTTATTACGGTTTTTGCCCCGGATTTGAGTATGAAGTAATCGAGGATAACGGGCGGATTATAACATATCGAAACCATGAAGGCATTGTAATGAGCGAGCTTAAGGAAGGCAGGGAAACATCAATGCCTCACTGGCTCGATTTTCCAATAAAGACCAGGGAAGATTTTAGAAAAAATCTTTACAGATGGGAACTAAATTTTGACGATCGTTTCCCAAAAAACTGGAATGACAAGTGCAGGATTTGGAAAAACAGAAAAGTCCCTCTTCGGATGTGGGCAGACAGGGAAGGCGGCTTCTACGGTCCACTTAGAAATCTGTTCGGCGTCGAGCAGCTGTCATATCTATATTTTGATGACATTGCTTTTATAGAGGAAGTGCTGGATGCAAAAGTTGAAGCAATGATTCGGATAATTGACCGCATCTGGGATGATGTTCAATTTGACTATTTTGTTTTCTGGGAAGATATGTGTTTCAAGAACGGACCATTGGTTTCACCGGCATTGTTTGATAAATACATGGTTCCCAGGTATAAGAAAGTCACGGATTTTCTAAGGAAAAAAGGGTGTGACATCATAATCGTTGACAGCGATGGTGATGTAACAGAACTGGTTCCCCTTTGGCTGAAGGCCGGTGTAAATGGCATACTCCCATTTGAAGTCCAGGCCGGGATGGATGTGAATTATTTCAGGGCAGAGTACGGCAATGACCTGATTATAATGGGTGGTATTGACAAGCGTGCATTGATTACAGGTCCCAGGGATATTGATGCAGAAATAAGACGTATTGCTCCGATGATTGAAAAAGGGGGGTACATTCCCTGGCTGGACCACAGTGTTCCGCCTGATGTAAGCTATGAAAACTTCCTATACTATATGGACAGGCTTGAAAGACTTATAAACGGAACCTTATAAATGAAATTCGGTCAGTTTTGTGACCCATCAATGAAGTATTGTCAAAATGAAAGGTGATGATGTTATGCCAGGTAAATTAGAAGGTAAGGTTGCATGGGTAAGCGGTGCAAACAAAGGCATAGGTGAAGGCATCTCAAGACTTTTTGCCAGGGAAGGTGCGAAAATCGCAATGATAGGCAGAACTGTCAGCGAAGGAAACAGGATAGCTGAAGAAATCGTTGAGCAGGGCGGTGAAGCATTTTTCTTCCGTTGTGATGTAAGAAGTGAGGACGACATAAAAGCTTCCATCAAAGAGACTGTAAAAAGATATGGGACGATTGATATTCTTATCAACAATGCCGGTATCGTTGATATCAAACCACTGCACGAATATACGATAGAAGAGTGGAATTACGTCATGGACATAAATGTACGTTCCATGTTTCTGTCATTCAAATATGCATTTCCGTATCTGAAGGAACATGAACACAGCTATGTTGTGAATTTAGGGTCGATATCAAGCTTTGTCGGTCAGGATACAACCCCTGTTTATACAACCTCCAAAGGTGCGGTGCTAAGCCTGTCAAAATCAATTGGTCTTGATTATGCACGGTATGGAATACGCTGTAATTGTGTATGCCCGGGAATTACTGAAACTCCTATGCTGATGAAGCATCTGAACTCAGCGGACAACCCTGAAGAACACTATAAAAAGCGTCTGACAAGGGTACCGATCAATAAACAGCTCTATCCGGAGGACATTGCCAAAACATGCCTGTACTTTTCATGTGAAGATTCGTCGGGAGTCACAGCTACATCATTGATCATTGATGGCGGATATCTGGGGTGTGCTGAATGGGATGCCGGAAAATATGAGTAATGGAAAAGGTGGTGAATCTGAAGTGTTTTTCAATGGAGAGGTAGTTGTAATAACAGGGGCTGCCCAGGGTATAGGAAGGGCTATGGCTGAAAAGTTCTGCAAAGAAGGAGCAAGGGCAGCAATAGTGGATGTCAATGAAGAAAAAGGCATTCTATGTGCAAAAGCAATTCAAGCGGCAGGCGGTGATGCACACTTTTTCAAGTGTGATGTAATGTCTGTGGATGAAATTTCAAATTGCATAAAATCCATTGAAAAGACATTCGGACACATTGATATACTGATTAACAATGCGGGAATCCTGCATACGACATCAATTGAAGATGTAACAGAAGAAGAATGGGATCGTATAATGGCTGTTAATCTCAAGAGCGTATTCTTCATGTCCCAGAAAGTTATACCATATATGAAAAAAGCGGGAGGAGGCTCTATTCTAAATATCTCATCATTGGCCGGCAGAATGGGTGGCTATGCCAATGGACTCGCTTACACAGCAAGCAAGGCAGGTATAATCGGACTTACATATGGATTTGCAAACAGACTGGCAAAGTATAACATCAATGTTAATGCAATAGCACCCGGGACTACTGAAACAGATATTTTGAATGATATTCCTAAGAACAGATTGAATGAATTGAAAGCTTCCATACCCCTTGGAAGATTCGGTATGCCGGAGGATATCGCTGATGCAGCTGTTTTTCTGACATCCTCAAGGGCAGGTTTCATTACAGGGGCAGTACTTGATGTCAACGGAGGAATGTTCGTAGGATGATGAATGGAGGAGAAAAGATGAACTTGAAATTAGCCGGAGCGGATTTTACATTTCCGCTTTTGGAACATGACAAGGTATTGAAACTGGTGGCTTTGCTGGACCTTGATGGCATTGACATCGGGTTATTTGAAAACAGGTCGCACCTGCAGCCATCTGAGATGTTTGGAAA
>JAFGIJ010000023.1 GCA_016929655.1 Clostridia bacterium
CTTTCCTCTATGAGTTTCTCAAGTACAGTTACTTCATCCTCCTTGAAGACTATATCCTGGGAGATATATCCGTAACGTACCCAGTTGCCCAATGAAGCCATTCCGGAATACTCACTGTCCTTGCCCGAAAGAATATTCAAAAGAGTAGTTTTGCCTGAACCGTTTTCTCCGATTATTCCTACCTTGTCACCACCATTTATCAAAAAATTGGCATTTTCAAAAAGAATCCGGCTGCCAAAATGCTTGCCAAGTCCTCTTGCAGTGGCCACTTCCTTGCTTATATGAATATCATGGTCAAGGTTAATTACAGCAGATGGTATCCTGCCAAGATGCATTTCTGCTCCTGCCCGTTTTACCCTGGCAAGGTCTTCCTCCATCTTCTCGATTTTTTTCAACCGGCTGTTGAATGCAGAAATTTTACGCTGATGTCTCAGGGTCTGTACAATTTCCTTTTCATACAGTATCTGTTTCTCCAGGTCCTTTTGCGATTTACGGTTAAATTCCTTCATGACCTTTTTCTGCTCCAGGTATTCGGAATAACTGCTTTTCATGGATGTCACGGTTCCGCCTTCGAGTTCGATTACCCTCGTTGCAACCTTGTCAAGAAAATATCTGTCATGGGAAACAAACAGCACACCTCCGGAAAAATTAATGAGATATGCTTCAAGCCACTCCAAGGCCTTTATATCCAGGTGGTTGGTCGGTTCGTCAAGAACCAGCACATCCGGCTTTGAAATTATGGTTCTGGCCAGCATGACCCTGAGTTTTTCGCCACCACTGAGGCTGGGAAGAGGAACTTTCAGTGATTCCTTTTGCAAACCAAGGCCGTGGAGAACATAAAGCATCGTTTTTTCAAAATTATATCCATCAGCTGCAGCAAAGCGGTCAACGAGGGCATCATATTTCGTCATCAGCCTTCCAAGTTCTTCTGCGTTACCGGAACTGCCTGAAATAAGCTGCTCCATCTCACGCATTTTGCTTTCCATCTGATCAATTTCAGTAACCTGGGCTGCCGTCCTTTGATCGGCTTCATCAGAATAGAATTCCGAAAAATCCTGTGAGATGTATCCAACCTTTGACCCCTTGGGTATTATTACCCTACCGTGGTCAGGTTTTTCCAAACCCATGATTATTTTTAAAAGTGTTGTTTTGCCTGAGCCATTGCTTCCTACCAGGGCAACCCTTTCATTTTTTTGAACAGTAAAATCCACTCCATCAAGAATTGTTTTTTCTACATATTTCTTTTTAATATTTTCCAATGTAATCAAGCTCATAGTATCCTCCGATGCATATACAGGTTCAGCTTGCCGGTATTCGTAAATGTACTTGAAAACGATGATAAAACAATCGTTTCACGGAACCGCTGCGTATCCTGGGAATTCCAAGTGACAAAGAACGGCAATTGCCATCCCTGACTGAATTATTGGATTTTCCCGGCTACTTACTGCTTAGGCTCCGGACAAAGCTCACCACTTCATTCATCCCTGCACGGAGCGAAGGCCGGACGCATTGACATACAACATGTCCTATCTCCTCGATTGTTTTCAATCGCCATTATAATGAATCAGAACCCAGCTGTCAAACTTCCACCTTAGACCTAAAATAATCCCAGGGATGATATCAGGTTTTCTGTATCAAAGGCAATGCTTTTTGATGTATCATGTATAACAAGAGAGAAGCTTATGGAAACACTGCGTATTTATGACATGATTCAGTTCATAGATTTTTCAAGAAGAATGGCAAAAGGAAACAAAAATTTCATTGAAGTACGTGAGATAGCACATACAGGAAACTTCCCGGTAATTGCTTTTTTTCTGACGGATTTCAGTGTCAGTACATCCGATAAGCAGAATGTTCTCTTCACTGCCATGCATTCAGGAATTGAGTATTCAGGAGCCAATACCCTGTTCAGGTTAATTGAAATATTGTTGGATGAAAGTGATTCTTCATTGAACTTCCTTAGGAAATATCAAATTGTGATTGCACCTGTCGTCAATCCATACTCATATGAAATTGGCGGACTTGAAAACCAATACCGAACCGAGTTTTCCTGCGATCCATATTCAGATCCCTGGTCTGTCGATGGTATAGCTGATCCATCTTTAAATGTCGAGGCTGCTGCAATCCAGGCACTCATTGACGAGTTCCGGCCAGAACTTTTCATTGACTGTCATGGGGTTTTCTTCAAAGGTCAGCATATGATTGAAAACACAGGTGTATCAGTCCATGGAATGAGCCGTCCTCACAATGAAATTTTTGTCAATAAAATCAATGATGCATCTAAAGAAATGGGATACCACAGCGAATATCTTGAACTCAGGCAAAAAAGTCTTCCTGTCATACCTGAACTTGCCGGAAGGAAGTATCAGACATGTTCACAGAAAATAAATGCCTGCGTTTATGCATATCATAATTATCATACTCTGGCAATGGTTATGGAAATAGGATTTGTGGAAAGTGGATTGGCGCGTTTGATAAGAGCACTTGAATTAGGACTGATAAAATGGGATGGCGAGATAATGGCGGGATTTCCTGTCAACAGGGTTTTTGGCGAGGGACTGGAAGGCCTTCATCCCTGTTCATCAGTCAGAGATAAAAGGCGTCTTGAGAGAGTTACCCTATGGAACAATATGCACAATTATTCATATGCAGTCCTATATCCCCAGATTCCAGGTCGTGAAACCTATGCCCTGCTACATTCAAAACCCACAGTTCCTGCATATGAAACCGTTCCCGAAGACAGTTATCTTGTCTACAACCCCGGAATTGCACCTAAATTGCCGGACTGTCCATTTTCAATTTCTTTTAAAATACCATTTTTAAATGCGTCGATTAAAAAAATAACAGTAAATGGGAAAAACATCCCTGTTAATCTTTGGGAATGGTCAAAATACGATGGTTTCAGTCTTGTTTTTGTGAAATTCCCTGATGGTATTGATAAAGAAACTTTTGTGACAGTAACTTACAATTTCAATACCGGCGCTTCTACTGACTGACCCCTTTACAGCCTTTGCCAGAAGGGTTGTTTTCAAGATTGTCTGTTCGAAACAGACACGATATCATGGCCATGGGAATAAGAACGATGCTTCCGACCAGAATCCCCATTTCACTGCGAAGACTGCTGCCCTCAACCGGTTTCCCCTTCAACCTGCCTTTCAGACAGCCGTATGCTATTCCATAGGCATTGCCCATCATTATCATTCGTGTAGCAGCAAGTATCCCTTTTGCTTTTTCAAGTCCGTATTCATCCGTTAGCCTGACCCAGGCAGATTTGTCGTAATTACCTTTCCTGTCAGCATAATGCTGTGCGAAAAACAGACCAATTCCCTCTCCAGAAGGAACATTCTCAAGGCTGCCATTTAGAATCGATGTTATTTCTTCATCTGACATCCCATCTTTCAATGCCTGTTCAGTATGAAAATATGAGCAGACCCTGCACCCGTTTACCTCTGTTACTGCAAGCATAATCCTATGCATAAAATCTTTGTCCACAAGAAGCTTTTTTCTCGCATTGCGCGTATGCTTCATGCTGCAAAAAGCATCTTTAAGAATGCAGTAAAATTCTTTTGTTCCAAATATCCGTTTGTTGTACTGTAAACCCATATCAGTGCTTTTTCTTTCCTCCGTATCTGCGTTTGGACGGTCTATAAACTTCCTTCCTGCGTTTAGCACCTGATGACTTTCTTTTGTCGTCAAGAACCATATCAATTTCACCCCTGTTAATATTAACTGATACTACTTTTACCCTTACCGGCATTCCTATGGTATACCTGCCCGGACCGTTTTTCATGTACAGGCTGTGATTATCCTTGTCAAAAATGTAGTAACCATCCAGATTATCAAGCCTCACAAGGCCTTCAACAGTATTTTCAAGTTCAATGAACATTCCAAAGCCTGTAACGCCGGAAACAACTCCGTCGAATACTTCTCCTACGTGGTCTTCCATATACAAAGCTTTATAATAATCAACCAACTGTCTCTCTGCTTTTTCTGCTTTTCTCTCCATTTCAGAGGATGATCCCGCAATTGTGGAAGCATGAACCTCCATCAGCCTGATTTCCCTTTCGCTGAATTGCTTTCCCGTCTTTTCTGCACTGATTCTTTTCTTAATAAGTCTATGGATCATTAAATCAGGATATCGCCTTATCGGAGAAGTAAAATGACTGTAGTTTTCAGATGCCAGACCAAAATGACCTTCATTTACCGTATTATATTCAGCCTTGCGCATTGATCTTAGAACAACTGTGTTAACCAGATGTTCATATGGTTTTCCCTTTGCTTCGAGAATGACTTTTTGAAGTGCTGCAGGGTGAATATTTCCAGGACTTTTTATTCCGAGTCCCATATTTGAAAGAAATCGGTTCAAATCCCGGATTTTATCCTGGTCAGGTTTACCATGCACCCTGAATATAAAAGGAAAACCTATCCAGCCGAATTCCTCTGCAACAGTTTCATTGCAAAGAATCATGAACTCCTCAATAATTCTGTTGGCTTCAGTGATGTTGTATTGGGTTACACCCAGCGGTTTGCCATTTTCATCCACAATTATTTTTGATTCCTGAAAATCAAAATCTATGGAGCCCCTGTCTCTTCTTTTTTTTCTCAATATACGGGAAAGCTCCTGCATTGTTCTGAAAACAGGAATCAATTCCCTGTATCTTTCATTAAGTTCCGGATGTCCTCCCTCAAGAAGCTTATGGACATTGTCATATGTCATTCTTTCATTGCTTCGTATTATGCTTTCTGATATATGGGATTCTGTGACACTTCCCGTACCATCAATTCTCATTCTCACAGTAAACGCCAGTTTATCTCCATCAGGATTAAGGCTGCAAAGGTTGTTTGATAAAATCTCGGGAAGCATGGGAATTACCCTGTCAACCAGATACACACTGGTTCCCCTGTCCGAGGCCTCATTGTCCAGTTCTGAACCTTCCCTGACAAAATGACTGACATCAGCAATATGAACCCACAATGTGTATGTCCCGTCATTTTCTCTTTTTATAGATATCGCATCATCCAGGTCCTTTGCATCGGCTCCATCAATTGTAACAGTAATCAGACTGCGAAGGTCCTCCCGGTTTTTTTCATCTGCCAAAGTCCCTTCCTTTGCAACTCTTTCAGCTTCAGCAATGGCCCCTGCAGGATATTCCTCTTCATAACCATATAGCTGCAGAAGATACTTATAGAAAGCCCTTGGGTCAGAACTCCTTGCAATAACCGATTTTACAATTCCTCTGGCCGGTAATTTATCATGCTGTGCCCGGGTTATTTCCACTGAAACCACATCACCATTATAAAAATCGACGGGCGATGTTCCATCAAGGCTTATTTCGCCGAATCTTTTATCAAAGGGAATCAAAAAAGCCTCTCTGGAAATACTTACAGTACCAAGAACTTCATTTCTTTGTTCATTCAATATCTGTACAACTTCGCCGCGGAACCTTTTTTCATCTCCTCCTGCAGGTATGGACTTAACCAGCACACTGTCCCCGTGCATTGCACCGTTCATTTTGTCAGGTGCTATGAATACATCCTCTTTTTCTTTGTCGTCTGGAATCAGGAAGAAAAATCTTCCTGCAGTTCCCTGTATGGTACCTTTTACTATTTTTGTTTCCCTGGGTATGATATATCTTCCATTGTCAGAAACCTTTACAACACCGGCGCTGACCATCTGCCCCATTAGAAGGGTGAATTCATCCCTGTCTTTCTCGGGCACATCAAGCACAACACGCAGTTCCTGCAATGTCATGGGTGTATAATTTCCGCTGGATAGATATGCAGCAATTTTTCTTTTTCTCTCTTCTCTGTGTTTCATTAATATTCCTATCCGGTGAATCTGATATCAACCTGTTTCACCACTTTTATTCTTACCCATAATGAAGAAATTGAAGCTTGGGCCGTCCTTTGGCTTTTGTATCCCTGACTCCAGTATAACAAAACCTGCTTCAATCAATTTTTTCTTATATCGTTCATATGACATCGATGAAAAAAACCTAAGTCCTATACCATTTGGGGTCTCCCTGACTATTTCTCTGTCATTGCCACCATAGTTCCCTATGAATACAATCCCATCCTCATCCAGAACCCTATTTATTTCCTTGAGAACATTTTCAAGTTCATCAAAAGGCACATGCAAAAGACAGTTCAACGCAAACAAACCCTGGAAATGACCATCATTGAAATCCATATGATAAAAATCCATGATTCTTGCATTCAAGCCCTTTTCCAGACAATATCCAACATGCTTTGGTGAAAGGTCTATACAGGATACATCCAGTCCATTTTCCATGAAGTACAGGCTGTCTTGGCCTGTACCTGCTCCTATTTCAAGCAATCGGGTCAACTTATACTCATTCATCAAATGCAAAAATCTTTCCCGCAGCATGATTTTCCAATTGCTTTTTTCTGTGTTTTCTCTTCTTACCGCATTACTTTCATAAAACTCAAGTAGTTGACTTTTTATGTCCATATTAATCCTTAACGGAAAATTCATGGTGTCCCGGGGTCAGCACACGCCCGCTTTCCATAGTGCCGGGAATACTGAAATCCGCTTCACATTTTTCGGGTATGCCAATTACAAAATGTGTTTCCTTTTCTCTTCTTTCCCAAACCATTTTTATTTCCCCATATGTTGTTTTATGCGACGCCTTTACCCAGTCAAGACCGCATTTTACCTGAGGTTTCATGATGATTTTTCTGAATCCCGGTCCACTCTCGTCGGGTTTTATTCCACCCAGATATTTGAACAGCACTGCGATGAAATCAGAAAACATATGATGATTCCTGGACCCCTCCCCATTCCAGCATTCCCACAGGGTTGTTGCCCCCCTGTCAATCCAGTTTCTAAATGAAGGATATGTTTCATTGAGGATCATCTTCAATGAGACATCCATCAGACCTGC
>JAFGIJ010000129.1 GCA_016929655.1 Clostridia bacterium
ATCGATACTGAAACCACTGGTCTTGATCCCTTTAATGACAGGCTTAGACTGATTCAAATAGCTTCTTTTGGAAACCCTGTTTATATAATAGACTACTGGAAATGTACCTCGCAGGATAAGGCCGTCCTGAAACAGTTGCTTTTAACTTCATCTGTCAAGGTTTTCCAAAACGCAAAATTTGATATCAATTTTCTAAAATCTGAAGGCCTTGCACTTGACGGACCCATTTTTGACACAATGCTTGCCGCACGGCTTCTTCGCACCCCAAAAGGACCTTCCGGATACAGCCTTGCTGCAATCAGTGAATTTTTTCTTGGGGAAACCCTGCCTAAGGAAGAACAGACAAGTGATTTTTCCGGAGAGCTGCGGACAGAACAATTGAAATATGCAGCCCGGGATGCTTCCATACTCCTTGAATTAAGAAGTGTAATGGTACCGGCATTAAAGGCAAACAATCTGGTTGAGATAGCAGGAATTGAGTTCAATTGCACAAAGGCTATTGCAGACATCGAGTATCGTGGTATATCGATTGATATGCAAAAATGGGCTGACCTGACCCAAAAAACCAAAAACATCCTGGTAGAAGCTGAAAAAAATCTTATGACTTATGCGGGAAATACCATGATACAACCTGACTTCTTCGGCAATGAAACAGCAGTTGGAATTAACCTTAACAGCAATCAGGACATTCTGGATCTTCTTGAAAAAAATGGTGTCAATGTTCCTGATACATCAAAGTATTCCCTTTCGCCTTACAAAGAACGACCTGTTGTGAAGAGTCTTCATGAATACAGGAAAGCCTCAAAATTGGTTTCAGGTTTTCTGGACCCACTTCCTGATTTCATCAACAAGAAGACTGGCAGAATCCATGCCCATTACAGTCAGATCGGTGCCTACAGCGGTCGAATGAGCTGTACAAGCCCAAACATGCAGCAGATTCCAAGGGATGATGAAATAAGACAGTGCTTTGTTCCGGCTGATGGATTCAAGTTTATTGTGGCAGATTATTCGCAGATTGAACTGCGGGTTGCTGCGCAGCTGGCCGGGGATGAAAGAATGATTGAGGCATACAAAAACGGAGGCGACCTTCACAGACTTACAGCGTCACTTGTGACCGGAACACCTATCCGGGAAGTAACAAAGGAACAGCGCCAGGCAGCAAAGGCAGTGAATTTCGGATTGATATTCGCGATGGGTGCCCGGGGACTGCAGTCCTATGCAGGTGATGTTTATGGTGTTGAAATGTCACTTGAAGAAGCAGAAGCCTTCAGAGACAGGTATTTCAATGCCTATAAAGGAATCAAGAATTGGCATGATTCCGTAAAAGCCAATCCCCCGAGGGTTTCAAGGAGTCTTTCAGGTCGAAGATATTTCCATAATGAGGATGCCGGTATTGCTGCACTTTATAACACTCCTGTTCAAGGAACAGCTGCTGATATTGTTAAGAACGCTTTAGGAATGTTAATGGATACTTTAAAGTCGACAAGTGCCGGCATAGTTGCCGTTGTACATGATGAAATCCTTTTGGAGGCCCCAGAATCAGAAGCTGAGGAAACAGCTTTGATTCTGAAGAACACCATGGAATCTGCCGGGAATGATTTCATGCCCGACGTTCCTCTGGTTGCAGAGGCTCATCTGGCATCCAGCTGGGCAGAAAAATAGTGCAGATACAAGCAGGACCCCCATACAATGGAGGTCCCGCTTTATATATGTCAATTAGAATCATGAAATATCAATTCTTCCCATATTTGTCTTGGCAGTGATGTAAATTTTCCTTTTGGAATTTTCATATCCTTCTGTTTTTCCTTCATATTCCATGTTTTTATTTATAGAGCAGGGGAAGTTCACCGTAACTCTGCCGTGCCTGCCTGCCTGGGCCTTGAACATTGCTCCTATGTCCCCGGGTATCTTGATTCTAATATTTCCATTGGAAGTCTTTAGGTTCATAATCCCCTTTTCTCCAACGAGATCAAAATCCTCCATGGAAATCGAAGCATTTGATGTACTGGCTTCAATACTATCGGATTTACTTCCACTGCACCTTATTGAACCATTTGTAGTATTGCAGTCAAGCAGTTCGATTTTTGATTCCTGGATAATTATCGGACCGTTGCTTGTTTCTATCCCGGCTTTATCAGCTTCACAATTATATAGAGTTATAGAACCGTTTTTTGTATTTGCTTTGATAACGGGACTTTTGACTCCATCAAGTTTCAGGCTTCCATTTTTAGTGGACAGTTCAGTCATATCCGCAGTTATCGGACTGCACCTGAGGCTGCCATTCTTAGCCATTGCCTTGAAACTGCTGTATTTGATAGCAGGAATCCTTATTTCCATGCTCACACCACCGTCAACTCCCGAAGCATCAATGAAAAGCTCATTATCAGAACTTTTTACATCAATAAGTTTCATTACCTCATCTACATCCTGCTTGGTGTAAATACTGTATACAACATTGATTTTTTCCTCGCCCGGAAGGAATCTGACACTGCCGTTCTTTCCCATTATCTCAATCTTCATGTTCTCAGAAGCAGGGTAGGTAAAATGTCTTTTTTCAGATGTAGTAAACCAGTTGCCGGGATCTATCTCTGGAAAATTGCTGAGTGCTTCCTTGGTTGACCCGACAATGTCACTTACCATATTTTCGAGGCCTTCTGCCATTTCTTCCATCTTTTCATCGAAAGACTTTTTCCTGTCTTTCTTCTCTCGGGTATTGTATTGGGTATATTTGTAAGAGTGTTCATCCCTCTTCGACTCTCCTCCCTTTTGCTCAATTGCATCAATGAGCTTTGCGGCATCTTCATTTGAGATTTTGCCATCCTGGACCATTTTTAATATCATAAGAATTTCTTCGCGTGCTTCCATTTCTATTACCTCTTTTCCTTCAGCATTTCCAGTGCTTCATCTATACTCAGTTCACCTTTTTCCAGACTTTCAAGGATTGCTGTGTTATCTTTTCTTTCATCATCATTTATTTCAACATCAAGGGCCATTGCCACTTCATCGAGTCTGCTTTTTACTGTTGGATAGGATATTCCAAGTTCCTTTTCAACTTCCTTGATATTGCCTTTGCACCTTATGAAGACCTTTACGAATTCAAGTTGCTTTTCTGTCAGTCCTGTAAAACCCGACAGGTAAAATGTTCCAGTCATCTGAAGGTCACATTTCGTGCAGCTTACTTTATCTATTTTCAATTCACCACCGCACACCGGGCAGTCACTTGGTACGAAATTCTTTTCCATTTCATCACCTCTTATATTTTATAATTGAATTATATGTCCGAATATATCATATGTCAATATTAATATTTATTTTTTTAATATTTGTAATTGATTTTTTTAATATTTGTTTAATATTTATTAACTCTGTGTTTTATTCCTGTATTTGCACCATGGATAATTGGTGCATATGGCTATTCTTCCCCTTAAGCTATTCCTGTAATACAAACGCCCACCACACCTTGGGCAGATTCCTTCCCTGATCCTTCTTTTCCTCGACCGAAGTCTTTTTATATGTTCCCTGCCTATGCTCCTGCCTCTGATAATGAGTTTTTCTATTCCTGAGGTCAGACTTCCTGAATCTGCAGATTCACCGTTTTCTCCAACAATCCTTTTTATACAACAAAGCAGCTTCTGAGGAGTGACAACCGGCATCTTCCCATTTGTATCAGGTTTTGCAAAAACTCCAAGACAAACAACAGAATATACCCTTGTGCTGTCAGGCACTATTTTATTCTCCAGCAGCATTCTGACATGGTATGAATTCTGTCGCATTGGATTGTAGACACTCAAAGTGCTGTTCTTCCTTCTGATCGTCCAGTTTTTACTGCGCCAATCACCTTCAATGATTCCATTGTAATTTTTGGTTTCAATTATGATGACGCACCCCTTGCAAATCACCATGTGGTCTATCTGCATGTAAAGCCCGCTGTATGCAGGGAAATATACATTATTGAGAACCCTGTATTTCTTGGGATTCAGGGTTTTAAGATATATTCTGACAATTACCTCGCCGATATATCCTTTGATAACAGGTAAAGTTGCTAAATAGTATAGAATAACTGCAGCCATTAAAAAAGCAGGATACCACATGGTGACCTCCTGCTAAATATTACCATTATTTGTCATTATTATCAACACCAACCAATCATCCAACCAATCATCCTTGGGATGTTTGGACGAAAACAACCAATCATCCTTGGGATG
>JAFGIJ010000130.1 GCA_016929655.1 Clostridia bacterium
GGAAATTTCACAAAGTGGCAGGAAAAAAGTGTTTTTACACCCATGGAAACCTGGCTTTCAGGAGCGGGCTTTGAGGTCTGCGGAAAGACCTATGTTGACATTCTTCCTTTCCCATTGAAAGAAGAAGAACTCGACAAAAGGCGAAGAAAACTTGAAAAGGGTGCGCAAAGTTTTGCAAGGCACCTGAAATCCGATAAACCCAGAAAACTTAAATTCAGTGACATTCCCATTTACCATGCATTCAGAAGCATGTCTGCACTTGCTCCCAATATCCTGAAGGCAGATTCTAAGTATTTCACTGAGAAGAATGCATACAAAAAAGACAGCAGATGGTATATTCCACTGAAAGTTCCTTTCCTCTTTGATTTATTCGGTAAAATCATTGGAAAGACGGCGAGGAAGCAGATAACAGCAATGACTGACGAAAAAAAGCTGAAAGAAGCCAATGGACGTATTTATAATGAGCTTTGAGAGGTTATATGAAGATTTTGGTATTTTCTGATTCACATCGGGACGTCGAAAGCATGGAAAAGGTTGCCCGGGCAATAAAATCGGATATGATCCTGCATCTTGGGGACCATTGCACTGACGGCATTGAACTTGAACAAAGGCTTGAAGATATTCCTGTAATCATTGTAAAGGGGAACTGTGATCTGTGGACAGCTGTTGATGATGAAAAAATGCTGGATCTGGATGGCTGCAGGATTTTTATGACACATGGGCATGAATATGGTGTAAGGAACGGCTACTCAACAATACTTGAAGAGGGAAGAAAAAGGGAAGCGGATATAGTGCTTTGTGGCCACACCCATATACCAAGGATTATTAAAAAGCAGGATATTTGCATCATGAATCCCGGAGCGGTGGGGGAATTTGCACGCGGACCATTCCGACCATCCTTTGGAATCATCGATACCGGTGACGAAAATAAGTGCTCTATTGAAAAAGTTTCTTCTGTTATATAGAATACAAGAGGCATTACATTAAGGGGGACAAAAACATGAAGGTCATCAAGACATTATTGATTATTCTGTTGGTATTGGTTATTATCCTGGGAGGCATAATTGCAACTTTCTTTTTTATGACGGGAACACCGCCTTCAAGGGTAGTTGAAACAAAATGGACAGAGGCTGATTTTAATTCTTATCTTGCAAAAGGCGGAATTGATTTCGATGAAAGCCATGCATCGGCTGAAGACATGATAGCAGGAAATTTCAGGAGTTCGGGTGAGGTGCAGGTTGATACCGTGGTTACTAATGAGGAACTGACGGCAGCTGCAAATATGGCAATGAATGATAATTCGATTATGTCAGACATTGCTATCAAATGCGGTGACGGAAGCCTCGAAATGTCCTGTGTCATCGGGGATTTAAGTCCAATCGTGGACGCATTCCCAGAACTTGAAAAATACAAGGCCTTTCTTGGGCTTGTAAAAAACAAACCGATATATATGGATGCAACTCTGAGTTATAACAAAGCAACAGGTCTTTTTGAAGGAGTTACTGAGGAACTGTATGTAGGCAAAATAAGAATTCCGGTTAAACAGGCTAACGACAGTCTTGAAGATGCCGGTACAGCCCTCAATAATGCACTTCTCGGACTTGCGGGATTCAGTGTTAATGAATTTGAGGTTACACCGGATGGATTTGATTTTGACGGAACAATTCCCGAGAAAATAGAATCAGCAGGTCCGCTCGGAGGTTATTGAGCAAGCTCCCTGTAGGCATTTTTTTTCATGAGTGTCTCAGGTATCGAATCAACGAATATGAGCTCCCCGGGAACAGACCATCCGGGGAGTTTTTTATTTAAAATCCTCAGAATCTCATCTTTCGTTTTATCGTTCGTGAAGCTGGTGTCTGCAACTATGAATGCTTTGAGTACAGACAACCCATCCTTTTCAGATTCAACAACACAGCAGTTGACAATGCCGGGTATCTGACTAATATATGACTCGATTTTACCAGGATACACTTCATATCCGGCAATTTTAACCATTCTTTTGATTCTGTCGGTAAAATAGACAAATCCATCCTGGTCCATTGAGCCAAGGTCACCGGTCCTAAGCCACTTGAAACCGTCTTTTTCAAATATATTGCCGCTCCAACCATTAAAATAACCGTTCATTATCATTTTGCTTGATACGGCGATTTCTCCGATGATATTGCAGTCCAGGAATTCTTCAGTGCCCGGTTTGATAATGCCTACGCTCACACCGGGATATGGAATTCCGACACTGCCCGGTCTATAATGGTCTTCGGGCATCAACAGGCATGCCCCGACGCATTCAGTGAGTCCATATCCTTCACGGACAACAACCCGGGCTCCCTTTGACCGGAGAACGCAGTTTATTTTTTCACGTACTGAATCTGTGAGCTTGGAGCCACCGCAGTACAGACCTTTGAAAAAACTCATGTCAAGGTCTTCATTTTCAAAAAGATCCGCCATTCGCGAGTAAAGCCTCGGGATTCCAAGCATGTAACCAGGTTTTTTTTGCCTTATGACATTTTTGAACAACCTTTCATTATAATAAGGAAGAAGGATAAGACAGGCCGCTTCAGCAAATGTTGTGTGTATGCAATTTACCAGTCCATAGCCATGGAAAACAGGCAATATTGCAAGCATCCGGTCCTGGGTATCGGAAGGAGTTTTTACTGCTGCTGTTGAAGCTGCTGCCTGATTGACGGCTTCGGATGACAGGCAGACACCTTTTGGAGTTCCATCTGTTCCACCGGTCAGCAATATTACAGATGTTTCAGATGGGGCCGAATCAGCTTTTTCTGTTGCCGGCATATGGTTGAAACTGAAATATCTTCTTCCTTTGGTAATGTTGATGATATGTGAAGGTAAATACTTTAAATATGTTCCAATCATCAAATGAAATGGCATGAAAGAGTGCATTTTTACAGGATGTATATGGGTATCAGGAAGCAGAATTTTAAGCTCTTTTATAGTTGTTACCATAAATCCGGGGACCCATATATGAGCAGGGTTCATGGAAAGGAGCATACTGCTGATCTGTGAGACCGGCATCTGTGGATGGATGAAATTGGAAACTGCACCAATCTTTGAAACTGCATAAAACAGAATCAGGGAAGCAGGTATATTGGGCAGAAGGAGTGAAACAATTTCTCCTTTTTTTATTCCAAGACTTTTTAGTTTTGTGGCACAGCTGTTTACATTCCTTATAAAATCTGAATAAGTCATTTTAAAGCCCAAAAAATCCCAGGCAGTCCTGTCGGGATATGAAGCGGCCGATTGCTCCAGAATTTCATATACTGAAAAACCTGACAAGTCCCTCATTCAAGCAACTCCGGATTTTCCATGTATCTTTGGAAATCAGCCAATGCCTTTGCCATATGAACCCCGTCAGCAATTCGCTCATCAATGGTGAATTTAATATTGACCACATCGGTGACATAGGCTAAGCCATCACCATTTACAATATAGTCCTTGTGAATTTTACCAAGTGCAGCAAAGACGGAAGTTGTACCCCACTCATACATATGATGAAAGGGGGCATCAATTCCTATGCTTCCGACATTTGTTACATATGCGCTGACATACAGGGGATTGTCATGAATGAATTTTTTTGATAACAGGCCGAAATGGTCAATGACCCGTAGAGTCATGAATATAAATGAAGTGACGAACTTCGGCAGTTTTGTAAGGATATCAATTGTATTGTCTACATCAAAGTCTCCACCGGATTTGACAACATTGACCTTTTCCAGAACTTTTCGGGAAACATCAGCCAGTCTGTCATTTTCATCAAAGAATACCTTCACACTTATTTCTTTTGAGGTTTCATCAATCTTCTGCTTGGCCATAAAACCAATTACAAGATGATTTCGCTGATAGACTCTCTTACCGACAACAAAACGATTGAAGACAGGCTTTTCAACTCCAAGCCTCAGCAATGCTGCCAGAAAAACATGGAATATCTTAACATCCTTTTCAGTGCAGTATTTCATGGTATTGGTCAAATCAATCTTCTGACTGAAGTATATTGAAGCATCATGACGTCTCGTCATCAAGAAAGGAAAGAACTTGATATATGCCGGAAGTTCCCTGATATATTTTCCATCTGCCCGGTTATAAATTCCCATAAACACCACCCTGATTATTTTCCCTATTATACCAAAACACCTGCTGATGTAAAATAAACAAACCCTAATATTTACGTCTGTTCAAAATATTTACGTCTGTTCAAAATATTTACGTCTGTCTAAAATATTTACGTCTGTCTAAAATATTTA
>JAFGIJ010000131.1 GCA_016929655.1 Clostridia bacterium
CTGTAGCTTGCCTCCACTGGACAGTGCGGCAATAACTTACCTGCCTGATAATAATCAAATATGGCCCGACTTGTTTTATGATGAACCTATAATGTACAAACATATGTCTTTAGGCGAAGGAAACATTGGAGTGATTGCCATACCATTAGGTATCAACCAACTTTACAACGAAAATGAAAAAGCAATAAAAATGTGTGTTGAGGCAGTCAGACTTGCAGAATCTGCAGGTGCAAGGACTGTATCCCTTACCGGTTTAATACCTTCGGCAACAGATACCGGTAGAGCCATTGAGGAAGCTGTAAAAAAATCCGGATTGAAAACATTGGTTACAACCGGCCATTCCACTACTACTGCAACAGTAATACTATCAATCATTCGAATTTTAGGAGAAAGTAACCGGAACTTAGCTGATGAAAATGTATGTGTGCTTGGTATCGGATCAATCGGTTCAGCAGTTGCCAAACTTATGATAGCCATGCTTCCCCACCCAAAATCAATTGTTCTATGCGATCTTCCCAGTAGAATGGTGAAAATGCAGGAATTAAGAAAAGAGCTAATAAACGAATTTGGATTCATGACTAACATCAATCTTGCTTATTCTGACGGAACAAGGCTACCTGATGAAGTTTACAAGTCGACATTTATCATAGGGGCTACCAATGCTCCTGATGTTCTTGATATTGAACAATTGGATCATGGAACAATTATTGTTGATGATTCAGGGCCACACTGCTTCTCAACCTCAAAAGCTATTGAAAGAATTTCTTCTTCTAATGACCTTATAATAACCGAAGGTGGTGTTCTTGAAGTTCCGGGAAGTATAAAGAACAAGTTATATCTGCCATTGAAGCTAGATAACAGTATACTTTCCCGTTTCAAATCACACTTCATGTCGGACAAACAAATAACCGGATGTATTCTTTCAGGGCTTCTTTCATCTACCAATAAAAACATTAATTCAACTACAGGTAATGTTGATATAAATGAGTGTATTAAAAATTATCAAGAGCTTATAAAATCCGGTTATCGGGGAGCCGAGTTGCACTTTGAGGATTTTGTTTTTTCAGAAACTTTAATCCGCACATTTAAAGCAAATTATGCAAATTCCAGGTTATATGGAAAACCAATTGATAAGTAAGGAGGGTTATAAATTTTGTTAAAGTATGATGTATCGTTTGTTTTGCTTCATATATCTGCAATTATGATTGCCGCCTTATTATTCTTTATGCTTTTTCTAAAAAAGAAAAAACAACTTCATTATGTGTTTTCTATGAATATAATTCTTGTATTCATATGGAGTTTCGGTCATATACTCGAGGTATACTCTACAATAAGAGATGGCTACACAACCATGGGTTTTGTAAACCTCTATTATTTCGGGTTATGTTTTTTACCCATAAGTCTTTTATATACTGGATTAGTTTTTGTAAGAACTAGATTAAAATTCTCAATCAGAGATGTACTCCTCTTTATATTCCCTGTATTTGATTATATTATGGTTATAACTAATAAAAGCCATAACTTGTTCTTTGTTGAATATTCTATCTTCAATAATGTTGCTCAATATGGGCCATACTTCATAGTTCATACAATAATTTCATATATATATATTCTGGTTGGAATTAGTTTTCTACTGCACTTCTCCATAAAGAATTCCGGCTTTTTCTCCAAACAATCAGTTTTAATTATGTCAGGTATAATTGTACCGTTTTTAGTAAATATTCTTGTAACATTCAGTGTTATAAATCTACCGGTTTACTATACCCCAATAACTTTTACCGTTGCAATAATCTGCTTTGCGCTTGCCATTTTCAAGTTTAAGTTCCTTAATATTGCTCCGATTGCCCTTCAACGCATTAATGACTTAATTTCCGATAGTTACATTATAATCGACAGTGACTGGTTGGTAATCGACTTCAATAAAACATTTACAGATACTTTCAATGATATATTCTTTGTGTACAGAAATGTTAATGTTCTCAAAGCTATCGAGGAGTCAAAAGTAGCATCTATAAAAACTGATAATCTTATGGAAGCTAATGTAAGGGCAATAAATAGCAATTCTACTGTAAAATATGAAGCCGGCTGTGTAGTGGATGAAACTATGTTGTATTTTTATATAGAACTTACGCCTATATTTTCACATAGCAAATATCTTGGAACAATAATACTAATAAAAGATATTACTGAGCTTAAGAATCAAATGGAAGAAATCCAGAGAAGTCAGGAAATCCTCATGGAGAAAGAACGGCTTGCATCATTGGGTAACCTGATCGGAGGCATAGCACATAACCTTAAGACCCCAATTATGACAATCTCCGGTGTTTCCAAAACAATTGAAGCACTCAGTGAAGAATACCGTGATTCCATAGATGATCCTTTGGTTACAAATGAGGATCATAAGGAAATTGCTGAAGAACTTCTTGAATGGTCAAGGAAAATCGGACCGTATTGCTCATATATGTCAGAAATGATTTCTGCTGTCAAGGGTCAGGCCGTGCAATTGTCTGAGAACAGCAATACCATATTTACACTATATGAACTGCTCAGCAGAATAAACATACTCATGAAATTCGAGCTGAAGAAATTCCATTGTGAGCTTGTCCAGGACAATCATGCTTCCATATATACGGAATTAAAAGGCGACCTTAGTATCCTGGTCCAGGTTTTCAATAACATCATTACCAATTCAATTCAGGCTTATGAAGGAGAAAAGGGTATAATTGATTTTAAAATAATACCCCGGGATGGTAAAATACAGTTTATAATTTCAGATAAGGGTGCGGGAATTCCGGATAACATCAAAAGGAAACTATTCCGCGAAATGGTTACGACCAAGGGTAAAGATGGCACGGGACTGGGTATGTATATGGCATACTCGACCATAAGAGGTCACTTCGATGGTTCAATGCGATTTGAATCCGAGGTTGGAAAAGGAACGACATTCTATATAGAAATACCGGTATACAGGGAGGTGCCCGATGAGGCGAAGCAAAAGGAATAATTCGGAAAAAAGAGATTACAAGATAATTCTGGTTGATGATGACCAGGGTATCATTGATTCCCTGTCTTCTGTTCTTCTTAGACAGGGTTATCAGACAACCTGCGTGACCAACCCAATGGAAGCCATAGAACTTGTTAAAACTGAGCACTTTGATCTTATGGTGCTAGACTTTCTGATGGCTCCGATACATGGAGACCAGGTGGTTGAAGAAATCAGGAAATTCAACAATGAGCTATATATTTTGCTGTTGACCGGTCACAAGGATCTGGCTCCCCCACTGGACACAATAAAGAAACTTGAAATACAGGGTTACTGCGAAAAAAGCGACCGCTTTGACCAGTTCATTCTATTGGTGGAATCGGGAATAAAATCAATTTCGCAGGTAAGAACAATCAAAAAGTTCAGTGAAGGTTTGAACAGCATACTGCAGGCCGTTCCAAGCATTTACCAGCTCCAGCCAATCGGAGATATCATGGAGCAGATCCTAAGCGAATTGCTTCCGTTGCTTGATAGCGAAAATGCATTTATTCTTGTTGACAATTATGCCGGTTTTTCTGAAGATTCAGATAAATCCATATTCAAGGGCCTTGGGAAATATCATCAGGATGTATCATCTTTTGTTGATTACCTTGGACACGAAATGATTGAAAAAATTGGTTCTGCAAGGGTCAACAAGGAAGAAGTTATGCTTGATGATGGAGTGATTTTCCCACTTGTAAATGAATACAATAACTCCATGGGTGTCATATATGTAGAAACAGGAGAAGGTGAAATTGATGACGGGCTCAATCTTCTGAAGATATATTGCTCACAGGCAGCTTCTTCAATCAACAATGCGTTTTTACATTCTTTGGTCAATGAAAAAAATGATGAACTTTCCAGAACCTATGAAATGCTCCGCGGAAGGTATATGGATACAATCGAAGCGCTGAGACTTGTGGTTGATGCCAAGGATATTTATACAAGCGGTCATTCTGACAGAGTTTCATTCTATTCAATGAAACTTGGTCAGCATATGAACCTTGATAGTAAAACCATTGAAACACTTCGAATCGGCGGATTATTCCATGATGTAGGCAAAATTGGCACCAGTGATGACATCCTTTCAAAGAGCGGCAAGCTGACGGTTCCTGAATATGAAACAATCAAACAGCACACTGTAAAGGGAGCACATATACTCTCAGCTCTTTCAATGTTCAAGGAAATTGTTCCTATTGTAAA
>JAFGIJ010000132.1 GCA_016929655.1 Clostridia bacterium
AGCAACAGTTCCAAGTCCGATGGCTGACTATGGCGAGCACTTCATGACCTATTCCATCATGCCGCATCCAGGCGATTTTAGGACAGGAGGGACCATTGAACAGGCTTACTCTTTGAACAATCCTCTTCATACTGTATTGGTTTCCGGTGGTGTTAATATACTTGGCAGTGAAATGTCTTTTGTAACTCTTGACAAGGCAAATGTTATTGTAGAATCAGTCAAAAAAGCAGAGGACAGCGATGATATGATTGTAAGGTTGTATGAGTGCCATAACAAAAGGGCCCATGTCAGCATGAAAATTGCAGATCCGATTGTAGCCTGTTCGGAATGCAACCTGCTTGAAGAGGAAGGACAAAGTGTTGGATTTGAATCAGATAGATTGGAATTTGAGATAAAACCCTTTGAAATAAAGACATTCAGGATTACCTTGAAATGAAATGGTGCCCGGATATGTTTCCGGGTTTCCTCACTGTTAGGCCGGTTCAGTCGGCAATTTGTATGAGATTGCCCATTCTGAGATTCATCTCTTCTGTTGTCTTGTTATCCATGAAGGCAGATGGGGTGAATGTGAGTTCTCCGAAGACTATTTGATTCTCGATGTTGTAGAAATCGACTCGAGCGAAGATAAAATCATTGCTCAGCCTGCAACAGAAATCATATATTTCTGCAAGATTATCCGGCTTTGGTATTTGTGGGTCATCAAGATGTTTCTTGAGGAATCTGGTATAGTTCCAATCAAAATCGTACAGATACCATTTTATGGCACCTGAAGCACGGCCTTTGCACAGCATGATATATTCCGGCTTGCCATGGAAGCAGTAAACCTTGTAGTCCGTTAAATCTTCTCCAAGGAAGCCTTCACAGACTATTCTGGGAACGATATTACTGTAATGAAGTTCCCCAAACATATTGCTATAATTGATATTCAACCAGTTTCTTAGTTTTTTTCTGGTTTTCTTGAAGTCCATGGAAGCCTTGTCATAACAGATGATATTCATTCCGGACCCATGGGTGCATTTAAGGACAAATGAGTCGGGAAGTGCTTCAAAATCAATGTCATCCGGTGAATCATAGACTCCAAGAAGGTCATTGAGACTGTTACCAAGCCCTTTCTCACATACATAATCCCTGACAGTGAACTTATCGGCACATTTTGCCATGAGAGGATTTTCTATGTTGAAGTTGATCCACATGAGTTTTTCATAGAAGCTTGAAGGTTTCTTATAATCGGGTATGCTTCTATAGATAATCAGATATAGGATTGAAAGTGAAAGTTTGGTGAAATGCTTCACCGGATATTTTCTAATGATCATCTTCGTGCTCCACCAGTACGTTAATCCATTTTTTTGAAAGGAATCTATGCCTTGCAAAGACAACTTTCAATACTTCTTCTATGTTGATGATTGCCATTGCCCAGTAAATAGGCAGCTTGAAGACAAGGACTGCGAGAAATGCCAGGGGAATCCCAAGGAACCACACCATTCCAATATCCAGGAACATACAGAACCGGGTATCGCCACCGCTTCTTAGGATTCCAACAATGTACACAAAACCAAGCTGCCGGATAGGTATGAAGGCTGCTGTAACATAAATGCATTTTGTCGCCATATCCTTGGTTTCATCAGTAAGTCCGAACAGACCCGCAATCAGGTAACCAAAAGCTGCATATATTACAGCCAGGAACAAGGTGACGACAAACTCCATCTTTACAAGGCGCTTTGCGATTGAAAATGCACTTTCTATCTTATTTGCACCAAGTTGATTTCCAACTAAAACAGCAGTAGCATTGCCCATTCCTATCAGAAATGCCCAAATGAGGTCGGAAATGGTAAGTGCAACCTGTGCAGAGGCAATTGCCGCAGTTCCCAGAAATCCATAAGCTATGAAATATACGGAAACACCGACCACCCAGGCAGACTCGTTTATTATTACCGGAAAGGCGGTCTTTAAGACGCGCTTGAACATCGCAAAGCTGAAACCGAAGAATTCCTTGAGTTTTCCGGCAAGGGGATGATCCTTGGAGTTGTAAATTATAAGCATCAGAAGGGTCAGTTCCACCAGTCTGGCGGTGAGTGTCGCAATAGCAGCACCCCTGACACCGAGTTCAGGCATCCCCCAGTTGCCGTTTATAAACAGATAATTGAGGAAAGTGTTTATACTGAGGGCAACTATGCTTGCAATCATCGGTATCTTGGTCCTGTGAACGCTCCTTGAGGTGTATGAAAAGACAAATGACAAGGAAACAGGAATATACGTCAATGCAGCTATGGAAAGATAGCTTGTGCCCTTTTGTATGACTTCGGGGTCCCTGCTGAAAATGCTTATAAGCTCTGCGGGTAAAAGCAGGGTTACCAGAGTAAAGGTTGTGGATAGGGTAAGCCCTATCGTAAATGCCATGCCCATTAGCTTTTTTATATTCTTAAGGTCTTTCTTGCCCCAGTATTGGGCGGTGTAAATACCAATGCCGCTGTAGACACCAAACAGGGTTATTATCATTATGAAGAAAATCCTATTGGAAATGCTGACTGCAGCTAATGCAGCTTCGCCTCTGGAACCAATCATCATGTTATCTATAAGGTTCAATAGAGTTCCCACAAAATTTTGTATGGCAATAGGCAAACCTATTTTAAGAATTTTCTGAATCAGTGATTTATTAGTACTTAAGTCAGTCACAAAAAGTCCCCCTGTATATATCCTGATAAATTATATAGCAGAGAGGTGCAAATGTCACTGAGACAAATATTTACGTCTGGGTAAAATATTTACGTCTGGGTAAAATATTTACACCTGGGGTAATTATTAGATTGTATTTGACCGACGAAGGGATTTTGGTTATAATGCATAAAGATATTGCTGTGATGGAAAGCAGTAGGCATGAGGATGACTAAGAGAAGCGCTGGTTGGTGAAAAGCGTTGATTCCGGGGGCTGAAACTCGTTCCGGAGCTGTCTGTGGGAAATCAAGTAACACGGACCGGTGGAAACATCGTTAAAAATTCAAGATGATATGAAAATATCGAATTAGAGTGGTACCGCGGTCCTTCGCCTCTAGCGAAGGGCCTTTTTATATGTAAGGAGATGTACACTGATATGAAGCACTACAACCATAATGCCATAGAAAAGAAATGGCAGGCTATCTGGGATGAAAAGCAAACATTTAGAACAGGTGATGACAGGTCAAAGCCTAACTATTACGCACTGATTGAGTTCCCATATCCATCAGGAAAAGGTCTGCATGTTGGGCACCCAAGGCCATACACGGCCCTTGACATCGTAGCCAGGAAAAGACGCCTTGAAGGTTACAATGTGCTATTTCCGATAGGATGGGATGCGTTTGGACTTCCAACCGAGAATTATGCAATTAAGAATAAAATTCATCCGGCAGAGGTTACAAAGAATAATATTGCCAGGTTTAAGAGCCAGTGTAAATCAATAGGCTTCTCATTTGATTGGTCCAGGGAAATTAATACAACCGATCCCAATTATTATAAATGGACCCAGTGGATTTTTCTGCAGCTTTTCAAGCACGGTCTTGCATACAAGAAGGAGATGTCCATCAATTTCTGTACTTCATGCAAAGTGGGGCTTGCAAATGAAGAAGTCGTCAACGGAACCTGTGAAAGATGCGGCAGTGAAGTTACCAGAAGAATGAAAAGCCAGTGGATGCTTAAAATAACTGAATATGCCGAAAGGCTTATCAGTGACCTGGCATTAGTTGATTACCCTGAGAGGGTTTTGGCAACACAGATTAACTGGATTGGAAAATCCGAGGGCGCAGAAGTCGATTTCAGGATTGAGGGAACAGATGATGTATTACGGGTCTATACAACAAGACCGGATACACTTTACGGCGCAACCTACATGGTAATGTCACCCGAACACCCATATATTGAAAAATACAAAGATCACATAGAAAACTATAATGAGATACTTACATATGCCGAGGAAGCTGCCCATAAATCTGACATGGAAAGAACCGAACTTGCCAAGGATAAGACAGGGTTGGAAATACAGGGGATTAAGGCAATAAATCCGGTAAATGATGAGCTGATACCGATATGGGTATCTGATTATGTACTTATGACTTATGGAACCGGAGCTATTATGGCGGTTCCTGCACATGATCAGAGAGACTATGAATTTGCCAGAAAATTTAATCTGCCTATTGTAGAGGTTGTAGGGGGTGGAAACATCAGTGAAGCAGCCTTTACTGACATTGAAACCGGCACAATGATAAATTCAGGCATAATAGACGGACTAAGTGTAAAGGATGCAAAGAAGAAAATAACCGAATTCCTGAAAGAAAAGGGAATCGGAGAATTTAAAATAAATTACAAGCTGCGCGACTGGGTCTTTTCACGCCAAAGATACTGGGGAGAACCGATACCGCTGGTTTATTGTGATGACTGTGGCTGGGTTCCTATTTCAGAGGAGGAACTTCCGCTGGTGCTTCCTGAAGTTGAGTTCTATGAGCCAACGGAAACAGGGGAGTCGCCATTGGCAAAGATAGAGGATTGGGTCAACACCTCATGTCCATCCTGCGGTAAACCTGCAAAAAGAGAAACCGATACAATGCCGCAGTGGGCCGGTTCATCGTGGTACTACCTCAGGTACATTGATACAGAGAATGACCATGAGCTTGCTTCAAAGGAAAATCTTGAATATTGGACTCCTGTGGACTGGTATAACGGGGGAATGGAGCACACAACACTGCATCTTCTTTATTCAAGATTCTGGCACAAATTTCTTTATGATATAAATGTTGTGCCGACTCCTGAGCCATATAAGAAGAGAACTTCACATGGAATGATACTTGCTGAAAACGGTGAGAAAATGTCCAAATCCCAGGGCAATGTCGTTAATCCGGATGAAGTTATTGAAGAATCAGGTGCAGATACCCTCAGAATGTTTGAAATGTTCATAGGAGATTTTGAAAAGAGTGTTCCCTGGTCAGAAAACGGTGTCAAGGGATGTAAAAGGTTTCTGGACAGGGTGTTCAGGCTTACAGATATGCTTACTGATGAAGAAGGTTACAGCAAAGACCTTGAAGTAAATATGCACAAGACTATAAAGAAGGTTAGCCAGGACTTTGAAACACTCAAGTTCAATACAGGGATTGCAGCAATGATGACACTTGTAAATGATTTCTATCATAAAGGCAGTGTTACCAGGGGAGAATTCAAGGATTTCCTTATACTCTTGAATCCTGTTTCACCTCATCTTACTGAAGAGCTTTGGGTGGAAACTGGATATAAAGGTATGCTGAATCAATCATCATGGCCTGAATATGATGAAAACAAAACCATTGATGAAACAATTGAAATAGTCATACAAATCAATGGCAAGGTAAGGCGCAAAATGAATATTCCTGCTGAATTGACACCAGAGGAAATGAAAGAAGCAGCCATTGGTGAAGATGAAGTAAAGAAAATAATAGAAGGAATGAAAATAGTTAAAGTCATTACCGTTCCTGGTAGATTGGTAAACATTGTAGTTAGATAAAGGTAAGCCCAACAAAAACCATCCTGTATCACGATATAGGATGGTTATTTTTATGACGACCATATAATTTAGACAGAGGTAAATAATTTAGACAGAGGTAAATAATTTAGACAGGGGTAAATAATTTAGACAGAGGTAAATAATTTAGACAGGGGTAAATAATTTAGACAGAGGTAAATAATTTAGACAGAGGTAAATATTTATGACAGGGGTAAATAATTTAGACAGAGGTAAATAATTTAGACAGAGGTAAATAATTTAGACAGAGGTAAATAATTTAGACAGAGGTAAATATTTAAGACAGGGGTAAATATTTGCTACAGAGACTAGGATTGGAAATTAAAAAACCCGGGCGGGGGACCGCACCGGGTTTTGTTTTAGGTTCAGTTGTGTTTAGTCTGCATCATCAGGAGCAGGTACTGGCATGGGTTCTTCAATTGGCACTATATCCTTCATGGGGTAGTCCATTGGTACAAGATCAGCAACCTGAAGTTCGCCGATTGGAGCCATTGTGTTAAAATCAAAAGTTCTGATTTTACCCATCTGGAGATAGTATACGACGTCATTGATGTAAGTAACTCTGGTTGGTGTGTAATAGGACCAGTAAATTCCTTGGTCAGTCGTAGGCAAGATTCCACGGAGAGTAATTCTACCGTTATTAACATCTACTATGACTGCACCTTCGGTCCATGAATTCCAGTCACCGTATTTTTCGGCTGTATTTATCTGGGCACTGAACATTGCTACCTGCTTTTCAGGCCACCAGGTAAATGCCTTGTGGTTGTACTGGGCTTCTGAGTATGAACCCTGCTTGCCTATTACCAGCGTGTCCACTTCCTTAGGGTTATAGGGGTCAGAAACATCAAATAATGAAAGCTTTAATCCGCCGGTTTCAAATCCCGTTACGATTTCATTTCCATTTTCATCCTTTGTATAGACTTCCCTTGTATCAACGCCTATTCCCAGAAGATGATTTTCCCCTACAGGATGCAGATAGTTTGAGAATCCGGGAATCTTCAGTTCGCCTGTAACTCTGGGATTTGCAGGATTTGAAAGGTCAAGTACGAACAATGGATCCATGTTTCTGAATGTTACGACATAACCTGTGTTTCCTGAGAATCTCACTGAGTAGATTCTTTCACCCGGTGCAAGATTTTCGATGCTGCCGGTATTATTCATGTTTTTATCAAGTACAAAAACATTGTTCATGGTTCCTTTTTCGGTCCACAGAGTAGTCGCAATTCTGAAGAACCCATTGAATTCATCCATTGAAAACTGATTTAGAACATCACCTTTTACTTCACCTGTTCCTGCATATTTTACAGAATTCGCTGTCAAGTCATATTTGAATATCTGGGTCTTGGGTTCTTGTGTCTCAGGGTTTTCCGATGATACAGCAGTATCTGAACCCTCAGAATCAACTGCTCTTTCGATTAGAAGAGGGAAGAAGTAGTAAACCGGTTTTACTATATATAGAGCCTCTGTGCTCATATAAATCGTAGAACCTCCGCCCATGACTGTTTCAACTTCAACAGCCTTGCTGCTGTCCACATCCATTACCGATATATTCATGAATGAGCTGTCGACAGGATTTGGAAGATATGCTACATCACTGGCATCAATCATTGTGGTTCCGTCATCCTTTGTGCTGTCATATTTATATGGAAGAATATCTTCTGCCTTGGCAGTTCCATCAACACCATAGAAGTAAGACCATTTGTTGGTGATAAGATAAAGCTTGCCTCCGGTCATTCTGGAGCTAAGGGGATAACCCTCAATAAGATATTCTCTTGTCATAACCGGATTGGTTTTGTCAGAAATATCATATACCTTTGCAAAAGTATAGTTCTTGACAGGTATGTAAGTCCCGGGCATCATTTCACGGCCTTCGGGAGTCGTTGTTTCCAGCATCGGCACGTCTTCATATGAATAACCTATTGTTGTCAACGTATTTCCTGTTATGAACATTTCTGCAAAACTTGAACCATTGTCGAGTATGATTTTGCCGGCAACTGACATATTTTCAGGATCAAGGGCATCTACGATAACAAGGTTGTTTCCGGCGATGAAGTAGATATATCTGCCATCGTTTTTAATGACATCAGCTTCATCCACACCTTCAACCTGAACATTGGTTTCGCCATATGAGCCTGCTGACTGGCTCGAATCCTTAGCGGAGTCATTGGCAGCAGATTCTGCGGCAGGTGCCATTCCACCTTCCCTGAGGCCATACGCATATCCTGAGGATGTTTGCTGCATATATGCAATCATTTCCTCGAAGTTTTTGAATTTAGGAAGATTTTCAGTTGATTCCAGGCCAAGTAATTCTGCACATCCCGTAAACGAGAAGACCAATACGACCAATAGAACCAAAGTTAAAGATTTTGTGATTATTTTTTTCATTTTTATCACTCCTGTTCTCTGTTTATGTTGGTTAGACTAGTGTTGATAGAAAAAAGTTCCAAAATAAAGAACCCGGAGATTTCCCCGGGTCAGTGTGATTTTACATTTGGAGATAGACGCGAAGCTGAGTATCTTTGTCAATCATAACCTTAGGTTCAGGATTGAGTGCAACATGGAAATTTTCTGTAATCCGTCTTCCATTAATCGATTTATATTTTATTTTCACCGGATAAAGCATCAGGTCGCTTACCATATCTTCAGGCAGGTAGAAAAGGTATGAGTGAAGCCCGCCGGGTAATATGGCAGTCAATTTTGTTTCAGGACCGTCAGAAATATAGTAATCCCCAAGACCTTTGAACTCAATTTCAACTGCAGATGAATTACCGACATTTTCCATAAGAATCAATCCAACTCTTTTTCGGGAAAGTATATCAGAAACCGCATTCCTGGATTCAATTAGATAGGATGTATTGCTGTGATAAAAATTTCTGGTTTCCATTATACTTTTTACCGCATCCTCAATTTTAGAGGGATCTGAAACAGGCCTTAGTAACGGGATATGTTTTCTATGATCCCTGATTGCCTGAAAAAGCAGAACAATGACCAGAGAAAAGAACAGCAAAATACCAACTAAGGTAACTTCCAGCATCAGTGTCTCATTAAAAATCAGATTGTCATAGGGCATTTTCATCACTCCTTGCTTTGTTTTTATTATACCTTATACGAAAGAAAAACAACAGAAACAAGACCAATGCAAAACCGCTGAAAGGTATTAGAAACCTCAGTGGAAAAGCAGCAGACATATCTTCTGGAAAATCATTGAAGATATACACGACACTTTCTTTTTCTGTTGTCAGATTCTCAGCTGAAACCAGGTATGAGCTGCCTATGGGAATTCCATCATATTTATAGGATATAAGGCCAACAATACTACCTAATTCAGGTTCTTCGAATGTATCCGGATACAATTCAACATTAGTTGACAAGTGCCATCTTGAGGAATCAACAGGCATAAGATATTCAATATTCATAGCAGTGGCAACAGCATAATCAAGCTGCGGAACTGCAGAGGATTCAAGTATCTTTCCGGATGCTGTAACTGACTGAACTGCATATTCATCAAAAGCCCTTTGCATAATTTCAAGGGAAAACTCCGCAGATGCAGATCTTGACGGAATATTTGCTACTACACAGATTACGTCACGTCCGGAATAATCCCTTGCAGAACTTACCAAAGTGAATTTTGCCTTGCTTGTGTAACCGGTCTTTACACCTGTAACTATATAGTCATAACCATCATTTGCTCCAAGTATTGGGTTGGAATTTCTGAGAGTGGGGAACTCGTCATGAAGGTTGGTGGCAGAAAGTGTAAACTCCTGCCGGGCGACGATTGTTTCAAAAGTAAAATTATCCATAGCTCTCAGTGTTATCATTGCGAGGTCGTATACCGTCGTATAGTGGTTATCGTCGTGAAGCCCGTTTGGATTGGTAAAGTTTGTGTCGAGGGCACCGGCTTCCAGGGCTGTTTCATTCATCAGGATACAGAATTCCTCAACAGAACCTGATATGTTTTCAGCAATGGCAACGGCAACATCATTGGCACTCTTTAGCATCAGAGCATGCAGCATATCATAAAGTTGCATCTGCTCACCTTCGAGCAAACCCAATCGTACTGCTCCGGTCTCCATGGGCCCTGATGCCACTGGGGATGCAGTAAAGACTGAGGTAATACCTGCATTTTGCAAGGCTGTGTATGCAGTCAGAACCTTTGTCGTACTTGCAGGGAAGATTCTTTCATGTGAATTTTGTTCAAGCAGAATCATTCCGGTTGTCTTGTCAATGACAATGTAATAGTAGCTGCTTTCTTCTGAATCAGCCTGAACAGTAGCCGCAGGTACATATAATAGGAATAGTATTGTCAAAATCACTGACATTATCTTTTGTATCATGTATGCATTATATCAAAAAAGATGGAATGAAAACCAACAAAATAAATGACAAAAAAAGGAAATATACACAAGATGTGGAATATATTGTCATAGATATTTAGGAGCATTGCAATGAAGAAGACAGGCAAGGTCATTCTATATATTCTTTTGGCTGCAACTGCAGTCATAACAGTTGTCCTTTCAGTCAGCCGTGCAGCAGAGGGGAGAAATCTTGTACTTGATCCAGCTGACAGGGGAGTCGCAGCAGCGGTCGAAGCTACCCCAAAAATCAAAATATATGTAACCGGTGAGGTTGTAATCCCGGGAATCATAGAGATAGAGAAGGGAGCAACAATTCTAGAGGCAGTGGAGGCCTGCGGAGGTTTTACTGAGAGTGCAAGCCACAACATAAACCTGGTTTATAAACTGGATAAAAATGTAACGCTTATCATCAAGGCCAGTGATGATGGGGGTGGAGCACTGGTAATGGAGGATGCCGGAGATGCCGTTCTGATAGATAATGAAAATGGTCTCATTGACGGTAAGATAAACATAAACAATGCAGATATTGCATCACTGAGTCTGCTGCCAGGCATTGGTGAAATCACAGCAGCTGATATAATTTCATACAGGGAATCGACAGGGAATTTCAAATGTATAGAGGATCTTATGAAGGTTCCCGGAATCAAGGAAAGTAAATTCAATAAAGTAAAGGAATTGATTTGCGTTAACTAGCAGATTATGGCTGTAAAGGAATCGTATATTTATGCATTTTCTCATTGACATCATACTTGTAGTATAATACTATCATTCGTAAGGAATTTTTCTTTGGAGGTTGAGATGTCAGGTTTTATTGTCATGGGAGCAGCAGTCATTGTTACTTTGCTGTTTGCTGCATATAACTTTAAAAAAGTCAGAAAATTGGATGGTGGAACAGAACTTATGGAAGAAATCGCCCTTTCAATAAGGGAAGGTGCAAATACTTTTCTTCTTCATGAGCTCAAAGCCATGTACAAGATAGCGATACTTGTGGCGGTGCTGCTGGGTGTTCTTGTAAACTGGTATGTAGGTGTAGCCTTCATAATCGGTGCGGTCATGAGTGGTACCGCAGGATTTGTGGGAATGAAGATTGCTACCTATGCAAATGTCCGGGTTTCCAATGAAGCCAGAACAACCAAGAGTCTGGGAAAAACTTTAAAAGTTGCATTCCAGGGCGGCAGCGTCATGGGACTCAGTGTTGGTGGATTTGCAATGCTTGGCCTTCTCATAGTCTTCATAGTATTTGGAGTTCTGATGGGGCAGATGAAGACAGAAAATCTTACAATAATCCAGAACTGGATTGGAATAAATTACATTCCTTTCACTATGACAGTAGCAGGGTATGCCCTTGGATGTTCGTTGATCGCCTTGTTCGACAGGATAGGCGGAGGAATTTATACAAAAGCTGCTGACATGGGGGCTGACCTTGTAGGAAAAACCGAGGCAAGGATTCCTGAGGATGACCCGAGGAACCCTGCCACTATAGCTGATAACGTTGGTGACAATGTAGGTGATGTTGCCGGACTTGGAGCTGACCTTCTTGAAAGCTATGTCGGGGCAATAATTTCCAGTATTACACTCGCAGCATATATGTTCTTTGTACAGTCATTCGGAGCAAAAGCAATATCTGAAAGTCTTGTGCAGAAATTGATTATATTCCCGGTTCTTTTTGCAGCAATAGGCCTGCTGTCATGTGCAGTTGGAATTTTCTACCTTATTAAAAAGAAAGTTTCAGACAAACCTCACAAGGAACTCAATATATCAACATGGGTTTCCGCAGCTATAACAATCATAGCAACCGGAATAGTTACATACTTCTTCTTCAAAGGCGAAACAACTCTTGAAAATGCCGGCTTTACACTTGGAATTCTTTCTCCATGGATAGCAGCAGTCATGGGAATAGCCAGTGGAGTAACAATTGGTATGATAGCTGAATATTATACAAGCTACGACTTCAAACCTACACAGCATATAGCACAATCATCAGTTCAGGGAACAGCTCTTACAATTACAACCGGACTCAGCAACGGAATGAAATCCGTACTTCTTCCTGTTTTTGTACTAGCGGTTGCTGTTATTTCATCCTTCTATTTTGCAGGAATTTACGGTGTTACAATGGCTGCCATTGGAATGCTGTCATTTGTATCCACAACAGTTTCAGTAGATACATATGGCCCAATTGCCGACAACGCAGGTGGAATCAGTGAAATGGCAAAACTGGATCCTGAAGTCAGAAAGATAACAGACAAACTGGACTCAGTGGGAAATACTACGGCAGCAATCGGAAAAGGTTTTGCAATTGGCTCAGCTGCCCTTGCCGCGCTTTCACTCCTAACATCTTATCTTTATTCCCAGGTAAATGGTGATGTTGATATTTCACAGTTCAGACTAATACTTAACATAATCAATCCCCTTACCCTCGCAGGTGCGCTTGTGGGCGGTGCAATACCATTCTTCTTCTCAGGTGTTCTCATCGACGCAGTTGCTAAGGCAGCCGGTAAGATGGTTGATGAAGTAAGACGTCAGTTCAGGGCATTTCCTGGAATACTGACCGGAGATGATAAACCTGATTATAATCAATGCATTGCTATTTCTTCTGAAGGTGCACTCAAGGAAATGGCTCTTCCTGCAGCAATAGCAATACTTCCTCCATTGATCGGTGGATTCATATTTGGTGCAGAATTTGTAGGCGGACTTTTAATCGGAACACTTATTTCAGGAATCATGCTGGCTCTTTTCACAGCCAACTCAGGTGGGTCCTGGGATAATGCAAAGAAACTTGTTGAAACCGGTGGAGTAGAAGGACATGGAAAAGGAAGTGAAACCCATGACTCAACAATCATCGGAGATACAGTGGGTGACCCGCTGAAAGATACCGTAGGACCATCACTTGATATTTTAATCAAGATTATGTCCGTTGTATCACTGATAGGGGTATCCATATTCCAGAAGTTCAATTTGCTTGAACTCCTTGGCCTTGCGGACCTCTTCAATCTTTGAGGTATAATATGAAATTTGCCAGATTTATAAAAGATTCAGCAATAGGCTATGCAGTTGTTGAAGACAATAAGCTAAAGGTTTTAAAAGGTGACTTCCTTAAGGAGGTCGCCTTTTCTGGTATTATGTATGACCTAAGTGAAGTAAAATTACTGGCTCCAGTTGCTCCTGGAAAAATTATTGCCGTAGGACTCAATTACCTTGACCATATTAAGGAGTTCGGTGACAGACCGGTTCCTGAAAATCCAACGCTTTTTCTGAAGCTGCCATCAACGGTAGTAGGCCCCGGCGATGATATTGTTTTACCCAGGGATTACCAAAGGGTAGATTTTGAAGCAGAGCTTGCAGTGGTTATATCCAGGCACTGCTATGATGTGTCTCCTGAGGAAGCCGGAGAATATATCCTTGGAGCAACCTGTCTCAACGATGTTACGGAAAGGGTTATACAAAAGGCTGACGGACAGTGGACCAGGGGGAAAAACTTTCCAACTTTCTGCCCGATTGGACCCTATGTTGTAACCGGTGTTGATCTTGGTAATCTTGATATATGCTCAAGGCTGAACGGTAAAGTAATGCAGCAATCCAACACCAGACATTTTCTTTGGAATCCTGCAGAGCTTGTCAGCTTCATATCCCGTTCAATACCACTTGAAGCAGGGGATGTTGTAACAACAGGAACCCCATCCGGAGTAGCACCAATGTTGCCGGGTGATACCATAGAAATAGAAATTGAAGATGTAGGCAGTCTGGTTAATGGAATTGTCGGAGTTGAATAAATAGGCTTGATATGGTTAAATTGGATAAGTTGATTATCTAATGGAGAAGCAAATGACTAATGGGCAATTTGACAATTTAGGACTCAGGGAAATATTCGGTGCTGAAAAACTACAGGTAATTCAAGAAGCCTTTACGCTTGCTACAGGTTTTGCCGCGGTTTTTGCAGATGTTCAGGGTAATCGTATAACAAAATCCAGCGGTGAGTGCAGGCTTTGTACAAATATAATTAAAAGAACTGAAATTGGTCTGATGAAGTGTCTTGAATCAGACCATTTGTTTACTACAGCAACTGAAAATGTACAGATAAGAAAATGTCTGGGCTCAGGACTGATTGATGCTGTTGTCTGGATCAAACTGTTTGGCAGACCAATAGGGAAATGGTGCATCGGTCAGGTAATGGATGAAAAAGAAGATATTGAAAAGATGCTTGGCTATGCAGATGTGATTGGTGTAAGCAGAGAAGAATACAGAAATGCTCTTAATGAAGTAAAAAGATTTTCAATGGAACAGATTGAAAATACATGCAGGTATCTTGATGTTTCCGGAAAAATGCTTTCTGATATGGCAGAATCAGATATTGCAAACCGTATTGAACTTCGCAAGCGGGAAAAGGCAGAAGCTGAACTAGCCCAATCCAATGAATATTACAAACTTCTATACACATCCATGCTGAATGGCTATGCAATACATGAAATGATTTATGATGGGGAAGGAAAACCTGTAAACTATAGATTCATCGATGTCAATCCGGCCTTCGAAAAGCTTACAAATCAAAAAAGGGAAGATGTTGTCGGTAAAACAATTCTTGATGTTTCACCGAAAATAGAAAAATTCTGGATTGAAAGATATGGAAAAGTTCAAAAAACGGGAGAGTCGATTACATTCACTTCTTATACAGCGGAATTAGAGAGATTCTACGAGGTTTATGCATTCAGACCGCAGGAGGGAAGGTTCGCAACCATATTCAACGATGTAACAGAAAAAATGGAAGCGCAGGAAAAAGCACATCAAAAACAACGGCTTGATTCCATAGGGATACTTGCCGGAGGTGTGGCCCATGAAATCAATAACCCGATAAATGGAATAATCAACTATGGTCAGCTGCTTTTGGATTCAAATGAATGCGGTGAAGAAAACAGAGAGTATGTTACGGAAATCATAAAGGAATCAGGCAGGATATCCTCCATCGTAAAGAATCTGCTGCAGTTTTCAAGATATGACAGTCAAAACCATAGCCTGGCAAGGGTAGAGGACATTATAAATAATGCAGTAACTCTGACCAGAACGATTTTAAAGAGTGACCAGATAACCATAAATGTTTCAATGCAGAAAGATATGCATCCGGTCAAATGCAGAAGCAACCAGATTCAACAGGTTATTATCAATCTACTGATCAATGCCCGGGATTCCCTGAACAAGAGGTATCCTGGATATAATACAAATAAGGTCATAATGCTTGACTGTCAGGAAGTTGAAACTGATGGTACAACCTGGATGACAATAACTATAGAGGATAAGGGAGTGGGTATACCAAAAAGTATACAGTCGAATATTTTTGAACCATTTTTTACCACCAAGAGCAAAAACGAGGGAACAGGTCTTGGATTGTCAATAAGCCATGGTATTATCGCAGAGCATAAGGGAAGGCTGAATTTTAAAAGTGCTGAGGGGAAATATACAAAATTCTTTGTTGAGCTTCCGATAGACAATGGATGGGAACTGTAAAATAAATATTAACAATAAAAAAGGCACCGTTTATTCAAACAGTGCCTTTTTTGAATACTATAATTTAGGTAATTCTTCAAGAATCAATGGTATAATTTCAAAAAGGTCTCCTTCAACAGCAATATCCGCCATCTGCATCAACGGGGTATTGGGATCTTTGTCAATGGCAATGATCAAATCAGATGACTGCATTCCTACCAGGTGCTGTATCTGACCCGAAATACCACAGGCTATATAAACCTTGGTTTGCACGGTCTGACCGGTCTGGCCAACCTGATGTGAGTAAGCTATCCAACCTGCATCAACTGCAGCCCTGCTGGCACCTACGGCACCTTCGACCTTATTTGCAAGCTTTTTAAGCAGTTCAAAACCCTTGGGTCCCTTGACTCCTCTTCCACCTGATATTATTATCTGGGCATCGGCAAGGTTTACTGTGTTTTCATCACTGTGGTAAACTTCCAGGATTTTCTTTGTTCCGG
>JAFGIJ010000133.1 GCA_016929655.1 Clostridia bacterium
GCGGGAGACCAGGGATTGATGTTCGGATTTGCTTGCAATGAAACTGAGGAACTGATGCCCTATCCGATAATTGCGGCACACAAACTTGCAATGCAGCTGACCAAGGTCAGAAAAAACAAAACAATCAAATATCTTAGACCCGATGGTAAAACACAGGTTTCAGTTGAGTATATTGATGGTAAACCGGCAAGGGTCCATACAATAGTAGTAGCTGCACAGCATAATCCTGAGGCGACTCCTGAGCAACTGTATGAAGACATAAAAAAAGAGGTCATTGATAAGGTAATTGATCCGGCAATGATGGATGAAAACACAATAATACATGTCAACCGCACAGGTAAATTTGTCATCGGTGGCCCACAGGGTGACGCAGGGCTGACAGGAAGAAAAATCATAGTGGACACCTACGGTGGAATGGGCAGGCATGGAGGCGGAGCCTTCAGTGGAAAGGACCCTTCAAAGGTTGACCGCTCTGCTGCATATGCAGCCAGGTGGGTTGCAAAGAACATAGTTGCTGCCGGCCTTGCCGAAAAATGTGAAGTCCAGCTTGCCTATTGCATAGGGGTTGCAAAGCCGGTTTCAATTGATGTCAACACATTCAATACGTCAGAAATCAATGAGGCTGCAATAGCCAGAGCGGTAAACCAAGTGTTTGACCTTAGACCCGGAGCAATAATAAAAAGGCTTGGACTCAAGAGTCCATTATACGCACAGATTGCTGCATACGGCCATTTTGGCAGGGATGATTTGAACCTTCCATGGGAGCAAACCGATATGACGGAAAAATTGAAAGATGCAATAAATTAACAATATTTACCACAATGCTGGCAATATTTGTGTTATCATCAATATAAGAAAAAGTTTAACGACAATGGGTGAATATGTTCAATATGGAAGAAACAACAACAATAATAGGCCACGTGGAAGATGTTGTTTTTCACAATGAAGAAAATGGCTACTCGGTGTTAAGCCTTCAGTGTGAAAGCAGTAAAGTTGTGGTTGTTGGTACAATTCATTCTGTTAAGCCGGGAGAAAGCCTTGAAGTCCGTGGCAAATGGACTGTTCACAGGATTTATGGGAAGCAGTTTCTGGCCTCTGAATTTTCGAGAAGTATGCCTGCAGAAAACGAAGCCATGATAAAATATCTCGCTTCGGGTTTTGTCAAAGGAATAGGTATTGTAACAGCACAGAGAATAGTTGAACAATTCGGCAGTGAAACCTGGGACATCATTCAGGAAACCCCAATCAGATTGTCAGAGGTAAAGGGCATCAGTCAGGAAAAGGCTATCCTTGTGGGTGAAGCCATCAGAAACCAGAAATCACTTACAGAAACAATTCTTTTCTTCACCAGATTCGGGATGAGTCCGGAAAAAGGTGCAAAGGCATATAAGTATATGGGTGAAGATGCAGTAGCAAAAATTCGGGAAAATCCATATCTTCTCGTTTCAGAGGATTACGGAATACCATTTAAAAAAGCTGATATAATTGCTGCCCATGAAAACAGCGGAGATGATGATTATCTTAGAAGCAGTGCAAGGATTTTCTCCGGTATCAGGTACATACTGCAAAAGGCATCTTTGTCAGGACATACATATCTTCCCTACGATGTAATGATGGAATCCTGCTCAAAGGTCCTTGGTATATCAGGTGAGGAAATTGACCATGAAATAGAGCAAATGCTTTTCGAAAAAAAGCTTACGGCTGTTGAAGAGTGCCTTTATCTAACGGAATTGTATAATTCTGAAAAGCAGTCAGCTGAAATGCTGAAAAAACTCATGGCGGTGGACTTTGATTTCAGTCCCAGATATGAGACTGCTCTATGTGAAACTATTGACCAACTGCATATAACCCTTGATGATACACAGGAAAATGCTTGTAAAAGTGCAATATCAAATGGTGTCTCTGTAATATCCGGAGGCCCGGGAACCGGAAAAACAACCATTGTAAAGGCGCTGATAGGTGTTTTTGATAAAACCGACAGAACATATAAACTTGCAGCGCCAACCGGAAGGGCTGCAAAAAAGATGGAGCAGGCATCTGACAGAAAAGCCAGCACTATTCACCGGCTTCTTGAAATTGATTTTGTAGATGAGACCGGAGCAATGATGTTCTCAAGGAACAGGCTAAATCCGCTGGAGGCGGATGTTGTCATAATAGATGAGATGTCAATGGTTGATATAGAACTGATGCATTCATTGCTGCTTGCCATCAATCCCGGAACAAGGCTTATATTGATTGGGGATGTAGACCAGCTGCCGGCAGTCGGACCCGGCAATGTACTGCATGACATAATATCATCAGGTATAATTCCATGTACGATTCTTGAAAAAATATACAGGCAGGAAACAGGCAATATGATACCTCTTGTAGCCAAGGATATAAATGAAGGTAACGTTCCGGATATTATTACACCCGACAGGAGCTTTGAGTTCAGGGCTTGCAGGAATCCGAAGGATATGGTGAGGGAAGTCATTGAAATCATTTCCAGGGAATCTTCTGAGAATGATGACATACAGGTAATAATACCTGGCAAAAAGGGTTATGCTGGCACAATGAACATGAACAAACTTCTTCAGGCACAATTCAATCCACCATCCGGATTGAAAAAGGAAAAAGAGTATGGCAGCCGTGTTTTCCGTGAAGGTGACAAGGTCATGCAGACCAGAAACAATTATGAACTCGAGTACAAATATGGTTATGAAGAAGGAAAAGGCATTTTCAACGGAGATATAGGCTTTATCATGAGCATTGATTCAGAGGGTGGAATAATGGAAATTATTTTTGATGGAGGCAGGCGCGTTTCTTATGACATACGGGATGCAGATCAGCTTGATACAGCCTATGCTATAACAGTACATAAAAGTCAGGGCAGTGAATATAACACTGTAATACTTATTCTAATGGGAGTGAGTCCCATGCTGCAGACAAGAAACCTGCTTTATACAGCCGTAAGCAGAGCTGTGGATAAGCTATATATTGTAGGTCAGAATGATATTCTACTTTCCATGGTAGCAAATGAAAACAAGAAAAAAAGGTATTCCGGTCTGGTAAATCTTTTGGTATAGCAACATGAATATTCTCGATATAATATTTCCCCATCCATGTATTTACTGCGGTAAATTCAAGGATACAGATGAGTTTGGTTTCTGTGCAGAATGCATGGAATCTCTCCCAATGAAATTGAATAAAAGGGGTAATACCTTTTATCTGTTTGAATATGACAAACGAATCTCAACCCTGCTAAAAATATCTAAATATGCCGGAAGACCATACTATGTACGAATGCTGGCATCATTGATGGGCAAGCTTATGGCAGAAAACAAAACATCATACGACCTGACTGCATTTGTTCCCATGCATAAGAGAAGTTTTTCAATCAGAGGGTATAACCAGAGCCAGATTGCCGCAGAAGCAATTGCCAGAAAGCTGAGGATACCCGTTTGTTCTAAATGTCTTAAAAAGGTGAAGAAGAATAAAAAGCAGGCAGGCCTTGGAAAAGCTGAAAGAAGGTATAACGTCAAGGACGTCTATAAAAGTTCGGCATCATATGTGAAGGGAAAAAGAATACTTCTTGTTGATGATATTATGACTACCGGAAGCACTCTAAATGAATGTGAAAAAGAACTGCGCTATGCAGGTGCCGCAAATGTTGAAAGAGCAGTAGTCGCATATACTCCTGTGGGAAGAAACCGATAAATAGCGCAGATAGGAAGCAATCAATACGAAGTGACAGACAGGAAAAAGACAATAGAAAGGGACCGCCTATTAAGGCGGTCCGAAGCCGGTATTATGTCATATGAATGCTGATGAAAGCCAGACCGTATGCCTTATGGAATCATGGGGGAGATTCCCCGGTCGTCGTTGTGGGAGTAGTTAGCGTTACCGGCTTTGGGACAAATCAATTGTTACCTGGGTTTTTATATTTTTCCTGATAAGCCTTGAGTACAAATGGAAGATGTCTTGGTGGTTCTGATAATCTTGGATCTTCATTGATCAAAGTGTATCTGATGTTTTTACCATCTTCTTTTTCAGAATATCTTTTGAATCCGAGTTCTTCCAAGGCTGTCATTGATTGTCTGTCATCTTCAGATTCCTCGAGATGCAGCTCTATGCGAGGTATGTCAGATTCTGAAAAGAGGTTATCAGTAAGACCCTTTATCATTTCCCTGTGAATTTCAGCTTTGTCATGGTGGTGGCTTATTTCATAGTAAAGATGGGCATTCCTTTCAAGGTAATTGTTGTAATCCACTTCCATTTCCATTAAGAAGAAACCGGTTACATATATCCTGTCTATCATGACCCAGGCCAGATTATCGATATTGCACATGTAAGTAAAGAACTGTGTATATGCTTCTTCAAAGCGTTCTCCGAGATTTTCAAAAGGATCCTTGTCATCAGGTTCGTTTTGAAGCCTGAATTCAAAAAGATCCAGGAAATGTTTGTACCCGAGGGGTTCAAGCACAAAGTTCTTTGTAACAATCTGCTTATGAAGATAATCAAACATTGGCGTATCAATGTCATCGACATAATAAGGCCCTGTATGAGGGGTTTCATTTACTCTTTTAATCTGTAGGTTGAAGTCGTTGATATTCATCTGGTCTCTCTCAAAAAGTTATTTCCCGGTGGGATATGTAAACTATATACAACATTTGTCAGAAAATGAATATCCAATCAGTTTAAATTTACTCGATTTATTAAACCAGTGGTATAAATTCGGCAACCTTTTTTATGTGGTGTGAAAAAAATGTAGTGATATAATGACATGGTGTAGAAATATCTACCTATGGAGATGCAAATGAAAAGAGCAATTGCCATAACCCTGGCTGTCATATTCCTGGTAGTAATCCTGATTCCGGGCAACATCACCACTGCAACCACTTCCGAATCATATAATGGATATGCAATGAAATTGTATTCCATAGGACTGTTCAAGGGTACTGAAACGAGTTTTGAACTTGAGAGGGTACCGACACGTCTTGAAGGAGCTGTAATGTTTGTCAGGCTTCTGGGTGGGGAGTCAGAAGCCCTTGATAAAAACTACAATCACCCTTTCAATGATGTACCTGAATGGGGCAGCCCTTATGTTGGGTATCTTTATCACTACGAATTGACCAATGGAATTTCTGAAAGTGAATTTGGAACATCCCTGAATCTCAGGGCAGCGGAATATGTGACCTTTGGCCTCCGGGCTCTTGGATATTCAGACAAAGGAGAGCAGGCTGAGTTCTCCTGGGAAACATCCGTGGCCTTTGCATACAGCAATGGAGTTGTTTCTGACGACCTGTATTATGAGCTTAACAATATAAGGTTTACAAGAGGTCAGGTTGCCTGGACATCGTACGAATTTCTTCTTTCGTCGCCCACCGGTCATGAAATGAGGTTGATTGACAGCCTGGTAACAAAAGGAAGCATAAACAGTAACGCCGCTGGGAGTGTATTCCCGGAATATAATATTGGAACGAGGGAAGTGCCTGCAATTGGTGATTCCTGGTCATCTGTTTTATCAGACAATGGATTGCCCACAGTTGCTTTTCTGTCAAGATATGGGTTTGAATGGAATGTTTTCGGAATGGATTATTCAAACTATATTCAGATCGGACAGATTGAGGGAAGTGTAAAGGGGTTGGTTCTTGCTTCATATGGATATGGCTATGAAAGGGATATCAGCATTGGAATGACCAGGGATGACGTTGTTGCTGCCTATGGGCATACGGGTCTGACCGAAATAAGGAAACCGGTGACAGGGGAGAATACAACAATAATATATATCCTTGACAACACTGATAAAGCTTCGTACATCAGTGAGGACGGCAATTACATTACATACTATTATGATTCATACAATGGGGATAAAATAACAGCATTGCTGGTGGTGGATAAAGAGACTGAGGAGACAACCCATAATACGCTTCAGGGTGACATGGCTAAATTCGAAAGGGCATTTGAGGAGCAGATATATCAACTGACCAACGCATATAGAGTGCAAATGGGACTGGAATTTCTTGTTAAAAGTACTTCTGCTGCAAATGCAGCAAAAGATCATTCAGTAAATATGGCAGACAATGATTTCTTTTCACACACAGATCCTCAGGGAAGAGGCCCCGGAGACAGGGTCTCTGAAAAGGGGGTACCCTATAGATATCTAGGTGAAAATCTTGCCTATGGATATATCAACCCTGTTGATATGGTCAACGGGTGGTTCAACTCACAGACAGGACACCGTGATGTAATGTTAGGTGATTTCATATATCTTGGAGTTGGCAGCGCAATCAAGGATAATAAAGTTCATTATTGCACACAGGAATACTGGAGGTAGACATGACGGAAGGTTCAAACGGGTTATTATCCAGGAAAAACCTGACAGCCAATAAATTGCTGTTAAGGAAATTCTGGGGCAATGGCATTAAGACTGTTTGGTCATCTTATTCATGTGATAACCAGTACAGACAAATGAAGGATTATGACAGAATGATTTCTGAGGCAGCAGAAAACATCAGGAAGTGTTCGATGATGCCGGGAATAAATGTTCCAAGGTTCACAATTGACTTTGGTACAATTTCAACGGCATCCTTCTGGGGAGGTAAAGTGAAGCTGCAGACTCATGGAAACCCATGGATTGATACTGTTATCCA
>JAFGIJ010000134.1 GCA_016929655.1 Clostridia bacterium
ATGCCCCATACATTGATTCCCGACTGCATAGATTACGGAACCATGGTTTCAGGCAAGAGAACTGAGGGTGTGTATTACGGACTGGTGACTTTCTTTTACAAACTCGGAGTAGCTGTAGTAATATGGATATCCGGACTTGTCCTTGACATTACCGGATATGTAAATCCGGAAATCTACGGTGAAGCAGTACAGCCTGATTCGGCCCTGCTTGCCATCAGAATTATGCAAGGACCAGCCCCGGCAGCCATACTGTTGATGGGAGTATTTTTCATAATCCTGTACCCAATATCCCGAAGAAAACATCGCGCGATAACAAGAAGGCTTGAAAAAAGGGAGGAAATATAATGGAATATCAACTGATTGAAGTAAATAATAAAAGGCAGCTGAAGGAATTCATTGACCTTCCATATAGGTTATACAAAAATGACCCGAACTGGGTTCCTCCTCTCAAAATACTGACCCGTCAGACAGTGATGGGAAAAAACAATGCATTGTTTTCAAATGGCGAACATATCACCTTCATTGTAAAAAAAGACAATCAAACCGTCGGTCGCCTGATAGCAGGTTTCAACAGGTGGAACAATGAAAAAATGAATATCAGGAAAGGTTATATAACCCTGTTCGAGTGCATAAATGACCAAAAGGTAGCCGACATGATGTTCAACCACGCCCACTCATGGCTGAAGGAAAAGGGAATGGAATATATAGAAGGACCTACTTCACCCTCGGACGGTGATGATTTCAGGGCACTTCTTTACAAGGGTTATGACTCTCCCCCGGTCCTTTTCGACAGTTACAACCCTGAATATTACCATGATCTTTTTCTGACATATGGATTTGTAAAGCACAGGGACTATCATGCATTCCATTTTACAGCAGACAGTTTTCCATCCGACCGGTTCGTGAAAGTCGTTGAATATTCAATGAAGAAATATAAATTCAGGATTGATACCGTTGATTTAAAGAACATTGACAGGGAGATAAGGGATATAAGAAAGATTCTCGTTCAGGCTGTTCCACCGAGCTGGGATACATTTGCCATTCCAACCGAGGAAGATATAAGGAAAGAAGCAAACTTTCTTATGAAGTTCATAGACCCTGAGCTTATATCCATTGCAAGAAAGAATGATACAAACGAACCTATAGGATTTGTTGTAGGTACTCCGGACTTCAATCAGGTTTTCATAAAAATGGACGGACGCCTGCTGCCCTTTGGCATATTCAAATATCTATATTATAAAAAGAAAATTACCAGAATCAGGATTTTCATGCAGTTTGTCATCCCTGAATTCCAGGGAAGGGCTGTCAACGCGGCTATTTTCTATAATTATATGAAAAATGCTGAAAGAAAAGGTCTTACTGATGCCGAGGGATCCACGGTAGGTGAAGAGAATGCCCAGGCCCTGCGGGTTCTTGAAGCTGCAGGTGGTGACAGATATAAAACTTATAGGATGTACCACTATAATATCAAATAGCCCCCTGTGATATAATCAGTTTATCAGGAGGTGCAACATGAATGAGCGTGGAAACAGCGGCTGTCTCATAGCTGTGATAGTTTTTCTGGTTTTGATAATACTGGCCGGTGCCGTTGTATTCTTTTTTCTTTTCAGAAACAGATCAGATATGCCTGATATAAATGAATTCATTTCAGAGATTGAAAATTCCAAGCAAACAACTGACAGTAATAATTCCATTGCAGATATAATTAAAATACAGCTCGAAGGCGGAACATCTGAAATCAGTTTTCAGCTGACAAATGCAGATCTAACACTATTGGCAAATGACACCATGGAAAACAATGAAGAAATCCCTTTGGATGACATTATGCTAAATTGTAACGAAGACCATACAATAGATATTACTGCTGTCTTAACGGATTTCACAATTATTTCTGACAACCCGGAGATACCCGGCATAGCAAAATCGCTTATTGGAAGTCTTGAAAACAAACGCATCTATGCCACCATATATATTGACTACGCAGGCAGCAATGAATTTGACATAGAAATAGTAGATATAAAAATCGGCAAATTCAACATTCCTTTCCTTGCGCTGATATTTGATCCCATGTCAGAAAATATCAGTGATATGCTGGAGGAACAGCTTGATGCAGCAGGTAATTTTGAATTACAGGACTTCTCCGTTGAAGAAAATTATCTTGAATTTTCAGGCATTGTCACCAACTGAATAACTACAACGGTTTCCACTGACTCTTTTTCATGTCAATTTTACCATTTGATTTGAAAACGACTCCTTCTGCCTCCAGCATGGCCCGTTGGTGCTTTTTGCTTTCAAATACATGTGATGGGGCTATCTCCCCATTTTGATTTACAACCCTATGACATGGAATATCGTGACCTGACGGGGCATTTTTCATGGCTCTTCCGACTGCTCTTGAGTTCTGTGGTTTTCCCGCCATAGCTGCAAGCTGACCATAGGATGCCACATTTCCCTTTGGTACCAGCAATGCCAGTTTGTAAATTCTTTCATCGAATTCATTCATAATTAAATTATATGTGCATTTTAAACGAGCTGATTGGTTTGTTACAGAACTGTAATATTTAATTCATTGACACCCTAAAAGGCTTTCTATATAA
>JAFGIJ010000135.1 GCA_016929655.1 Clostridia bacterium
GGCTCCGCACTTTTTTTGTTTAATTTTCCGGAATTTGATTCAAGGATCAGTCATTGTACAGGATTAGCAGGGAATACTTGAACATTGCCTCCGCTTAAAAAACCTTCATTGACATATCCATCATATGGACCACCCTCAATAGCAATTATGAAATAATCATTGGCACCTGGCTCCCCACCATCATTTACAGCCACATGAAATATACCTGTCTCACCATCAGCCAGATATTCTCCCCGGAATGTACCGCCTCCATCCATTTTCTCAGCTCCAGTGACTTTTCCTGAAATCACTATACGGTTATTGTGGTCAACATATTGAAAATGACCCTTGACATCATAGGACCACATACCGTTATCCTCGCTGACATTGTAGCACTTGACGGTAAATCCAAATGTGGTTTTCCCCACAGGTTCAGACAAATCCTCAGTATTCTCCTGCATACCATAGTAGGGTAACCATCCTCCACCTCTTACTGTGATTGGAAGTATATCGCATCCTGACATCAATAATCCAAAGATTATAATCACAGCAAATAAAATCAAGCCGTTTCTTTTCATCTCAACCTTCTTTCTGCCGTCATCAAAAGCAAGACGCTTATAAGTTTCTCATTTGTGTTCTGTATTTTATTATTCTATTACTTTGGGAAAGAAGCCCTAAAATATGCCTGTTCCGGTTTTTAGATTTATTTTATCGGAACGAACACCAAATCCCCGTCTTAGCTCCAGGTCGGCGATTTATTGTATCTAGATTATACTCTTCGAATATAAATATATCAAACTGAGGTTATAGTATTAGATCTCCGCATGTATTCCATGCTTTCCTCTACAGCTTTAACCTCTGTTTCAAGTTGGTTTTTTTCAGTCAATCCCGGAATAACACTTGTGCAGATTTCAAGGGTTATTTTTTCCAGACCGCTATTAATCAGACTTTGGATTATAATACTCATTGGTAGTATCCCCTTGCCAATAGTACAGAAATGAACCGGATCATTCACCGTTTGAAAAGGTTTTGCATTTGGATATTCATCAGCAGCACACACATCCTTTAGATGTGTACAGACAATTTTATCCTTAAAAATTTCCACAGCATGCAGTGGATCTTCACCGGTAAAGGCAAAATTACCGCTGTCGAAACATATTCCTAGATTCCCAGAATCAATCTCCATTAAAGAAACAAGATCTTCGATGAATATATCGCCGTGATTTTCTATAGCAATAGTAACATCAGCATTTTCAGCAGCTTTCAGGGGTTCAAGCAAATTGATTTTTGCCTCCCTGACTCTTTTTTTAATTTCGTCACGGTTATCCAGGCAAGAACCACCGATAAACGTACGGAGGATTTTTATACCATGTTTTTTTGCAGCATCAATTGATGATATGAGCTCTTCATAAGTAGTCCCACACGCACCAATTTCAACATACATGTCATTTCTGCCGGCGAAATCCATGACCCAATCCATATCACGATTGATATCAATATGATATGGGTCAATATGAAGTCCATCAGCTCCAAGTGATCTGCATTTTTCACAATACCACTTAATATCAAAGGACTTCCTTGGAATATACCAGTGTTTTCCAAGATGTTTGTAAAAACTAAAGGAATCAATTGCAATCTTCATTCATTCACCAAATCATCAGGGTTTTTATTATCCTGCCTTGTCTTATTTCCTCAATGGCTTCACAATATTCTTCAACGGAAGCATTTATTCTTCTGGAAATCAGCAAAGATGGGTTGAGTTTTCCCGAATTGTATAATTCAACTGTCTTTAAAAAATTTTCCGAGGTCAGTATTCCCGGATTATAAATGGTTGTATTGGCGTCAAACCAAAGATTCTGTAGCACTTTGATTTCCTTTGTACTGTAGCTTGAAAAAATCAAAGTTTTAGGAGCCATTTTACAAGCCATCTCCTGCCCGGCTGTGCTACCGGAACATTCAATTATTACATCAAACTTTTCATTTGTCAGGATCTCATCCGGCTTCTTTAGAAAATCAGCTCCGCAGGCTCTGCCAATTTCCAGTTTATCTCTTGATATGTCCAAGGCTGTTATTTCGATTTCTTCAATTCCTTTTAGTATCTGTATAGAACAAAGGCCCATTGAGCCCATCCCAATTACAAGAACCTTTTTACCTTTGTAGAAACTTTCACCTCCCGGAGCCATTGCGCAATGATAGGCGCATCCAAACATTTCAAGCATTGCAGCATCCTCGGGATTTCTATCACCTGGTTTTATGGCAGAAATGTCTTTTTCTTTTCTTATAACATAGGATCTGTGACATGGGTCTCCTCCATGACCGGTCATGACAACCAAGTCGTCAATCCTTAACTTTCGCACTCCTTCTCCAATGGATATAACCCTCCCAACAGCTTCATGTCCGGGCTCTCCCGGCAACATCGGGTATGTGGAACCATATCCTGTCTTATATCCTCCGATATAACTTCTCAGCTCTGATGTGTTACATAACGATGATGCTATTATCCTGATACCGGCCTCATCAAAACCGGGTTCATTTTTTTCTATATATTCAAAAACGGGCACCCCTTCAGACTTGTATCTAAGACACTTGATTTTTTCCATGATTCCCCTCCGTTATCCTGTTTTCTATTATATCATTGCCACAAGGCTGCCAATTCCTGTTATTTATGCATTTAGTTACATATTTACTGCATATTGCCAGTTATTATGTTTGACACCCCTGCTGTCAGTATATATAATTTTACGGAAAGCATTTTGAAGTATGGTAGTGCGGAAATAGGGGTAAATATATGAAAAATATCAAGAAACAACTTATTATTATTTTAATCATTGCTGCAATGACACTTTCTTTTGTTTCGTGTTCAGGAACAGATAAAACAGAGACATTTGAATTCACTCTTGCTCACTTCTTCCCTGGAACACATCCTGCGGAAACAGTATTTGTACAGGGATGGATTAATAAAATTGATGAAGCAACCGGCGGCAGGGTTAAAATCACAAGCTACAGCGGTGGAACTCTTGTAGGAGCAAATGAAACCTACAACCAGGTTGTAGAAGGTGTTGCAGACATCGGCCTGTCATGTTTTTCGTATACCAGAGGTCAGTTCCCGGTACTTGAAGCTTTTGAACTTCCCGGAATTATCTATGAAAATTCAAAGGTTGCCAGCATGGTTGCCTGGGAAGGCATCAAGGAATTAAACCCGGCTGAAGTACAGGACACAAAACTTCTTATGGTTATAGCAACAGGCCCCGGCGACCTGTTTACAACAACCCCCGTCAGAAATCTTGGAGATTTACAGGGCCTGGAAATCAGGGCAACAGGACTAAGCGCAAAAACCATCGAAGCCCTGGGTGGAATTCCAGTCGGCATGCCACAGTCCGACGCCTATGAAGCCCTTTCAAAAGGAATAGTAAAAGGAAATCTTTCACCTGTTGAAGTCCTGAAGGGATGGAAGCATGGTGAAGTCACAGATTATATAACCAGGACTCCGTTTCTTTACAATACATTGTTTTTTGTAACAATGAATCTTGATAAATGGAATTCAATGCCAAAGGAACTACAGGACATCATAACTGAAACCACTGAAACCTTCCATCAGGAAGTAGGAATCGGCCTTTGGGATATGCAGAATGAAGCAGGCATGGATTATGCCATCAATGAACAGGGCATGGAGGTTATTGACCTTACAGAAGAAGAAGCCGCCATCTGGATAGAAAAGGTACAGGGAATACAGGATGAATACTCCAATAACATGACCTCCCTTGGACTTGATGATGCCCTTGACACGGTCAAAGCCCTGGCCGATAAATACAACGGAATATATTGATAGGTTACTGATTGAAAAAGATAGAAAACTTTGTTAACAAAGCAGCTGAAATATTCAACCTTGCTGCAGGCGCATCGATTGTAATTGCAATGTTACTTGTTGTAATAAATGTAATCCTGCGCAGGGTTTTCGGCAGACCGCTTCTAGGAGTATATGAGTTTACAGGTTTTCTTTCTGTAATTATAATCAGCTTCGGCCTGGCATATGTGCTGGTGGTCAATGCTCATATTGCCGTCGATTTTATAATTGAAAAATTTAAACCGACTGCACGGGGAATAATTGATACTATCACCGGCATTACAGCTACAGGCTTCATGAGTTTATTTACATGGAATGTATTCGGATATGCAATCAAGGCAATGAACAACAACCAGTTGTCTCCTACAACCCAGACTCCATTTTATATATTTATCTTTATAATGGCGGTTTGCTTTGCCCTTTTATGTCTCGTATATGTCATAAAAATCAAGGAGTCCATCGGAAAGGCTAGGCTAAAATGAGTCCTGAACTAATTGGATTACTTGGAATTCTATTGCTTCTTGTTTTAATTGCATTCAGGATGCCCATTTCCTTTGCCATGTTGATTGTCGGCATTCTTGGCTTTGGCATGATTGTTTCGCCTTCTGCTGCCTTTAGTATGTCAGCCGGTGAAGTCTATTCAACATTTTCTTCATATTCACTGAGTGTAATACCAATGTTTGTCTGGATGGGATTCATAGCCTTTTACTCAGGTGTTGGAACCAATCTATATCGTTTTGCCTATCGCATGATCGGGCACAAACCCGGTGGACTGGCAATAGCCACCCAGGCAGCCTGTGCTATGTTCGGCGCAATCTGCGGATCAAATACAGCTACAGCAGCAACAATGGGAGCAATCGCAATCCCTGAAATGAAAGCATATAATTATGATGATTCCCTGTCATCAGCCAGCGTTGCAGCCGGAGGCGCCCTTGGCGTTCTCATTCCACCTAGTGTAATCTTTATAATTTATGGTATAGCTTCGGAACAATCCATTGGCAAGCTTTTTATTGCAGGAATCATACCCGGTATTCTTCTTATGGTTCTTTATATGTTAACCATACGAATATTGGTGCAAAGAAATCCTGCACTAGGTCCCGTAGGACCAAAATCCTCATGGGCCGAAAGATTCAAATCCCTGGGTGATGGATTATTTGAAGTTATGATTACTTTCCTTATTTCAATCGGCGGACTTCTTCTTGGTTGGTTCACCCCAACAGAAGCAGGAGCTGTCGGAGCTGCAAGTATATTGATCATTACCTTATTAAGAAAGCAGCTGGGTTGGGATGGATTTAAAAAATCCCTGATGGACACAGTAAGAACAACAGCAATGATAATGATGATGGTAGCCGGAGCAACGGTGTTTGGAAGGTTTATGGCTATAAGCAGGCTTCCTTTTGCCCTTGCCGACTGGGCTTCTTCCCTGGCTCTTCCCCCTTTTGGTGTAATGATTGTCATATTACTGATATATCTTGTTCTAGGATGTTTTATAGATGCTCTTGCATTGATACTTCTCACAATACCAATATTCTTCCCGGTAGCCGTCGGTGTGCTTGGATATGACCCTATATGGTTCGGTGTTGTTATAGTTCTTGTGGTTGCCATGGGCGTTATTACACCTCCCGTTGGCATGAATGTTTTTATAATAAAAGGCGTCGCAAAGGATATCCCGACAGAAACCATATTCAAGGGCATATGGCCTTTCCTTATCGCACTGTTTGTATGTCTCGGCTTACTGCTTTTGTTCCCGGGAATAGTCACTTTCCTTCCCAATCTATTGACATGATGGTTTGCCAATTACACCAAAAAACATTATCATGTTTATAAACGGTCTCGCCGGGGGATTATTATGTTTTTTACCATGTTGAGTACAACTGCAACGGTCACAAAAACAGCTGTCTTTGACAGCAGCTTTTTGATAACAGTTGCAATAATAGTATTCTCAACTATCCTTATTGCTTTTATAAACCATTTAAAAAAGGATAAATGCTTAAAAAGCTTCAAGGCAGACATTGTGACTGTGTTTTTCAACAATGGTCAGAATGTTAAAGGTCGGCTGGATGTCGAAAACACAGGATGTGAACTTATTAGTGATCTCCAAGGCAATGATGAGAAGAGAAGTTACATAATATACAAAGATGAGTACCCCAATATAAGGTTTTTTGTCCGTTTTCACAAAGACATGGATTCCAGGCGCAGAAAAGACCGCCTCAGGATGGTAAAGAAGACCTATCATCCGAATATCTTCAGAAAAGCAGCCAGGGCAATCAATATATTCTTTAAAATAATCAGGGACTCACTGATGGATATTTTTACCGCATTCTCAGGTAAACTAAAAACATTCAATCCGTCATATGCCTCTTCTGAAACTTATGTAACAAAAGTCAACAAGGAGGCAGTTTCAAGCATTGATACAACTTATAACCCACTTCTGGAAAAATACATTGGAAACAAAATTGTCTGTAATCATGTTTTCAATGGTAAACCCTACGATATATATGGAATATTGAAAAACTACACAGCTGAATATATAGAACTACTGGATTGTGAAGTACAGTCTGATGACTTTTCGCTGTCAGAAGCAGATCTCGTTCTTCCAAGAACATCAAACAGAATCCGTAATTTAGGCGAAGATGCAGTCAAACCCTTTGCATTATCCGAAGCATTTAACCTTGATATATATAAACGTGAAATTAAAAAATCCATATTTGAAAACCATAAGGAGGACGAAAAATGAAATATAAAAGATTCTGCTCTGCTTATGTGATTACAGTCGGATTGATGATGTTTTTGATGTGGTCTTTTTTCCTGATTACCGGGAAGGTTCCTGAACTGGAAACCAATCAGGCAGAAATAATCCTTCATCTTACTGCAGAGTTTTCTACTGCATTAATACTGATTCTTGCCGGTATATTTCAGCTTAAAAATTCTCGCATAGCACAATTTATTTACCCACTGTCAATCGGCATGTTGCTTTATACCCTGATTGTTAGTCCGGGTTACTATATCCAGTCAAAAAATTATGGCTTTGCAGCAATGTTTGCAGGTTTGATAGTGCTTTCTGTACTTGCCTTGCTGCTTTATACAAGGAGGACCAATGAAAGTTGATTTATCATTGAAACGCATAGAACTTTTGAATCTTTTTGAATCCAGAAAAGACAAGGAAGGCCCCCATGGGTGCTATCGCTGGCTTCCCGGAAGCCGAACAAACCTGTATGCCAGCCTGGATACGGCTATAGCCTTTGCAGTAATGGGAATTGACAGCACTACTCTTGGAGACCAAAGAAGACTTGACTGGATTGATCACATCAATTCTTACATTGATGATTACAGACATGATGGAACATACAAGGATGTCATCCCGCGGCACTCCCTATCACATGCCAACGGTATGGTTATAGGAGCACTGGGTTATCTGGGTGGAAAACAACCATCGCCGGTAGAATTCTACCAACAATTCAACACCTCGGAAAAAATAGTAAAGAGACTGGAAAACATAGACTGGCCCTGTCAATGGACCAGTGGTTTCTGGGGTGGTCCGATGATGTATTCCACAAGCCGTTCCTGTACCAAAGAGTGGATTGATACTGTCATAGACTGGCTGAATGAAAATCTCGATCCTGAAACCGGTATGTGGAGAAAAAATACAATTCCTGAAAATAAATATCAACCTCTGGGTGGGTTTGTGCATATCTACCCCATTTATGAACTTCATGGAAAAGTTTTTCCATATCCTGACCAGGTCATTGATTCTGTTCTGGCTTTGCAAAACGAACATGGTTTCTGGTTTGAAGGCGACTCATTCAGTTATCTTGACATGGATGCATTGTATGCCTATGCTTCAATGCTCCGATTATCTGACTATAGAAAAGCCGAAGTCAGGGAAAGTGTTATGAAATATTATACTTATCTTGAGCACATCCTTGAAGACCAGAATGCATATGCCAAAATAACCACTCATGGACTTCTGTGCCTGGCTTCAACATATGGTTTACTGTACCAGCTTCTTCCTGATGTATTTATTGATTCTGTTAAATGGTCAGATATATTCAGCTGCAAATTGCTTTATAAAACTTCAGCAGTTGAGGCATTATAAGTTTTCATTTTCTAAACTTGAATATGATATAATTGCCTCACTGAAAATCAAACCAACGCAATCAATGGGTGTAGTGGAATGAGCTATCAATATTATGCAACAACCTTATCATTGCAGATATAATTTGGGGACTGAGGATATTATGACCAATGA
>JAFGIJ010000136.1 GCA_016929655.1 Clostridia bacterium
AATGATGATATAAATTCATCGGCTATAGTAATGGATATGATACCTGATGTCTGCAAAACTGTAAGTATAACCAAAGTTGTTCTGCCTGTAGTCTATAAAACTGCCTGGGCTGTCTTGACTGAAGCAATTCAAAGAGTTAAACCGGATTTTGTTCTTTGTATGGGACAGGCCGGGGGACGAAGCAAAATTTCATTGGAAACCATTGCAGTCAATATAAACAACTCGGAATCTCCTGATAATCAGGGGCAGATACTGAAAGACAATACAATAATTACCGGAGGCGAAATTGCTTACTCATCGGGATTGCCGGTATTTCGAATGCTTGCAGCATGTGACACAGAGCTGGCGGTAGCCTCATACTCAGCAGGAACATTCGTGTGCAATGACTTGTTCTACAGAATGCTGTATGATGAACAAAATGGAACCAAGGAGAGTAAAACCGGATTCGTGCATTTGCCTTACACAGAACATTTCGGTAGAATACCCTTTATTGCTTCAAATAAACAGGTGGAAACAATCATTGCAATGATTTCCGCCTTGGAGGATTGAGATGGATAAAAAAACCAGAAAAATAACTTTCACTGCAATGTTCACTGCACTAGTGTTCCTTGCTACAAGATTTCTTGCGTTCCCAGGACCTATACCTCCCGGATATATCAATCTTGGAGACAGCGTTATAATTCTTTGTGCTGTTATGATGGGGGGGACAAGTGCTGCATTTGCAGGAGCCATAGGGGCATCCCTTGCTGATATTACTTATCCGGGGGGGATCATATTTGCGCCATTCACTTTTGTGGTAAAAGGGATTGAGGGATTTGTTGCAGGTAAAATTGCTCAAAAAGGTTCAGTGAAATCAGTAATCATTGCGGCAGTAGCGGGGGGCCTGATACTTGTAGCAGGATATTTTCTTTCTGAATGGCTTTTGCTTCCATATCTTGATAAAACATTTGGAATGACATTTGCCATAACAGAACTACCTCTTAACTTTGTTCAGGCAGGAGTTAACTCTACGCTTGCAGTTATTTTATCGGCTACACTAAGAAACAAAGTAAAGCTCGTCTAGAGATCGAAGTATTCCAGGGTGTTGATTTCCTTTCTGACACTGTAACGGGTTCGGTTTGCATATCCGAACCTTATTACTTCTGCCAGATATGAATCATTCCATCCTTCGCCAATCAGATGCTTTGCGAAATTTACAGTCAGGTCGTCAATTTCATCCTGTTCAACACAAAGTTTGACAAAATTCCACATCAGTTCGTTTGTGAATATATGACCCTTGTTCCTGTATAATTCAATTTTGTTACGTGCATTTTCAAGATTACCCTTGAAAAGTTGAGATAAAATCAATGTATTGACATAATCTGTAGAAGCTATTTCAACCGGGATGTCTGAAAAGAGAGCAGCAAGATCATCATCCAAAAGAAGTTCCTTGTCTTCAATGGATAATCTTCCGAGTAATTTCCACCTGAATCCATCATCCAGTGTTTTCATGAACAAACAGTTTCGCGCAGCATCTACCGTAGACTCACATGAGTAACCAGCATATGACAGCCAGAATGAAAGAAGAATCATTGTCACGATATTGGCAGGCTCACCTGTATGTCTTTCGCATATTTTATTCATGATAAAGTTCAGCCGTATGGAGGACAGATAATTCCTGCGTTTGAGATTCAATGCTGTCTGGTCCTTTGACAAAAAGTAGGAAAGATCAGTTACAAGCTTATGGCGGAATGCTGTGTTAAAAACCAACAGATCACTATACTCATCATATAGTGACAGTGCCTTGGTATAATTGCCCAGGCAGCTGTATGAACAGATAAGACCGATGGCCGACTTTTCAGGTTCAATGCCGTTTTTCAAGGTGTATTTAAAGCCATTTACTGCATTCCTGTAATTGCCGTCTGACAGAGTAAGATATGAATAGGCATAGTACCCTTTCAGATTTTCCATATTGGAGTTTTGGTTTTCGTTTTCACTCATAAATCAATCTCCCGCTCCGGGCGAACTTTCCAGGTAATCTTCTATAATCTTTTGAACATTGTCATCCTTGATTTTGATTGAAAATTCTATCCTTCTGTTTTTTGCACGGCCTTCCTCGGTGGTGTTGTCAGCAATAGGCCTAAGTTCTGAGAAACCTGCAGCAGCAAAGAAACTGCCGTACTTCTCTTCAAGTGAGGGGTTAGATGCCATTATATAATTAAGAACATTTGTGGATCTTTCGGTGGATAGGGTTCTGTTAGCATCTGGCGAACCAATGTCATCAGTGTGTCCTTCGACTGATATGGAATCGATGACATCCCTTACTTCAGGGTCATCAAGTATTTTTTCAAATGCAATGGACAGCTCACGGAGGAGGGATTTACCATCGTTCTTGACCTCGGCGGAAGCAAAGTCGAAGACCAGGCTTTCAGTAATGTAAAGATTGGCATTATCGCCGATTATAACCAGTTTTTCACCGGCAGCATTGAATTCACCGAGGGTTTCTTCTATTGAAGTCTGAACCCGTCCGAAAATATCTGCACGTAATACAGCAATACTTTGAAGCTTCAGCCTGAGCTCAGTAAGCTCTTTGGTATTGATTGCTATTATATTGTCCAGCTCCTGCTTTTGGTCTGCCAGCAACAAAATTATCTGCTGCTGGTCGCCAAGCTCATTTTCTGCCTTGGAGTACTGGTCCTGGAGACTTTCCAGGTTTTCTTCAAGAATCAATATAAGCTCCTGCTTGTTCTCAAGCTCTTCTTCAGTGAGAATAAGAATGGCTTCCTGGTTCTCGAGCATCTGCTGTGTGGTGTTGAGTTTATCCTTTTCATCGTCCAGGTCTATTGAAATTATTATATTCCTGATGAAAACAATCATAACCAGGAACAGCATTACAAGTGTCATGGTAGACATGACATCTGCAAAGGACGGCCAGTAATTTTCTGTATTCTGCTTGGTATAGTAACGTCTGTTTGATCTTTTCACTCGTCAATCTCCGTCAATTATTTGGATACTTCATCCTTCAGGGAATCCAGTTTCCTGTTTATCTGGCCGACAGCATTCCTGTTGTAGGCCATGGTCTGTTCGGGTAATGCGGCTATGGTCTGTGCAAGAATTTTCTGGTTTGAGTCAAACTGCTTGATTATCTTGTCAAGGCCCAGCATTGCTTCAGTAATGCTGGATTCCAGTTTTTCTGATATTTCAATTGAACTGTCCATCATAATCCTGGAGAAAATCTCACCCGTCTTCTGGGCCATGGTTGCGATTTCCCTGTTGACATCTTCAAATGACCGCATGAATGTTTCCTGTACCTTGTCAATGGTTTCTGTATTGGTTTCAGCACTTTCCTTCATGACGCCTGCAAGCTTATTAACTGAATATACTGACTTATCGACCTGTTCAACCAATGACTGCATATCATCGACAACCTTCTGGTTGAAGGCGGACATTTCTGAGGCAGCAGTCTTGACATCAGTCGAGAAACCCTCGATGGCAGAATAATTATCTTTTATAAGATTTGCGGAAGAGGACATGGATTCCGCCATCTTGATGAAGCTGACATCCATTATCTCAACGTTGTTCCTTAGATTTGTATTGAACTCAGAGAAGTCCTTGATGCTTTCTGCAAATGTGGCAAGGCTGGCATCAAAACGGTCTATTGTATGATCAAGAGCCTGCGATGTTACCGATACATCCATGACCGTATTGGAAAGTTTGTTTCCGAATTCATTTACAGTGTCCTTCAGGGAGGTTTCAATCTTGTTTCCAAAATCAATGAAAGTATCCCGAAGAATTCTATTTAGCATTGTGTATTCAGTTTCCTTGTCCTTTGTAATTGCCACTGCAATAACATTGTCCAGATATTCTTCTATATTTACCATCAGTTTGTTTTTTCCGTCTTCACAATCCATGGCAATGAAGAAAACGGTAAGAACAATGGAAAACGCTATACCAACAAGACTTGTAATAAATGCCGCTCCCATACCCTGGGCTGCACCACCGAGTTTTTCGAGGATGAAATTCCAGTCAAGGCTGCCTGTGCTGCTTGCACCCGGTAATAAAACCCCTACCATTTCACTGACTGAGATTGACAGTCCTATGAAAGTACCAAGCAAACCAAGGACAATCAGCATTCCGATGCTTTTCTTGACCATGTTCTCACCTATGAGGAGAAGTTTGAGGTCGTCCATAAAGGTTTTTTCTATAATAGCCTGTGTATTTACATCGCTGTAGGGACTGCTCGATGCAGCCTTGTAGTCCTGTACGATTCTGTTGAGCAGGGCATTTTTGAATACACCGGATCGTCTTTGCTGCCTGCTCTCGAGATGTTTTGCAATGGAATGATATTTGATCTTGATCAGAATATCCACCAGCAAAGCAATCACAAAGATGCATAGAATTATAATGACTATCACCTTGCCGGATATGTCAATGGTTTCAAACAAATCATAGATTGTCTTCATGTAAAATCTCCTTGAAAATATGTCATGCGCCGATTCATTGCCTTGAATTGCACATGCAACAGAATCCTTGCTTATAATATACCATAATTATACAATAATTTTACTGTTGGTATTCATATTAAATTTAACGTGCAATAAGCAAATAATGTTCCCTTTTTTACTTTATACATTCACAATATATTAAAGCAAAGAGGGTTATTGTGATATAATTCCATCGATGGTCAAAGGACCTTTGAATTTTATATTTCCGGGGGATAACTATGAAAAAACTACATCTTGTATGCAACGCACATCTGGATCCTGTATGGCTCTGGCAGTGGGAAGAGGGTCTGGGTGAGGCTTTGTCTACATTCAGAATAGCGGCAGAATTCTGCGAAAACTATGATGGTTTTGTATTCAACCATAATGAGGCACTCCTATATGAGTGGGTAGAGGAATTTGAACCTGCCCTGTTCAGGAGGATCCAGGAGCTCGTGAAGGCCGGCAAGTGGCATATAATGGGCGGATGGTATATTCAGCCAGACTGCAACATGCCCAGTGGGGAATCTTTTACCAGGCAGATTTTATATGGAAAAAGATATTTCATGGAAAAATTTGGGGTTGAACCAACAACTGCAATAAACTTCGATCCATTCGGACACACCAGGGGACTTGTACAGATAATGGCTAAATCAGGTTATGACTCATATATTTTCTGCAGGCCTGATGTATCTCTTAAAAAACTGCCTGGTGAAGATTTTATATGGGTGGGTTTTGATGGTTCAGAGATAAAGGGACATAGGTCATACAGGTTCTATCTCTCACAAAGAGGAAAATCAGTCAGCAAAATCAAAGAATTCATTGAAAAATATCCGGACAGAAATCCCGGAATGGTGTTATGGGGAATCGGAAATCACGGCGGTGGTCCCTCCAGGGAAGACCTTGAGTCCATACAAAACTTCAGAAATGAAAACAAGGAATATGAAGTATTACATTCAACCCCTGAGTCATATTTCAAAGAACTTAGTCAAACCGGTGAGATTTTGGGGAAATTTGAAGAATCCATTAATCCATTTGCAGTGGGCTGCTATACATCACAGATAAGAATCAAACAAAAGCATAGAAAACTGGAGAATGAGTTATATGCTGCAGAAAAGATGATGTCTGCTGCTGAAGCTATTGGTGTGATGAAGTATGATAAAAATAAAACAGTTGAAGCACTTAAGGACCTGATGTTCTGTGAGTTCCATGATATATTACCAGGTTCCAGCATACAGGTCGCTGAGGAAGATGCCATAAGAATGCTTGACCATGGACTGGAAATTGCATCACGGCTGAAGGCTGCTGCTTTCTTTAATATGATGAAGGGGGATAAAAAAGCAGAGGACAGGACATTGCCCATTTATGTATATAATCCCCACCCATGGACTGTGAATGATGTATTTACATGCGAATATATGAATGAGTTCAATGATACAAAGCAGAAGTTTTCTGTTCCTCATATGAAAAACAATAGTAAGGATGTGGCATGTCAGGATGAACGCGAAGCAAGTTCTCTCAGCGCTTATGACTGGCGGAAAAGGGTTGTATTCAAAGGGGAGTTGAAACCATTTTCAATGAACAGATTTGACCTGACACTTGAAGCACTTGATAAAAAACCTGCCATGGCATCATATGAAGAAGATGGCTATATAAATATTAATACTGATGATCTGATTGTTAAAATCAGTACGAAGACGGGTCTTGTTGAGGAATTGACTGCCAGAGGTGTCAAGTGTCTTTCAAATGGAGCAAGGCCTGTTGTAATCAAAGACAATGCGGATGCATGGGGAATGCTTGTAGACAGATTCACTGACATAGAAGGTTACTTCGGGGTGATGGAGAAAGATGAAGCAGCAAAATTTGTGAATGCTTCTTTCAAGGAATTCAATCCTGTTCGTGTTACAGAGGACGGGGAAGTCCGGACCGTCGTTGAAGCATATTTTAAATATAACAATTCCAGGATATGTCTTACTTATATAATTCCACGCAATGGAACTTCAGTAGACATTAATGCCAGGGTTTTTTGGGCGGAAGCAGACAGAATGCTGAAAATTGAATTCCCGACGGGTATGAATAATGCGTCATACAAAGGGCAGGCGGCATGGGGCGTAGATACTCTTCCGGCTGATGGTGGTGAAGCAGTTGCCCAAAAATGGGTGGCAGCAATCAGTGGAGGGAGAACTTTTGCCGTTTTGAATGACTGCCAGTATGGAAGCAGCTTCAGTGATGGAAACATAATGCTGACACTTCTTAGATCCCCTGCATATTCAGGTCACCCTATAGGCGACAATCCAATAGTCATAGAAGACAGGTATACACCTAGGATCGACCAAGGGGAGAGGATGTATTCATTCAGGCTTATTTTTGGTAGTACTGCTGATGTTATGAAGAACATTGAAAGAAAAGCCCTTGAATTCAATGAAAGACCTATGGTCCTCACTGCATATCCATCAGGAGAAGGTGCTATGGCTGGAGAGCTTATGGAAATTTCCGGAGATCAGGTCATTCTTCAGGCATTGAAAAAAGCTGAGAATGGAATCGGCTATATAATAAGACTTTTCAATGGCAGTGATACAGAACGCACTGTAGATATAAGCAGTACTGCTTTGAAGTTTTATATAAAGGTCTCCCTGGGGGCAATGGAAGTTGCTTCTTATAGAATAATAGATGGTAGGGTAATCAAAACAGATTTACTTGAAAGGGAGTTATAGAAATGAAATATGCTGTTGGTGTTGATTATGGAACACAGTCGGGAAGGGCTGTGGTAGTTGACTGTTCGACAGGGGACATACTGGCCCAGTCGGTACTTGAATACTCCCATGGTGTTATGGATGAGTTTCTACCTGATGGTGTGACAAGGCTCGCGCCTGACTGGGCATTGCAGTATCCGGGAGATTACATTGAGGTTCTTGAGAAAACAGTGCCGGACGCGATAAAAAAAGCCGGGATAAATCCTTCCGATGTAATTGGCCTGGGAATAGATTTTACTGCATGCACAATGATTGCTGTGGATGAAGAGGGGACGCCACTGTGTTTCAAGGATGAGTTGAAGGGAAATCCCCATGCATATATAAAATTATGGAAACATCATGCTGCTCAAAAATATGCAAACCGTCTTAATGAAACTGCGGTTTCAAGGGGAGAGGATTTTTTATCAAGGTATGGCGGGAAAATAAGTTCGGAATGGATGATTCCTAAAATCATGCAGGTCTATTATGAAGACAGGGGAGTTTTTGAAAAGACTGACAGGTTCATGGAATCGGCAGACTGGGTTGTCTTTTGGATGACCGGAAATGAAAGACGGAACAGCTGTACAGCAGGATACAAGGCAATGTGGCATAAACAAAAGGGTTACCCTTCAAAAGACTTCTTTAAAGCCCTTGATTCCGGACTGGAAAACCTTGTTTCTGAAAAATTGTCAGAAGATATATATCCATTGGGTACAAAAGCAGGTGAATTGACTGAAGAAGCAGCGAAGGTCATTGGATTGCCCGTTGGGACAGCAGTGGCAGTGGCCAATGTTGATGCACATGTTTCAATGCCTGCAGCAGGAATAACCAAACCCGGTGAAATGCTCATGATAATGGGAACGTCTACATGCCATATGGTATTGGGTGAAAAGGAAGAAATCGTGCCTGGAATGTGCGGTGTCGTCGAAGACGGTATAATGCCTGGATTCCTCGGATACGAAGCAGGCCAGTCATGTGTCGGCGATCACTTTGAGTGGTTCGTTGAAAACTGTGTGCCCGGCTCATATATGGATGATGCCCGCAGGAGAGGTTTGTCCATCCATGATGTTCTTGCTGAAAAAGCGGTTGTGCTCAAACCCGGGGAAAGTGGACTGATTGCCCTTGACTGGTGGAATGGAAACAGATCTGTGCTTGTTGATGCAGACCTGACCGGTATGCTTTTAGGATGTACACTACTTACAAAACCAGAAGAAATTTACCGTGCTTTGATCGAAGCAACAGCATATGGCACAAGAATGATAATAGAAACTTTCAGGCAAAACAACGTGCCTGTAAACTCACTGTATGCTGCTGGTGGAATCGCTGAAAAGAATCCTATGATGATGCAGATTTATGCAGATATCACGGGAATGGAGATAAAGATTGCCAAAAGTGATCAGTCCCCTGCACTGGGTTCTGCCATGTTCGGAGCTGTTGCTGCGGGAGCTGAAAAAGGAGGATATAATTCAATATTTGAGGCTGCCGGAATCATGGGCGGAGTCAAGGATGTCAGTTACAAGCCTGATCAAAAAAATAAAGCAATCTACGACAGACTTTATGAAGAATACAGCATCCTGCATGACTATTTTGGAAAAGGTGCCAACGATGTAATGAAGAGACTTAAGAAGATTAAGGAGGGCGATTGATATGCCTATTCTATACACTTTGAAAAATGAAGTCCTTGAAGCCAATAAAAATCTGGAAAGACTGGGTCTGGTAACTTTTACATGGGGAAATGTCAGTGGCATTGACAGGGAAGAGGGAATTGTTGTTATAAAACCCAGCGGGGTTCCTTATAATGAACTTAAGGTTGACCATATGGTGGTTATTGATCTTGATGGAAATATTATTGAAGGCGATTTGAAACCGTCCAGTGACACTCAGACTCATTTGATCCTTTATAAAAATTTTCCAAATATCGGGGGAGTTTGCCATACTCATTCATTATGGGCAACAAGCTATGCCCAGGCTAACATTGGAATCCCCGTATATGGAACTACCCACGCTGACCATTTCAGGGGTGAGATACCCTGCAGCAGGCCATATACCGATGAAGAAATCAAAGGTGACTATGAAGCGAATACGGGTAGGCTTATAGTTGATACTTTCAGAAAAATCAATGAGGACCAGATACCGGGAGTTCTGGTTGCTTCCCATGGTCCTTTCACATGGGGTGTGGATGCCAATGATGCAGTTCAAAACTCCAGAGTCCTTGAATTTATAGCAGAAGCAGCCTATAGAACAAGTCTTCTCAACAGCAATATCAGTGAAATCAATGTGAATTTAATAGATAAGCACTTTCTCAGAAAACACGGGGATAGTGCCTATTACGGACAGGATTCCAAGTAATGGAGATTTCAGGGCACATGAAATAAGTTGACTTTGATTTAAAAAAGTCATAAAATGTTGCGGCAATAGCAAAGACAGTTCGTAACCATCCTGTCTGTAAACAAAACTAGGATTATTTTTCAGACGGGTGGTTATCTCCCGTTTTTTTATTGTAAATAAATTGGGATGGGAATTATGAAAGACATTAAACCTGCATTCTTGGCCAGGGCAGCAGTAATTGCGGCTCTTTATGCTGCACTTACTCTGGCTCTGGCACCTATCAGTTATGGATTGGTGCAATTCAGAGTGGCTGAAGCACTGACCATCCTGGCTTATTTTACTCCCGCAGCAATACCGGGATTGTTCATCGGTTGTCTGATTGCAAATATAATCGGACCTTATGGGATCCTTGACATTGTATTTGGAAGCATTGCAACACTCATTGCTGCAATAGCAACATATAAAATCAAGAACAGGTATCTGGCTCCGCTTCCTCCTGTTCTTGCAAATGCCCTTATTGTAGGTCCGTTGGTGGCATACTTTGTCAATGTCCCGTTTTATATGGGAATGCTCTATGTCGGCCTGGGTCAGCTTGCAGTATGCTATGGACTGGGACTTCCTCTTATACTTGCTCTGGAACCTATCAGGAAACGTCTTTTTTAGTGCCCAAAAATTGTTATGGCAAACAACTAAGAGTTGTTTGCCAAAATCAATGGTTTACCTGGGAGTTGTCGTCTGAATATACAATTATAACATTGGTCTAACTCAATAGTTTGACACAGGCATCATAGTAAAATTGTTTCAAAGATTCCATATCCCTGCTGCCTTTACGTGTCTGCTGCATTGTCATGTTGGTAACCATTACAAGGATTAAGTGCAGATATTCATCTGACTTCGGTGGAGCCAGAATACCTTCTTCAACACCCTTGTTGATTATTGTTCCAAGCAATTTAAGAAATGACTTATGTGCATTTTCAATTATGGGTTTCAATCTCGAAATAGTTTCTCCCGTAAAGGGCATACTTCCGGGATTTGCAGCCAGTGAAATAAAGGGCCCTTTGAGAACAATATCAAAGATGCAGTCAACAAGAGAAAAAAAGCTGTCTTTGAAAGTTGCTGTAATTGTAACCTTCTCACTGATCATATCAGTCATAAGGTCAAGACCATATTCAACTGCACCAATGAACAAATCCTCCTTGCTGTTGAAATACTCATAGACTGTCCCTTTTCCGACATCGGCTTTTGTGGCAATTTTGGATACCTTGAGGCTGCCTGCACCATTTTCAAGGAACAGTTCCAGAACAGCCTTTAGAATTTTTTCTTTCTTGTCACTCATTTATTTTTACTCCCACCTTTTTTTTTGGAATCGGAATTTTTCCTATCCCTGACTATGAGGGAGTACATCGCAGGTACCACCAGCAGTGTAAGAAGAGTTGAGAAGAGCAGGCCTCCGATTACTGTTATTGCCATAGGGGCCATCATCTCTGTCCCTTCAGCGGTACCAAGGCTCATTGGAACCAGGGCAAGAACTGTTGTGAATACTGTCATCAAAATCGGTCTGAGCCTTACCGGGCCTGCTTCTAGAATGGCTTCTGTCTTGTTTTTGCCTTCTTTCCTCTGCTTGTTGATATAATCAACCAGAACGATTCCATTGTTTACTACAATTCCCGCAAGGACTATCATTCCTATGAAAGCAGGTACACTGATTGGAATATCTGTAATCCACAGTGCGATGAAACCACCGGTAAAGGCCATCGGAATTGAAAACAGGATGATGAACGGGTGAATGAGTGATTCGAATTGTGCCGCCATTATCATATATACAAGCAATATACCGATTCCAAGTGCAAGGAACAGATTTCCGAATGCTTCAAGTATTTCTTCGTTTGTTCCTGCCAGAGTAACACTATAAGCTTGGTCTACTTCATAGCTGTCAATCCAATTCTGTATGCTTTCACCAACAGTACCAGGGTCATATCCATCGGCCAGCTGGCCGCTTACTGTGACTATTCTCTTCTGGTTTTCTCTGCTTATTGAGGTAACTCCCTCCCTTATTTCAACATCGGCAACAGATCCCAGATTAATATTGGTGCCAAGGGGAGTTGTAAGCTTTATATCTTCGATTGAATCCCTTGTTACTGTGTCCTCTTTCATTATTCTTACATTGACATCATTCCCATCAAGCCTGATTGTAGTAACCCGGGCCCCCTGTATCGAAGAACTGACAGCATTGGCAATCTGATATGTCGTAAGACCGCTCAAAGCCATTTTTTCACTGTTTGGAAGAATGACTATTTCAGGTGCGCTGGTCTCTATGCTGGTTTCGGCTTCGGCAACACCTTCTGTAACCATAAATTCCGCCTTGACATCTTCAGAAATTCTCCGCAATTGTTCAAGATCATCTCCCTGGATTTCAACAGTGATGGAGGAACCTCCGAAAAGAGCCATTCCCGGGTTGTCAATGGCTGAAATGGAAATTTCAGCTCCTTCGACAGAGGCAGCCTTTTCCCTGAAATCATCAGAAAATTCAGAAGTTGTGATGTCTCTGTCAGCTTTTGGTACCAGGACCACGGTTATGGTGCCGGTATCGGCTGCTCCACTGCCTCCGCCAAAACCAAACATACCTCCGCTGCCAAGAACACTTGCACTGATTATCTCCACTTCGTCATAACTTTCGAGGATAGCTTCTACTTCTGAAACTTTTTCAACAGTTTGCTCAAACTCAGTACCAACAGGCATTTCAATGGTAACTGAAAGCTGTCCCTGGTCTGATTCGGGGAAGAATTCCATTCCCTGCTCCAGAACACCAAATATGCTGCCGGCAAATAGCAGAAGTGATATGGAAACCACAGCAATTCTGTTCCGGAGTGTCCAGCCAAGGACTCCCTTATAGAATCCTGTGGTTGCGTTCATAACCTTATGGTGGGTTGACTTATCAGCTTTTAGAGTTCTGGAGGCAATCATTGGAACAAGTGTCAGCGCAATGAACAGACTTGCAAGAAGTGAAATTGATACTGTCAGTGCCATTTCCTTGAATATGTCAGCTGTAAAACCTTCCAGGAAAACCACCGGTAAAAATACGGAAATCGTTGTCAGTGTAGAAGCAATGATGGCACCTGATATCTGTGTTGCACCATCACGGGCGGCTTTTTTCATGCCCACACCCTGGCTTCTCAGTCTGTAAATATTTTCAATTACAACAATTGAGTTGTCTACAAGCATGCCCAGTCCTAGGACCAGACCTCCCATGGAAATCATATTCAGGGTAATACCTGTGAAATATATAATTGTTATCGCACCAAGCACACTTATTGGTATTGCTACTGCAATGATGAATGTCGGTCGAATATCTTTCAGGAAAATAAATAGGATCAGGATTGCAAGGATGGCACCAATCAAACCGGTCATCCCTACGTTTTTAACCATCATTTCAGTATATTCAGATTGGTCAAGTGTCAGGACTAACGAAGCCTGTGAGTACTCATCACTTACCGATGCCATTTCATCCTTAACGAGGCCTGCGACTTCTACAGTATTGTAACCGGACTGCTTTTGTATATTGATTGTAATGCTGTCTCTTCCATTGACTTTAGTATAGGAGTCTTTGCGGATATCTTCATATGAAACATCAGCAAAGTCAGCCAATGTAACCGTTTTCATTGTAGATTGAGAAAAGAAAGCAACTTCCTTCAAATCAGCGACATCACTGAAGGCTCCAAGGGTTCTGACCGAATAGTCAATTGAACCATCAGAAACACTTCCACCGGGAAGGTTGAGATTATTTGCTGCAAGCATCTGCGAAAGCATTTGTTCGGAAATACCCAGTTCGGCCATTTTGGCATAATCAGGTGTTATCCTTACTTCTCGGTCAACACCTCCGTTGACTGATACACTTGCAACACCATCAAGCTTCTCAAGGCGGGGGACAAGAACATCCTCAGTCCATCGTGTTGTTGCCCAGTCGTCATTATCATCATAGGATACAGAGTAACCCATCATAGGAATCATATTTACATCAAATTTTATAAGCATTGGTGCAGATACATCATCGGGGAGATAAGGAGAAATCATGTCAAGTTTTTCCCTCATGTCCAGCATGACTGCATCCATGTCCGTGTTCTGGTTGAACTCAAGGATTACCATTGAGCTGCCATCGCTTGATGTGCTGCTAATGGTCTTTATGTTGCCTACAGTTGCCATAGCAGTTTCGATATTCCTGGTAACTATGTTTTCGACTTCCTCAGGACTTGCACCGGTATATGACGTTGAAACAACGGCATAGGGGAGATTGATATCCGGAAAAAGGTCAAGCTGCAGGTTGGTCAATGACACAACTCCAAGAAGAATGATGATCAGGGTCATCATAAGAGCGGTTACAGGACGTTTTACACTTAATTTGGATAAATTCATTTTATTACTTCCTTGCTTAAATCAGTTTTTTATACATATTTTTAACTTTTACAAAACTGACCGACCAGTCGGTCAGTTAAAATAATTCTAACACAGCACACCTGAAAGTCAACATATCAAATGTTAACAATTTGTAACAAATCCCTATCCTAATATTTACGTCTGTTCAAAATATTTACGTCTGTTCAAAATATTTACGTCTGTCTAAAATATTTACGTCTGTCTAAAATATTTA